>JAJZIP010000054.1 GCA_021810525.1 Actinomycetes bacterium | reverse complement strand
GCATGTGGTCGATTCGATTGTTCCAACCTTGTAGCCAAGGGTCATGGAACGTATGCCCAGGTCAGCGTCTTCGGTGACATTATGTGGATCCCATCCGCCAAGCTCACGAAGAGCCTGTATCCTAAAGTGGTTTGATGCTCCTCCCAGAGGCATAGGCAAGTCCAAATTTGTCGACGCCGAGCAGGAAATAGTCGAACCAGAGAGAATACTCATGGGTGAACATCCGGGTAAGGGAATTTTGGGTCGAATTGAAGTATGTTGAGACGGGCTTGCAGGCAGACGAACCCAGGGCAGAGTTCATCGAAGCGATAAGCGACATCGCGGAGTTGCGCCGGTTCTGGACGGTCCTCTGCGTTGTAAATTACCAGCAATTCTTCCCTGGCAAGGCTCAAGCCTATGTTGCAAGCACGGGCTTTGGTTCTTGGTTTGCCGTCTGGAACGACCACGACTCTCATGTAATCGGGCGTCGCGGTGCTCTTTGCCGCCTCGATACTCTCGCTATCGTCCTCTTCGAGGAGGAGAAGCACCTGGATTTTCGATCGAGGAGAGTCAAGCTTTTCAATATTTGATGGAACAAGTGGGATAACGGTCGCCTCGCCGTAGCCGTATACGAGGACGCTATATACAGCAAGGTCACAATCAGCCACCCGATGCCGTAGAGTGTCGCCTCCTTCGATGAGCTTTCGTAGCCTTTTCCTGTTCTGCACGCACTTCTCGAGAACCTATCAGACTGAAGACCAGCTTGAGTGCAAGAGAGGCATCAAGGCATATGTTCAGTCTGGTCAGATATACATCCAGGCCTACGAAGCGGTTCCAATACATAAGCCCCACCATTCTGACCGCCGTTGCCGCTAGGATTGACCACTGGACCCAGCTCGGGCCGCGGCTGTGGCAGAGAGATGTAGCCGGTTCTCGGCCAGATCTTCGCCGGCAATATGGGCCACAGTCTTTCCAGCACCTGTTGCTAGCGCTTGCAATATGTCCCAGTCATTGGTGAAAAGGTAAGCCACGCCACTAATGCCGAACGCTTTTTTGGCAGTGTGCATCGAGAACCTTTTCGAAAAAGAGATCCTGAGATGCACCTCGCGGTAGCGGGAGATCGGGATGCGGTAGCTCTTTCTGAACTACAAGGAGACATCTGAGATCAGGGAAAAGAACGTCTCCTGGGACACGGTCACAGCCTTTTTACCATCCGATGCAGTGATCGCCGACAGCTCAACATCATTTCGCAATCTGATTGCTGATTCCGATCTCTCCATATCGATCCTGGAGCAGAGAGCGTGATGAGAAGCCTCTCATCACGAATCTGCTTCGAGCGAGATCAAGTACCTGAAAGCATAACGGGCGCAGCTCGCCACAACAAGAAATCGAGGACGCAGCGGAACGGAACCTGATCACTTAGTTCACCGAACCTCCAGTGCTGCTACACCACGATTTATAATTTCTCTTGAACTATTCCCTTAAAATCTGATCGGATTAGTCAGGAATTGAAATTGAGCGTTTAGAGTGTTTCTAATGAGTCGGACAGGGGTGGGAATATGCCAAATTCAGAATTAGCAACTGAAGCATCAGCTCGAGTGTTTAGTTCCTGCATGCAGGCCATTTACCCACCATGCGCCAGACTCCCAGTGTCAGGGAAAGTACTTTGCACCCAAAGTGCCTCAGCGAGAGCTTTTGATCACGGGGGATTACCAGCATGATGATCTCACTTGACTTGAAGGATATGACCGTGCTGGTGATTGGATCAAGTTATGAAGCCGTCTCCAGATCCGAAACCCTTTGCCTCGAGGGAGCGCGGGTGACCCTTGTTTCAACCTCGAACCCCGGCTTGGGAGCCCAGCTCAAGGGGGTTAATTTCTGCTATCAACCTAGACTGCGGGTCCGCAATTTGAAAGGCATCTTTCTGGTCATCGCCACCGACAGGAACAGGGCAATTAACGAGTGGCTTTTCAAGAAGTCCAGAAGATTTGGGTTTCTATTGAATACGTTGGATGAAAAGCCCACATCGAATTTCTACCACGTTGCCGTAAGACGAGTCGATCCGCGCATTGAGATTGCCGTGTCCACCAAAGGCGCCTCTCCAGCCTTTGCCTCCAGGCTGAGCACCCGGTTGGCAAACCAGGTCGGTATCGAAGACATTGCTGTACTCGATACCTTTATCTCTACTAGACGGCTGCTCAAGTCCTCTGGCCGTTCAACGTTTGATTTCGACTGGACCGGTTTGGAAAATCGGGTCAGGCTTCGACGGCTTACAGAAACAGAGTTGGCGCACCCAAGTTTGCAGCAGGAGCAGGCACCATCATTTGGCCTGGCATTCGCAGCCGGCGTCCAACCCGACGACAATGAAACCCTGCCTATAACTCCTTTCACCGACAATTTCTTAGACAACCGATCGGCAGGAAGCAGATCTAACTCTTAGTTAGTTGCGGCAAGCTGATAATTACACCGATGGAGTATTTCATGGCAGAACATGCCCCGGTACTGTGGTTCACCGGACTTTCCGGAGCCGGGAAAACCACTATAGCCAAAGAGGTTCAAGCAAATCTAATAAGGCACGATGTAAGAGCGGAGCTGCTTGACGGTGACGAGGTGAGGGCAACGCTCTCAAGCGATCTTGGATTCTCGAAAAAAGATCGCGATCTCCAGGTTAAGCGCATTGCTTTCGTTGCAAACCTCCTTGCCAAGAATGGAATAGTGGTGCTCGTCTCCGCGATAAGCCCTTACCGGGATTCACGGGACAGCGCCATCAGTTCATTCGCGAGGGGATATGAGATCTTTGTCGACGCCCCCTTGCCAGTATTGGAACGGCGCGACACCAAAGGTCTTTACAGACGCGCACGACTCGGCGAAATAAAGAACCTGACCGGTGTTGACGATCCCTATGAAAGGCCTGAGTTCCCTGCTCTTCACCTGGACACTGACGGCACGCAGCTTTTCGGATCGGTGGAGGAAGTGCTCAATCTTCTTGTAAAGGAGGGCACAGTTGTCCGGGATTGATGCGAGCGAAGCCGAGGGAATCATCCGCTGGTCACTTGCGAAGTACGACGACGTGGTCATGACCACTGGCCTGAATCTTTCCGGCACGGTCCTGTTGGATATAGCCTCAAAGGCGGGGTTCACTGGGAAATTGATTTTTGTCGACACAGGTTACCATTTTCCCGAAACCCTCCACTTTTGGCAGGATCTGGAAACTAGATACAGCCGCATATCCTTCGTGAAATTGAGTCCCAAGGCCGAAACCGGATTTCTTTTTGAGACCGATCCAGTCAAGTGCTGCCAGACCAATAAGATTGCGCCGCTGGACGAGTACCTCTCGGTAACCAAACCCTCCGCTCTGATCAATGCGAGGACAAGGGAAAGTGCCAAAGGAAGGTCTGGACTGCAGGTTGTTGAAGAGGGTTCCCCTGCCCACATAAATCCTCTGGTGAGTTTTTCTCTCCTTGATTTGGAGGAATATGCGAAATCGAACCACTTGGAAATCCATCCACTCTATGTAAGCGGGTTTCTTTCAATGGGCTGTTGGCCCTGCACTAACGCGGTTCGTCCCGGGGATAGCCAGCGATCCGGGCGATTCTTAGGGCAGGGGAGAACCGAATGCGGCCTATGGGGCTCACTCGGATCACCGGAACCGGGCCTGGCAGATCTTTAGAAATGCGGGAGTCACAAACAGTTTTTGCAGTTGCTACCGGCTTATACGACAAAAGGGAGGAGATGCATTCATGACTTTACAAGATCTCAACAGCCCGCACGGCGGGACGCTAAAGGAACTTTCAGTCGTTCCTCAGCGTAGACGCTCCCATGCGGTCCACTGGGAACTTACGCCGCGTCAATATGCAGATCTGGAAATGATCGCAATAGGTGCATATTCACCGCTTGAGACATTCATGGGCAAGTCTAATTACTTTTCGGTCATCGAATCGATGCATTTGATAGACGGCACACTCTGGCCGATACCGATAGTCTTCCAGTTTCGCTCGGAGCAGATAGAGCCAAGCGCAAAATACCTCGAACTGACCCATGATCTGGAGCAAGTAGCAACGCTAGAAATCGGTGAAATCTTCAAGCTGGATCTTGAATTGGAGGCTTCAAGAATATATGGAACCACTTCAGAGGACCATCCCGGCGTCAAACTTCTCTATTCGGGCGGGGATGGAGCCATAACCGGCACGCTGTCGATTCATGCAACCATACTTGGATATGATGGGCCTGAATATTTAACCCCGGCTCAGACGAGAAAGGCCTTCGGGGAGCGGAAATGGAAGTCGGTAGCTGCATTTCAGACCCGAAATCCTGTTCATAGAGCCCACGAATATCTTCACAAGATTGCTCTTGAGGTAGTGGACGGCCTTTTCTTGAACCCGCTGGTGGGCCAGACTAAAAGTGACGATGTGCCAGTGCCCACGCGCATGGCAGCCTATTCCGTGCTGCTCGACCGGTACTACCCCAGTGACAGGACTCTTCTTGGCGTTTATCCAGCTGCCATGCGCTATGCGGGACCTAAGGAGGCGATCCTCCATGCCATATCGAGAAAGAACTATGGATGCACACACTTCATAGTGGGGCGAGATCATGCCGGAGTGGGAAATTACTATTCGACCTACGCAGCTCAAGAGATTTTCGACACGATCGTCCCGGGAGAACTCGATATCCACATTTTGAAGTTTGAACATAGTTTCTATTGCACTGTTTGCCGTCAGGTAGCGTCAAAGAGAACGTGTCCCCACGGGCCGGAATTGCACGTGTCACTTTCAGGCACGAAAGTGCGCGAACTACTGACAAACGGTGAAGATTTGCCACCGGAATTTTCACGCCCTGAAGTTGCAGAGGTTCTGAGACGTGCTTACCAAAGCTGACAGCATCTACGGCATCCCGGAAGGGCTCAAACACATGGCATCGCCGAAAGATATTTCCACATTTTTCGTCACGAAGGACACTAGCCACAGGAGGAAAAGATGACTATCAGGACATCACAGGACCGAGCCAAAGAATCGAATGTGGAACTGATAAAGCAGGCCAGCAATGAATTGAGGGGAAAAATCATTGAAGAACTTTCGAACGGTCTGCCCAATTTTTCAGGCGAATCTGAACAGCTATTGAAATTCCATGGTATCTATAACCAGGATAATCGAGATGTCCGAGCTGACAGAAAACGTGTCGGGCTGGACGTTGAACATATTTGCATGATACGCCTGGCGATTCCAGGAGGAAGACTCTCACCGGAACAGTACCTGGCAGCTGACGAACTCGCAGAGGCATTCGGCAATCGAACCCTCAGAGTCACCACGCGGCAAGGAATCCAGTTCCACTTCGTGACCAAGCAAAACATTAAATCACTTATTCGAAAAGTTAACGAAGTGCTCCTCTCTAGCTACGGTGGTTGTGGCGACGTGGTCAGAAACGTTACCGCGTGCCCATCTCCGGCACCGGAGGTTGAGGCATTGGAACTGGGTGAATTAGCCGATCAAATATCGGAGCGCTACAAGCCTGCGTCAAGCGCATATTACGAGATCTGGCTGGATGGAGAGAGAATCGCTGGAAGCCACTCAGTCGGCTCCGCTGGTCCGAATGAACCATTGTACGGCGCATCCTATCTTCCGCGTAAATTCAAGATTGGCCTTGCGACAACGTTGGACAACTGCATTGATGTGTTATCGTGCGACCTTGCTCTGGTTATTGACGAGCAGGATCCTAAGTTGATTCACGTTTTCGTGGGGGGCGGCTTGGGACGATCGCATTCTGACGACACCACAAAGCCTCTGTTGGCAAAGCCGTTCACATCGGTACCAAGACAAGATCTATTTGAGATAATTGACGCAATTATTTCAATACAGCGTGATCATGGGAACCGGGCTGACCGCTCTCATGCGAGATTCAAATATCTGGTAGAGGAGTGGGGTACTGACAGGTTACGCAAGGAGGCCGAGAGACGCACAGGGCTTGTGCTTCATAAGCTCGACCATATAAAGTTCCCCAACAGCTGCGATCATCTGGGCTGGATCGAGCAGTCCGAAGATCACCTCGCTTATGGCATCAAAGTACCGAGTGGCCGAATTGCCGATACGGTTGGCGGAGCCTATAGGACTGCCATCAGAGAATTAGTTACCAAGTTCAATCTTTCGGTGCGATTCACGGCAAAGGAGGACGTCATTCTCACCCATATCCCTGAGATCGCACGTAATGAAATCCTCGCCATCCTGAACTCCTTCGGGATCAAACTTGCGGAGGAATACACTGGTATCTCGCGTTCGGCATTTGCATGTCCCGCGTTGCCCACATGCGGCCTCGCGCTGACTGAGTCAGAGAGGTTTCTTCCAACATTTCTCGAGTCCTTCAACCAGCTCCTCGATGACCTCAGCCTTTCGCACCTGGACATCGAGATACGGATGACTGGCTGCCCAAACGGATGCGCCCGGCCTTACCTTGGCGAGATAGGCATAGTGGGCCGGTCGAAGCGGTCCTATGACATCTATTTATGTGCCGATAGGGCAGGTAATCGTCTTGGCGAAATATATGCAACCGACGTTGCCACTGAAGGACTTGTTGACGCGTTGGAGCCTATTGTACTTCTGTACAGCGCTCATGCTTACGACGGAGAAGAGTTTGGGGACTTCTGCTATCGCTGGGGCATTGACAACCTAAAACCCTTCGCACCACAACCCAGGCGAAGAAATATTGCAGTGGCACAGGGCGTTTGACAAGGCGGATCAGCACCGCGGGCTTCTTGTCCCGCTTGATAATTGGAGCCGATTGGCAATGTCCCGTCCGCTTTGCGAAGCAGCCTCGGAGGACAAGAGTCCTGGAAGCATTCTGACTGAGCTTCGCTAAAGCGGGAAGGTGGAAATGAACTCAGTTTTGCCTGAGCTCCACGATAATGAGTCGTGCTTCTCGCTGATTTCTCAATTGGTAGGCCAAGTCCAGGTAGCACTAGCTAAGCCGTCGTAGAACAGGAGGCACTACCGACTGTCACGTTGATCTGTTCACCTGGCGACGTATAGTAGAGCAGTATTCGGACATACCCTGAGGAATTCGTGTAGTCGCTCCATCTATTTCCGGCGTCGCTGGCGGTGGCCTTCTGGTCCGGTTGATTGGAATTGATCGTTACGTAGTAGTCACCTCTGTACCCATCATTTGCCAGCACTGCGCTTGCGGTGCAGCTTGCATTATGCACTGGCAAAGACGTGGTTGACACTGAATAGGACGGCAGGTTGCCGACATATGTCCGATAGGCAACTACCCAGTTGGAAGCGATTGCTTTTTGCGCTGTCGAAAGTGACAGTCCCCCCGCGCAAACAAGGCTCCGGAGGCGATTCTCGAGATTGTCCTTGGAGTTGACGAACGAAGTGGCATTGGGATTGTCGTTGGGTTCAATCCAGAGGTTGGCTGGATCATTGGGGTCACCTCCTAGTTCCAGAGGGACCAAGTGGTCGTATTCAGCTGTCGAAAATGATCCAGTGTAACTATATGCGCTTGCAGAATCTCGTTTTTCGGGCTCAGTGACGCTTTCTGGCGGTCTGATTGAAGATGTGTAGCCGCTTTCGCAAATGGTGGAGCTGATTGTGCTCTGCGTAACGTTGGGATTCAGCGCCCCTGGTGTACAGCGAGGATCAGGGAGTGGATCGGTACCTTCAAAGGTGTAGTGGCAGGAGCCAGGGAAAGGTTGAGGTTGAACTTCATACGTTGCCTGGGGACCCGGTCCATACTCAAGGCCAGCTTGCCCAGGCGCAGAGGGGACAGAACTCTTTTTTGATGTTGATGCTGTGACTGTAGTCAGGCCCGGTGGCGTCTGTGTCGTCGAAGATGAAGAGTCAGTGGCATTTGTCTGGTTTCGTGTCATTGCCGATGCTTTTGGCATCGCAGTTGATGAGACGGCCACGTATTTCGAAGATTTCGGGGTGTTCGCGGAGGCTGTAGAACCGCAGGCAGCCAAAACAATGACCGCCGCAGCGAAGCCGACACATCCCCTGATCCTCAGATGTCTCCCAAGTCCAGAATCAGAAGAAGGGTGGAATTCTTCATCGGATTTTGATCTCACGCAGCAGACATCATCAATTATCGCTATGGCCATGCGAGCACTCTCCTGCTCGATCTTCCAGAACCCAAGGCCAGCCGGTTACTCCACTCCTCGCGTCCGTCTTCGCGCCAGTCTCTGTACCAGCTTGACAATTTAGCAATGGCCAAGTCACAGCCCCAGATTACTATTGCCAGATGGAATAGGCTAAATAGAAACGACGAGACGTAGAATACTAGGGAAATTAGATACAGCATTCTTCCAATTGTCGCCCCTGAACTGTGGCCATACCTTGCAGACCCGCATTTCCCTTTCGGGAACTTCGAAAGCTTTGACCTTCTCGTGCTAAAACCTGCCCAGAGCGGTCCAACTGGGATGCTCGCTTGAACTCGGCAGGTCTCTATCCGAGCAACCTAAGCGTCGCCAACTCCTGCCAGTGCTGCCAGTTTGCGTTGGGACAGGCTAGCCTGCGCTCTCGGGTGCTTTAGCAGATCTCCGGTGAAGTGCGTCCATTCGCTATTCATGCGCCAATGCTCGCAGATATGAGGGCATTGAAACTTTATCGAGCACTTTCACCACTTCATCTCGGTAGCTGACCGTTGGATCAGCAACAATAGTTCTATTGAAGCCGTGTGAGACTCCGACGACGTCAAGGTCTCGTCTTCTCAGAAATCGATTCCATTTTTGGAATTTAAATTCCAATTAAATTGTTTACTTCTTTGGTGTCAGATTCAACAACATCGGCTACGGTTACTTTGGTGGCTGATCAGGAAAAATTTGCGGAACAGGCAGGAGAGTACATGGATGCTCTCTACGGCGCTGCTTTGCGGTTGACTAGGAATGCGGCTGATGCCGAGGATCTGCTTCAAGAAACGTATTTAAAGGCGTACAAGGGTTTTGGCACCTTCCAGCAAGGGACCAACTTGAAGGCCTGGATGTATAGGATTCTGACGAATACGTTCATCAACTCTTACCGGGCAAAGCAAAGGCGGCCTGACGAGAGCGGACTGGATGACATAGAGGATCTTTATCTGTACCGTAGAATTGGCGCCCTCGAGGGGGGAACCACAGGAAAAAGCGCTGAAGAAGAGGTTCTGGAGAGATTTACAGATACCGATGTCAAAGAGGCAATTGAGTCACTTCCGGAACAGTTTCGTATTGCTGTGTTGTTATCAGATGTAGAAGGTTTTTCATATAGGGAGATTTCCGAGATTGTCGGAGTTCCTTTAGGTACGGTTATGAGTCGGCTACATCGGGGACGAAAGGCACTGCAAAAGGCGCTAGTTGACGTAGGCATGCGCAGGGGTTTGGGTAAAGGTGATGGTGGACGAGTCTCACACAACTAATTCGGGCGGTGAATGTCAAGAGACAATTGCTCGCCTCTACACATTTCTGGACGGTGAGCTGACGCACGAGCGGAGGGAGAAGATCAGGGAGCATCTAGATGAGTGTTCTCCCTGTCTCGAGGCCTTCGAGTTCGAATCCGAGCTTCGGACAATGGTTGCGTCGAAGTTACGAGATCGATGTCCAGACGAACTGAGGGCAAAAGTTGCTGCAATTCTTAGGCACGGCAGGGTTGTTTAGCTATTTTCGATTCCAAGTCTGAGTTCGTTGAATCGGAATAATCTGGAATTTAATTTCTTTCGTCAAAGTTAAACAAAATATGGCAACTACAGAAGCTATTGGCGCAACGACAGTAGTGCGCGGCGATAAGCCGTCGAAAGCTTACGCAAAGGATCGTGTGTGCAATGAGTCAGGATGTGACACGAAACTGTCGATCTACAATCGTGGGAAGTACTGCTATCTACACCAGCCGATAACCGTTCCCCGTACCAGAGGGCGTAAGATCGCCTGAGGGAACAACTTAATGGTTCAAATGGGGAGTCATGCCTGACGTAATTTCTTGGGAGATTGCCTCCCGAGTTGCAAAAAGTGTTTCAGGGCATTTTCCTGAGCCGCCCAGGTCTGAGGTCGAGATATTGGAATCCGATCTGCTGTCGGTTTTCTCAGATGCCGAAGCTCAGGTCGCGGTCGCAACAGGTCTCAGAGTTGTCGGCTCGGCAAGGCCGCTTGTCATGTCGAGATCCGAGTGGGCCCAGGCGAACATACTCTCATTTAAAGCCACTCTTACTCCAGTCTTGGATCAGCTCGCCGAAAGACTTCCCCGCTGGAGAATATCAAATGTGAGTGCTGGAATGGCAGGTGTGCAACTGGGCGCTATTCTTGGCTGGTTTTCGTCGAAAGTTCTTGGTCAGTTTGACGTCATCCTCGCCGATGCCAGCGGTAACCTTGATGAGGGCCAGGTCTATTTTGTTGCTCCGAACATCATAGCTATCGAGATGAAATACGGCTTTGATCAGCAGCAGTTCAGGCACTGGATCGCTTTACATGAACTGACCCACAGGGCCCAGTTCAATGGTGTTCCGTGGATGCGAGATTACTTCAGGAGTTTGGTGCAGGAGTCGATATCGTTAGCCAATCCCGATCCGAGCGCGTTCCTAGCGGCCTTGAAAAAGGTCTTCGACGAGGTTCGCGAGGGTCGAAATCCTCTGGACGAGAATGGGCCGATCGGTATCTTTGCATCTCCAGAACAGATGGTAGTCCTTAACAAAATGACCGGCTTGATGTCACTTCTCGAAGGTCACGGTGATGTGGTTATGAACAGAGCTGGCGCGAATGACATCGTGGAATCGGTACGATTCGCCGATGTGTTCGCAAAGCGTAGAAGTTCTCAGCGTGGTGTGGCCAAGCTGATATCGCAGTTGCTGGGGACGGACGCTAAGATGCGGCAGTACCGGGAGGGTGCGAAGTTCGTGACCACCGTTGAAGAGGCGGGTGGGACAGAACTATTTCAAAGGGTGTGGGAGCGGCCAGAAAATCTCCCTGACATCGCCGAGATCCGAGAGCCCGCTCTTTGGATCGAACGATTGAGTGCCAGATCAGCAGGCGGTCCCGCTGAGATCTAGCCAACTTGCCGTGTGGTGGGTTCGAGGCTGGCACCGTGGTGTCATCCACAAGTTCCTCGAATCATAGAAGAGTAAAGATAAAGCAGCGGCGTCACATCCATAACCGATTGCACTGGTTATGTGAAGTTGTCCACGCATGCCAAGCGGGAAGATATCGGATAACGCGCCGCATGGGATAGGTTCCGCAAAGGGCGTCCCATGCGCCACCCTCGACTCGTGTGGCCACATCCTTGTTCCTGAGCCGGAATCAATGCTGTTACCGATGGCAGCAGTGCACGTGCGGGTGTCGTCCCACCCACAGAGAGATGACTTGAAACGACAAGCAGAACGGTTGGTCGCCTATGCCAACGCCCGTGGGTATCAGGTGGTCGCCGTCGTGAAGGAGGTCGCCTCCGGTGTGAACGACCACCCCGACCGCGCTGACCAAGCTGCTGTCTATCCAGAATGGGAGACCGTGGTTGTCGAACACAAAGACCGGCTCAGCCAGGTCGGATTGGGGTGGTTTGAGACGTTGGTGGCGGCACAGGGGAAGAAGATCGATGTCGCCGACCCTGCCCAAGACGATACTTCGGACCTGATGATCGACCTCATGGCGATTGTCTACAGCTTTGCGGTCATAATGTACGGTCTCCGATCTGCCAAGCGCCGCAGCAAGCGAGCGAACGTGGCAATGACGGTGCCGGTTGACCTTGCTGTCGAGGATGAGGTTTAGTCGTGACGACAACTTTTTACGCTCGGGCAAAAAGGAAGAACGACACAACCCCGAAGCTGCCAGTGGTGCGTGCCTATCGGTTGGAGAACCGGACTAACCCCGGCAATGTCAAACGGGTGGCTAGCGTGCTATTTGAGTACCAGACGGCTATGAAGATTATCCAGTCCAACCAGATGCGGGCCTTCGTCCAAGGTGGTGAGAGGTTCTGGAACCGTCGGGAACCTGGACAGTTCACAACAGAGTTGTCACAGTGGTACAAAAGGCCGGTCCAAAACCAGATTGTAGCGGGCCTCGATTCTTGGCTGGAACTCTCTAAGGCGGTTATCCGTGACATAATCGCCCGATCCAACCTTTCCGATGAGACCAAAACCGACCTGTGGTGGCTGAACAAGTGCGGAGCTCAATATCAGACATCGAAGCAGACGACTGTGCCGGTGTGGGAATACAAGGATGGTACCCGTGTAGCAACCAAGGGACGTCGTTTAGCATTGCCCGAGGCGTTAGTCCTACTCCGTGCGATAACGAAATACGTTCGTAATCACATAGTATCCATGCCTCAATTGTGGCGGTCCCGAATCATGATGCTTGACGGAACTGTCGCGCAGGTGAAACAATCCGCTGGCGTGGCACACGATTTGTGGGTCCGCGTCTCCACGCTTGATGAGGGTTATCCTGCGTGGATACCGCTTGGTGCCAACCGATTCTTTAACGATGCTTCCGGTGAGCTGTCCAATTTTGCTCAGATAACTTTATCTGGCGATGGCGAAGTGAAAATCTCTTTGGTAAAGAGGTGTGAGAAAGCATAGGCAAGAACCGACGGTGTTGACCTGAGTCTGGACTGGTGACTCAACTCGATGTTCGCCACTGATCTCGGAGACCAGTTGGGACGGAGCCTCTAACCGTAGCTGGCTAAGATCGATATCCAGCTCACCAAGCTCACTGCCCAGCTTCAGCGCCAGGTTATTAAGCTCAAAACCAATCGCCGGTTCCAGCGCTTCAATCAATGCATTCGGGAGTACGTACTCAACGAGGCAGGCAGGGTAATTAACCGGCTCATCGAGATCCATGTACCACGGTCGATCACTGTCGAAATGCTTGATTTTCGTGACGGCGGGATGTCTCGGCAGATGAACCGGATACTTGCTAGAGCCGGACGAGCGGCGATAAAGCGGAAGCCCGCGTCTATCACTGAGACTCTCGGGGTTGCCGTCCACGAGGTCAACCCTGCCCACACCAGGCGCGAATGCTCGGGGTGCGGGTTCGTAGACAAACATAATCGCAAGGGTGCACACTTTGTGTGGGTTCTGCCACAAGCGTCTAAATGCCGATACCTACGGATCACGCGTTATCTCCCAGCGGTTCGCAGGGAGTGCCTGATCTCGGGTTTGGCAGGAAGACTGTCCTCCTGCACATCGACGAGAGATTCGAGAAGCGTTGGGGGTTGAGTTCCGGCGCTGCCGAGAGACTTAGACGCCAGGTGAAAGAGCGGCCAGGACTATCACGCCCAATTACAGACGGGCTAGGTCGCCAACCAGGCAACCGGGTGAGCAGCAAGCGAATACTACTATGTGTGCTGCTCATGCGAGCGGATAGACACCTATGGAATTCGAGACTGTATGCTTTTGCCTGGTGAGCATTGAGCAGCTGTCCAGCATAGAGCCTGCGCAAAAGGCTGATTTCATCAGAGGAAGGCTTGGCCAGGCGGGCTTGGATCCGGATGGGTTGCTCAAGCGTTGTGCGTTCGCTCCTCACCCGCAGTCAGGTCTGATCGAGGTTGCTGTGTCAGGGGGTGCCGATTCTGTTGCCCTTTTGATACTTGGATATCTTTTCAGTTCGAACCTTCGCGTGTGGCATCTGGATCACGAGCTGCGTCCCACATCGGGGAGTGAGGCCGCTGCGGTAAAGCACCTTGCGGACGCCTTTTCGGTGATGTGCGAGGTGTTCCATAGACACATTGAGCCTGGTCCAAATCTCGAGGAGAGGGCACGGGAGATGCGCCGTTCGATCTTCATTGCTGGAGTGGCTACTGGGCACACTGCGGATGATCTCAGCGAGACGATGATCATCAATCTGATTCGAGGTGCTGGCGTCCATGGACTCGGTTCCATATCGGTCGGTCCAGAACACCCAATCCTTGATTTGAGACGACATGAGACAGAGGCGATTTGCACAGCCCTCTCGATCGACTTTCTCTTGGATGAGTCCAACAACGATCCGAAGTTCGTCAGAAATCGAGTAAGGCACGAGGTGATCCCACTCCTTTCGGATGTATCTAAAAGAGACGTCGTGCCGATCCTTGCCAGGACTGCCAGAATCCTACAGCAGGTGTCCAAGTACATCACCTCCCAGGCGGAAATGCTCGATCCTACAGACGCAAAGGAGCTCGCAGCTGCTGATGAGGTGATTGCGACAGAGGCGATAAGGCGCTGGCTGACGGATGAGCAAGGTCATAGTCTTTCTTACGAGCACGCGCAGGAAGTTTTGAAGGTGGCAAGAGGGGAGAAGTTGGCAACTGATCTTCCAGGATCGATCAGGGTTAGGCGTTCCAAGGGCAAGCTTTCGAAGTTCGAGATAACCTGACCAAAGATGCTCCACCATCTTTGGCATTTCGTCGTCTTGTGCCAGCTTTGATGCACTAAGTTGATTCATGTCATGGAACTAGATTCATCTACAAGTGCCAGTTGGGCGGATTTCGATCCAGCACTAGGTGAGATCCTGCTCACTTCAACGCAGATTCAGGAGAAGATTTCAAAGCTGGGCGACATAATCGCCAAGGATTATCGAAACCGATCTTTGCTCATGGTTGGCGTGCTCAAAGGAGCCCTTTTCTTCATAGCTGACCTTGCTCGAGCCGTGAATTTACCGGTCGAGGTCGACTTCATGGCTGTCTCTTCGTACGGGGTTACAACCAAGACGTCAGGCGTGGTCAGAATCGTCAAGGACTTAGATCTTGACCTTACCGGCAAGGACGTTCTAATTGTCGAAGATGTGGTTGACTCTGGCCTTACGCTCTCTTACCTCGTTCGCAACCTTCGGGCGCGTAATGCAAGCTCGGTCGAGGTTTGTGCGTTGCTGGTCAAAGATGGAATGCAGCCTGATGGACTTGAAGTTGCCTACACTGGATTTGTGATACCGCGGGTGTTCGTCGTCGGCTATGGCCTAGACCTGGCTGAAAGATACCGCAACCTTCCTCATATCGCGGTGTATAAAGGGTGAGATCAGAGGTACTTGGCGTGGCTCATGGATCAGCAGGTGAGGCTCTTGCGAGGAGATTTCAGAGAGAGAGGGTTCAGGAGCTCGTAGCCGAACTTCTCGAGGCCATGGGTGAAGACCCGGGCCGGGAGGGCCTGAAGCAGACGCCTTCTCGAGTTGCGCAGATGTTCGAGGAGTTGCTTTCGGGAACCAACCAAGAGAGCGGGAGTTTCCTGGGGTCGATGTTTCCGGCGGGTCACGAAGAGATGGTGCTCTTGCGCGACATCTCCTTCTTCTCGCTCTGCGAGCATCATTTGCTGCCCTTTTTTGGAGTTGTTCATGTGGCTTATATCCCAAACGAGTCCGGACAGATTGCAGGCCTTTCGGGGATCGCCCGGCTGGTGGACGGGGTGTCGAAAAGGCTGCAGGTTCAGGAGCGCTTCACGACAGAGATTGCCAACGCGATCCAAGAGCATATGAAGCCAAAAGGCGTGCTGGTGGTGGTCGAGGCGGAGCATCTTTGCATGTCCATGCGCGGATCGAAGAAGGTTGGGTCGAGAGCGATGACCTCAGCTGTTCGAGGTGCCTTCAAAAGGGATGGCGTCACTAGGGCGGAGGCGCTAGAGCTGATCACCAAGGGCCGCGATGCAAGTCACTAGAGGTACAGCCTTTTCTGAGGCGGCGTTGGGGCGTCAGCGCGGAATAATGGGGATCTTGAATGTCACTCCGGACTCATTTTCGGACGGAGGACGGTTTTTCGAGATCGGGGCCGCGATAGAGCGCGGCTATTTGCTAGCCGAGATGGGGGCAGACATCATAGACGTGGGCGGAGAATCGTCACGGCCTGGTGCCGCTCCGGTGCCGGTAGAGGAGGAACTCAGGCGGGTTATACCGGTCATAGCAGAGTTGTCCAAGAGCTTCAGGGTATCGGTGGATACCTTCAAGGCTGAAGTGGCGGCCAGAGCGGTAGAGGCTGGAGCCACACTGATCAATGATATAAGCGCCACCCTGGCTGAGGTTGCGGCGAGCTATGGTGTCGGCTGGGTGGCAATGCACATGCAAGGGAGTCCCCAGTCAATGCAGAAGAACCCTCACTACGGAGATGTGGTAGGAGAGGTCTGCGAATACCTCAAGCAGAAGATTGCCTGGGCGCGCGATCTGGGGGTTCCAGAAGTGTGGATCGATCCTGGCATTGGCTTTGGCAAGGACTTCGCACATAATCTCGCCCTTCTGTCTCGACTCGATAGCTTGAGTCAACTCGGTGTGCCTATGTTGGTCGGAACTTCGAGGAAGGCGTTTCTAGGCAGGATCGCGAAGGCGTCCAAAGGGATTGAAGTCCCACCCATTGAGCGAACTGAGGCTTCAGTGGCTTCCTGCGCATGGTGCTTCACGCACGGTGCAACGATGATGAGGGTTCACGATGTTTCTGAGACGAGGGAGCTCCTCAGCTTTTTGTCATGGCGTCCGGAGCAACCCGACAAAGAAAAGCCGTGATGGATAGGGTCTTCATAGACGGGATAAGGGTGACCGCCACCCATGGCGTGCTTGCATCTGAGAAGGTGAATCCTCAGCCGTTCGAGATAGACATAGCTGTCTATGGCGATTTCCGGTCAGCTGGGACAGAGGATAGCCTCGGTCTCACCGTCGATTATTCAGAGCTCGGTCATCTCGCAGCTCAGGTGGCCAAATCTACAAGTTTCGATCTGATAGAGGCTCTGGCGGAGGCGGTGGCCAAAAGCGCCCTGGCTCTTCCTCGCGTACTTGAGGCGGAGGTGACGGTGAGGAAGCTGCAGCCCCCAGTACGGTTTTCCGCCAACCACGTAGGAGTCACAATCAGGAGACGCAATGGCTAAGACTTTCTTGGCGCTCGGCTCAAATCTTGGTGACAGGATGGGCTACCTTCGCAGGGCTGCCCTGGCTCTTCCCGGGCCTGTTCGCTGTTCCAGGGTATATGAGACTGTTCCGATCGATGCCCCCGAGGGATCCGGCCAATTTCTGAACGCGGTCGTGGAGATCGACTTCGAGGCGGATATCTCGGAGCTTTTGGCTCTCGTGAACCGGCTCGAGACTTTGGCAAATCGGGAGCGGCTTGAGCCCAATGCTTCCCGTACCCTTGATGTGGACGTAATATTTGTAAAGGGCATGACATCTGACGATCCAGAGATGACCATCCCGCATCCGCGCTGTCGAGAGCGGGCCTTTGTCGTCGCCCCTCTCTCGGATCTCGATTCAAGTTTGGCAAAGTTTCTGAATCCTGAGATGGCGCGGCTTATCGCAATATCGAGGGAGCGGGAAGACGCAGAGGTCTTTCCGGGCGTTGTCATATACGGAGAGGCATTGTGCTGAGATCTAGAATGTCTCTTCTGTACCTTTGTTCCAGTTGAGGAGGGCTGTGGATCAGATTTCGAATGCCCGAGAGTTTCAATCTGTCTGCGACGCCCTGCGTGGCAAGGGTAAGACGGTTGGCTTGGTTCCAACGATGGGAGCGCTTCACGACGGTCATAAGCATTTGATAATTTTGGCCCGTGAACAGTGCGACGTGGTGGCCGTCTCCATATTCGTCAATGCGCTCCAATTCGACAATCCGGTCGATTTGGAGAAGTATCCCCGCACGCTGGCGAGCGATCTCGAGCTTGCGAAATCGCTTGGGGTCGACCTAGTCTTCACCCCAAATTCACAGGAGATGCACCCAGAGCCGATCCTTTTCCATCTCGAAGTGAACCGTCTTTCCGACGTGCTAGAGGGGGCTTCGAGACCAGGGCATTTCGGAGGGGTGGTGACGGTCGTGT
>JAJZIP010000311.1 GCA_021810525.1 Actinomycetes bacterium | reverse complement strand
ATTCAGCTCTCCAGGAACGTACTACTTCCAGGTCTACTACACGGGTGATGGTGAGAATACCCCTGCTAGAAGTATCTGTGCCTCTGAAGTGCTCACAGTGACGCCCGTTCCCGTGGGTGCTGCCCAGACCGGCTCAGGTCCGACAGGCGGCCATTCATCTGGGCGAACAGCATTGGCTCTGCTCCTCGGCGGAGCCGTAGCCTTGCTGGGAAGTGGGGTCCTGGTTCGGCGCCGCTGGATGGCTTTTGGAGCTAGGAAGCAGTGATGTCGAAAAGGCCGAGAAGACTTGCGCGAAAGATCGTACCCAGATACGGATTCTTTGCTGCAGGAATCGGCCTTGTATTTGCTGGAGCAGTCATGATGCTCATTCCGGGTGCCCCGGACAGGGCACCAAGTGTTCCTTTGAATAAAGATGTCACGGTTCTGCCGGTGCCTTCGCCTAACAAGGTGACGGCACCGGGGGCTCCAAGCACCGGTTCAACGTCTTCGCCACCATCCACCACTTCCGTTGTGGTGCCGCCCCAGTCGAGTCAGGTCGGAGTTGCGGTTCCTGCCAAGCCGATCGAAAACGGGGTTCGCATTTCAATTCCTGCAATTGGTGTCGATGCTCCGGTTGTGAGCCTTGGCCTGAACTCAGATGGGACATTGCAGGTGCCAAGCAGTTTTAGCGTTGCCGGTTGGTGGTCGGGTGGCCCTTTCCCGGGACAGCCGGGGCCGGCGGTGATTGTCGGACACGTGGCATCGGTGGCTGGTCCCGGAGTCTTCTACAGGCTGGGTCAACTCGTTCCTGGCGATCTCATAACTGTCTCTCAGCCTTCTGGCAGTAGTGTCATCTTCACGGTCGTTCGTAGCGTGGAGGTGAGCAAAAGCAACTTTCCGACACAACTCGTATACGGACCCATTGCAGATGCTGGACTGCGCCTGATAACCTGCACTGGAACGTTCGACTCATCTACCGGCCACTTCGACGATAATCTGATCGTATTCGCCAAGCTCAGCTCGAAAAGTAGTTGAGTGGCGACGGAGAGGACCGTCGGCCGCCGAGCCTTTGGCTTGGCTAGCTTTGTTGTGATGGTGGTTTCTTTTCCTGAGGAAGTTCGAGTTCTTGTACGATAATGTTAGGGTTTAGCTTGGTCGCAGTCAGCCTTTTCCTGGGCTTTTGAAGTGTCTTGTCCTGAGGCGGGGCGCCTAGGCCCAGGGAGAGATAGGCGAGCGCGCCGCCGGGTATGGGCAGCCAGAAATTGATGAGCCTGTAGGAGATAACGCCTAAGATTGCGACTCCTCTCGGAGTGCCGAAACCGACAAGGGAGGTCGTGAGCGCCGCCTCCACGACTCCAAGCCCAGCTGGGGTGATTGGTATCACCGCCAGAATGTTTGCGATTCCGTACGAAACCAAGAGAGCATCGACGTTGACGAACTTGCCGAAGGCCGCAAGGAATATCCACAAAGAGCCGGCATCTAGAACCCAGTTGGCGACGGCCCATGTGAGCAGTCTTTTGAGCAAGGGTGGATCTGCGGCGAGGTTTCTGATTCTCTCGGAAATGTGCTGAAGCACGGATTCGATCTTTGCTTCGCTTAGGTACGGCAGCTTGGAGAAGAGCCTGACACTGATTTGCGTGAAATGCTGCTCTCCCCTTGTGAATGCAATGATCAGCACGCCCGCGAACATGATAAGGAGGACTCCAATGATCGTGGCGCTCAGATATATGGCGTTGAAGCCCCACAACGGTATCGAAATGATCAGGGCCACCCAGAAGAGCAGGTTCAAGACTACGGCAGAGCCGATGCCTTGAACAGCGATGGCAAAGGCAGCATCTGTGGCACGGATTCCCTTGGTGATAAGGAGCCGGATCGAAAGGCCGGTTCCTCCAGCAGTCCCTGCAGGTATGACATGAGAAAGCGCAAGGGAGGACATGTCAATGCGAAAGATGGTCCATAGATCCAACGACTGCTTCGGAAGGACTGACATGGTCAGGTATGCATATGAGAGAAGAGCGGCAACTTCTGCAACCACCGCCAAGCCAACGTATCCGAAATTCAGATGTTGAATTAGGGATAACGTCTTTCTTGCACCTGCGAGTTGAGGAAGCACCAGATACTCGAGTATGAGTATTATGGCGACGACCTTGATCGAACGGATAGTGAATCGTCGAAGTAGTGACGGTTTCGGCCTTGGAGCGCTTGGAGTCCTGCGCTCCTTAGGCTCGCTTGTCATCTCTTTCCTCTGAGGAATGACTCCAATACCCTCAACGCCCTTCGGTGAAGTATGAAACCGTTGACCATTTCCAGCTATAGATGGCTAATGATCCTATACCCTGGTAGCGTTGGTACAGGTCCGGGCGATCGTTTGTTATGAGACCAAGCTTAGATGCTTAGTGGAATAAGGAATATGGAACGACTCAGTTGAGCAGTGTTTCTGGCGGTTCGGAAAGTGGCTCGAGCAGCTTGAAGCGGGCATTTCATATTCAACTTATGGCCGTAGGCATCTTGTTAGGGGTCTGGCTGATCTGGTTTTTGAGGTCGCTTGTCCTTGATCTCATTTTGGCACTGATTGTTGCAATGGTTCTGGATCCCGCCGTCAAGTTTCTTTATAGGTTTCACATAAAGCGGTCTGCCGCATCAGTGATTGTTTTTGTGGTGGCCTTGATGTTTTTTGTTTTGTTCGTGTTCCTTATGACAAGGCCTCTTTACAATGCCGGTGTGAAGTTTTCGCACGAATTGCCGAGCCTTGTCAATCAGGCACAGACTGGGACCGGTCGTCTGGGCGTGCTGATCCGGAAGTTTCACGTAGATTCCTATGTCCAGGCGAACTCATCAAAGTTGACTAGTGTGCTATCAAAGGCGAGCGGGCCCGCGCTTGTGGCAGCCAAGACATTTCTATCCGGAATTGCACGCGTTGTCACGATCTTCTTGCTCTCTCTGTTCATTGAGATCGAAGCACCACTTTTGTTTGGCGCGCTCTATCAGCTTGCCGGACCGGAGAAGAGGGGCTCCTTGATGAGGGTTCGCCAGCGGCTTGTG
>JAJZIP010000310.1 GCA_021810525.1 Actinomycetes bacterium | reverse complement strand
ATTCCTTTGCCATCAGCCTCAATAACATGATGGTCGAAAAAAATATCACAAAAACTGACCTTGCAAAAAAAATCGGGGTCAGCAAAGCCTACATCACGAAAGTCCTTCGGGGAGAGGCGAATTTCACCGTTGAAACGATGGTAAAGTTCTCAATGGCCCTAGGGTGCGTCATCGAAGACATTCGCTTTCTGAATGCCCAAACCGATTCGACCACATTCTCCTCGCAGAAATACTCGTCCATTCCTCCAAGAAAGGGGATCAGACTTTGTGAAGACCACAACCTAGTGAATAGCACTGGCAAGCTGACAGAACTGATGAAGTGATAGGCCGAGAAATAAGAGTCGAGGCCCGCTTCTAAATTCGCAAACTTTGTAGTTCGTCAACACCAAATTTTATGCAATACTGAATCATTAGGATTGAATAGCACTATTATTTGTCCAGCAATTATCAGTGATTGGAAGGGAAAATGGCCAGTTCTGAACAGCTGAAAGCTCTTCTCAAGTCACACATTGATGGTGATGAGACTCAATTTTACTCCGTAGCGATGCAGGTGGCCGCACATGAAGCCAAAGTAGGTCATGGCAAATTGGCAGAAGAATTGCGCACTATGATTGATTCGGCCAAAATACGGAGTTCATCTGAAACTGTCAAACGCAGACTCATCCCTCTGGCACAGCCACGCGGTGAACTGGCCAATCTGCTAGAAGTTTCCTATCCCCACAACCGCTTTTCAGACTTGATCCTAGCAGAGGCGCTTGAAATGCGACTCAAGAGAATCATCAGGGAGCAGCGTAATTTTAGTAAAATTCGTAGTCACGGTTTGGATCCACGGCGCAAAATACTTCTTGTTGGCCCTCCAGGAACAGGAAAAACACTGACAGCTTCAGTTTTGGCTGGAGAATTGGGAATTCCACTCCTTCTTGTGCGCTTTGATGCACTGATTACCAAGTATATGGGAGAGACTTCGGCAAAACTTCGTCAGGTATTCGATGCAATGCGTGATGTTCGCGGCGTTTATTTCTTTGATGAATTCGATGCTATTGGCTCTCACCGGGGAATGTCAAATGATGTAGGGGAAATCCGTCGAATACTGAACAGTTTTCTTCAAATGATAGAACAAGATGACTCAAACAGCCTTATTGTGGCGGCCACCAATCATCCTGAGATTCTTGATCATGCACTATTTCGTCGTTTTGATGATGTTCTGGAGTACGGGTTGCCTAACCCTCAACAAATTATCTCTATTCTGAAAAATAGATTAGTTGGCTTCTCAAAGCCCATTAAGGATTGGGAGGGCATAGCTGCCAAAGGTGAAGGGCTAAGCTATGCGGAAATCACTCGAGCTGTCAGAGATGCCATCAAAGATTCAATAATTCATGATCGTGCCACAGTGACCGAGGAAGAAGTGAAAAACAATCTTGATGAACGTGAGGCTTTCCGCGGCCGAAACCACAATCATTGATCTAGGACTGCCAGCATTATGCCAGAACAACCCATGGATCCTCGACCCCACTTTGTATTGACCGGCACAGCCAAACCGGAACACTTCAGATCCACCAGATCACCCAGAAGCAAATCTCCTCCCAACCTTGACAGACCAGCTCACGGTCGAACACTCCTTGCCCAGCTTACCGACCTAAAAGCCTGGACAGAACAAATCACTGAAGCGCAACGTAGAGCTGGAATTGATGCGGGGTTTGGCATTCAGGTAGAGTTCAAAAGTCAACCTGATGTCGAAATGGCCTTCGAAAGCTTGTCAAGAGATCGTCAAGGGATTGAACTCTTGAATGTTCGACATGAAGGAGCTATCACTTACGCCACAGTCTATATTCCGGAAGGAAAACTAGAAACTTTTGAGAAGATTGTCGGGGATTATCTTGCAGAAAAAAGAAGCAAGAATGGTAAAAAATCCCTCGACCATAAAGCGCTCATCGACACAATCCAGGAAATTCGTGCTGCAACCTTTGATGCACTCTGGACAGATGACATTTCAGTACTTCCATCAGATGAAAATCAACCCATCTGGTGGGAGATCTGGCTGCCGATCGGAGGGAATCGACAGGCTACTTTGACCCGTTTTCGTAATATTGCTACAGGCATTGGGTTCGAACTGTCGACTAAAGTTATCGAATTTCCCGAAAGAACTGTCCTGCATATGAGAGGTTCAAAGCTTAAGATCACACAATCAATGCTTCTGCTTAATAATGTGGCTGAAATCCGTTGCGCCAAGGAAACCTCTGAATTTTTTGATAGTCTAAGCCCAATAGAACAGCGCGACTGGGTAGATGATCTCTTAACTAGAACAAATTTTGCTGAAGGTGATGTGCCGCATGTCTGTTTGCTCGATACAGGCGTCAATAGTGCTCATCCATTGTTGGCCCCTAGTGTTGATAATGCCGACCTTCATACCATTAATCCCGCTTGGGGAAGCCATGATACCGATGGCCATGGTACTCAAATGGCAGGATTGGCACTTTTTGGAGATTTGACTGATTTACTTGTTTCACCCTCACTCTTCCCTATCAACCATCGATTGGAGTCGGTGAAGATTCTTTCTCGAAGACACGCAATACAAAATGAACCTTTTGGCAAACTGACCATTGAGGCAGTGGCGCGTCCAGAGGTATCGGCGCCCCATCGTAAACGAGTTTTCAGTATGGCAGTAACGGCAAAAGACAGCAGGGACCGTGGGAAGCCATCTGCATGGTCTGCTACTCTCGATAGTTTAGCCTGCGATACCCTCGGTGAAGGACAAACTCCGCGATTGCTTATCGTTTCTGCTGGAAACGTTGAGCAGAATTTCTGGCGTAGTTATCCAGACAGTAATATTACGGATGGCATTCATGATCCAGGTCAGTCCTGGAACGCCATTACCGTCGGTGCGTATACGGAAAAAAACAACATCACCGAACCTGATGCTCAAGGCTTCCAACCAACTGCTTCTGCAGGCTCATTGAGCCCCTTTAGCACGACCTCATTGACATGGCACGATACACGGTGGCCTTATAAACCAGATGTTGTGT
>JAJZIP010000309.1 GCA_021810525.1 Actinomycetes bacterium | reverse complement strand
CATGATTGAAGGCGAGGTCATCTTCCAACTCGGCTTCATGGTCCTTCTGAACCATCTGCTGCGCTCCGAGCCCTCGATACTCAGTGAACCAATTCCACCGGAAGCCCAGGGCTAGCAATTAGTCGGGTTCGCCCGCAAATCGAGCGGCCAAGTCTGGGTCTGCAAGAGACAGAGTCCCCCACGGAAGGTACTGCGCCGACGCTTTGGAGATGATTTGGACCCGTGATTCCACGGGAAGCTCTACCGGCCAGCCAAAGGCTGTGAGAGCATGGAGGTGTCGGCCGCGACAAGATGGAAAACGGGCATAGGCTCTTGTTGGGTTTATAAGCTCTGTATCAGAGCTAAATTTGGCGTTCCTTTGGAAATGGAGCTGACGTGATTCAGCCGTCCTCTAATAGATGGGGCACACATCCTTGGAGTAGCAGCTCTTCAGCCACATCCGACAAACGAGTCCAGTTCGGTTGCTCCCCTCACACTTCATACCTAGACAGAGGCACACAATGAGACCAAGGATCAACGTAGGTCCATTCAATCTGGTAACCCACCTTGACGATGAGATCCTCATCAGCGAACCAAATGGCCGTATCTCTAGCAACCGTCAACAGGGCTACTTCATAGCCGACACGCGCTTGGTATCCGGATACAGGCTGAGGATCGCCCGTGACGCTCCCGTACTTCTTAACTCTTCCGCGGTCACCGACAGCTCGGGACGTTTCGAGTTCACCAACAGCAGATTCATCGACGACCTTGGAACTGAGGTTCCCGAGAACTCGCTGCATCTGGAACTCGATAGGGTGCTCGGCCGGGGGCTCCATGAGGACTACGAGCTGACGAACTTCACGGACTTCGCGATAAATCTGATAATCGAAATAAGCATAGAATCGGATTTTGCCGACGTCTTCGACGTCAAGGCGAACCGCTTGCAAAGAAGAGGACTGATAAACAGCGATTGGAACGCTGAAAGGTCCATTCTCCTCAACATCTTCACAAACGGCGGCTTCGTCAGGGCGGTCCAATTCGAGGCAAAGACCTCTGGGGACTCCCCCGTCTATGCGAATGGCGGCCTCAGTTTCCCTATATCGCTCGGGCCCGGCGAGACATGGAAGACGTGCCTACTGTGGCGGCCCATCATAAACAATGAGCTCATGGAGACCACCAATTCCTGCCACGATCTGTTGAGCGGGGCAAACGAGACTGATATGAGCGAACCCTGGATAGCGGAGTCGACCAAGTTCACCACAAGCAACATCGCTGTCAACCGTGCAATCCAGCAGGCACTCGACGATCTGATCGGGCTACGCATGCGGTTTCAGATACCGGAAAGCGTCACCGTCGCCCCAAACGAGATCCCCAAGGAGGACATTTGGCTTCCCGCGGCAGGCGTGCCATGGTTTGTCAGCATCTTTGGCCGCGATGCGCTCATCACCTCTCTTCAAGCGCTGCACGTCTCGTACAAGTTTGCCGAGGGGAGCCTCAGGGCGCTCTCCATCTTGCAGGCGACGGGGACGGACGACAAGCGCGACATGCAGCCAGGCAAGATACAGCACGAACTCAGAAGAGGGGAGCTTGCCGAGCTTGGCCTGATCCCTCATACCCCCTACTACGGCACCCATGACGCCACCCCGCTGTACGTACTTACTGTTGCCTCGACCTGGGATTGGCACGCCAACATCTCAGAGATCGATATCCTCCGCCCCCACGTGGAGGCAGCTCTGGCATGGGTGGATAGAGATGGCGATATCGACGGAGACGGCCTGCAGGAGTACGCGCCACGCTCAGCGAACGGGTATTTCAATCAGGGCTGGAAAGACGAAGGCCACGCAATACTCCATGGAGACGGCTCTCTTCCCGATCTTCCGATCGCGACATGCGAGAACCAGGGCCTGGTAGTCGCCGCAAAAAGGGGTTGGGCCCATGTTCTCGAGGGGGCCTACGGAGAGAAGCTTTCAGCCCAGCGGCTCTACGACGAGGCGAACCGACTTGCCGATCTGATAGAGGAGAAGTTCTTCTGGGAGGAGGAGAACACCTACTACCTCGGCCTGGACGGCAATAAGAGGCCCATCGAATCGGTCGCCTCCAATGCCGGCCAGCTTCTCTACTACGGAGCCATCGACAAGGACAGGGCAAAGCTCTTGGCGAGGAGGCTTTTCGAAGATGACATGTGGAGCGGCTGGGGAATCAGGACCTTGTCCGCCAGGCACCCGAAATACAACCCCTTCTCATACCAGATCGGATCGGTGTGGCCGCATGACAACGTTCTGATCGCAGCCGGACTCAGAAGGTATGGCTTCGATCAAGAAGCTCAGAGGATAGCGGAGGCGATGTTTGACGCATCGGAGTGCTTCATTTACCAACGCCTGCCAGAACTCTTTTCGGGGCTGCAGAGGGACCCTGGAAGCTTTCCAGTCCAGTACCTGGGAGCGAACGTCCCCCAGGCTTGGGCGTCGGGCGCCGTTATTCATCTTATCTCTGTTCTGCTGGGATTCAAGGCGAATGCCCAGGAAGGCGTGCTTCAAATCTCTCCCGCGCTGCCGGCCTGGCTTGACTCAGTCACTCTTTCCGGCCTTCCACTTGGCGATGAGAGGATCGACCTGACCGTCGAAAGAGCAGCGGATAACACACATCGTTTCACGACCGGATCTCGGAACTCGGTCAAGATAGTGCTCAACGAGGCTTCGATGGAATAGTCGGATTTCGAGCTGGCCTCGACAATGCATTTTTGCCACGTTTACCTCCACCTCCCTGCACAAAGATCCCTGTCGCGCCCATTGTCCGCCTACGCACCCAGAGATCTCGTCCTAAAGTCGTTTTGGCGCCACTTGTGCAATCGCCTGGTGCTGCTCGGACTCTGACGCAACCAATTCTCCCCTGGTTCTAAACACAAGTCGATGAGCAGCTCTTCTGAGACAAAAACCGATGGAGTGATCACCAATGGCAATTGGTCTTGCTTCATGGCAAAGAGTATCCAGGACCATGGCTGGACGACGACTGCTTTTCCTGGGATATTGTTTGTGTAAAGCACTATACAGCGCCAG
>JAJZIP010000308.1 GCA_021810525.1 Actinomycetes bacterium | reverse complement strand
CTCCTCTTGAGAAGGCTTTGCGGTTTATGTCATGGGCGACAATAGCTTTTGCTATCACGCTGATTTTGTTCCGTCTTACAATCTGATGTTGCAATTGCGGTGCTGCTATTTTGAGTTGGCATTAGTGAATCCCCAGTTCACAGAGCTGGATTGTGATGTTCGGAATCTAATTCATAAATCCCATCGATACCATGACCGGAGAGTACCCGTCTGGCCGACAATCAAGAAAACTCTACAACCGCCAAGTCCGGTCGCTCCAGCTCTAGAAGCAATTCTGCGTGATTTTCGACGATTGGAGCTGCCATTTTCTGCCAACGACAATTACGTATACCTAGATGCAAGACCTTCGTTGGCGGCCCAAAAAATATGGCCATGTCGCTGAAGTCATTATCGCGGGTAAGAATCACAAAGTCGTGTGGCTGTGGCCAGCATAAGACCAGATCTCGGCATCCCGGGCATTCTCAAGACCCACCAGACAAACATGAGTGCTATCTGGGAAATAGGACTCTAAAAGTGGTACCAAGCGTCGCGACAGATTTTCATCTAGCAAAAGCTTCAAACAACCATCCTTACGCTGCCATGCTCTCGCTCGGCGGCATAAGCCAGACATGCCAATATATCCTCACGCTCTAACTCAGGAAAATCTTCCAGAATCTCATCTTGCGATTCGCCTGAAGCCAGCAGAGAAAGGACGTCATAGACGGTGGCTCGCAATCCACGAATGCAGGGTTTACCGCCGCGCTTCCCGGCTCCTATGGTGATCCGTCCTTCAATTTCCATTTCAACCCTTCCGACCTTGCTTAGAATGGTTATTTCCTAATTGTACACTGTCGAGCTTTAAGAATTAATGATTGCAGCCATATGATCTTATAGCGCTGGATTTGGACCACAACGACCGCAACGTTGGATTTTTCGCGGGCAGGTGTTATTCACCCTCGAGGTTATATTGACTCTGAATAGCACAACTAAGTGGTGCGCCCGGTGGGACTCGAACCCACGACCAAGGGATTATGAGATGGCTTGAAAGTGTCCGAACTAGTAGTCAAAGTGTCGCAACCTGTCCCATAATTGCAGTTCCCAGCTTTGCATTCTTATGGTTTTTGAAACACAATGAGACTGAATGGGACGCTCTCGGACACATTTGTTGGGTGGATTGTTGGGTGGAATGACTACTAACCAAACACGTTTCAGTTCGCTATTTTCTACACACGATGGTCCAAATTACGGAAACATTGACTTTCGCTCTCTATCTGGTGTGCTCATCTAAGTACTCCTCTAACTTCGGTAGGGAAAATACGACCTTTCCTAATTCAGAACATCGAGTTATGGTCCTCAATGATGCGAGCTGCATATTTGGTAACCATTGACATTGCGCTATTACACTGTTTCATATCATCATTGTATGCTAGTATGATGTCACAACTACAAGCTGTCAAGAGAGGACGGGGCCATGGCCGATCAGAAAGTTACAACAGTTCGTCAAAGTTCCGAGCAAGCTATCGAACTTGAGGCTATTGCCAGGGTTGAGGGTATCCCAGTCGCAGAAGTCATTAGAACTGCGATAGCCGAACACATCGCGACAAAACGCAAAGATCCAGAGTTTCTCAAGCGCCTGCAACTGCGCCTGAAAGAAGATCAGGAGATTCTTACCAAGCTCTCGCAGAGGTGACCAACAAAGTCCACTATCTAGACCTCGCAGATTATTTGCTCATTGGAGAAGCAGTTCTCCAAGTCCGAGCTGAGGTCTTAGTACTCCAGTGCGATCTTCATCTTGCCGACTCGGCTTTAAATGCTCCACAAGCTAGGTTTGGTGGGGTTGAGTTCTATCCGGACTTTGCTAACAAAGCGGCCATTTTATGTTGGCATCTCGCCCGCAATCATCCTCTGCCTGATGGGAACAAACGGACCGCCTATCTGTGTCTTACAGAATTTGTCGAGCGCAATGGTTATATTTGGGTTCCGCCAATTGGTGACCCTGGTGGTGACCAAACCGTCGAGATGATGGTAGAGATAGCAGACAACAAGGTCAGTGTCGAAAAACTCACCGACTGGGTACTCGAGCGACTATCGGTGACGCCCGGATAAGAGGGAGACTTTGACGGCCTCCTGGACCGGATTTTGAGCCACAATTATGGCAATGTTGGGTTTTCCTAGATTTATGTTGTCCACAAACTGCAACTTAATTAGCTCTGACCAGCACAAATGATGGTGGGCCCGGTGGGACTCGAACCCACGACCAAGGGATTATGAGTTATCTTTGCATGGGTATAGGACAAAGTCACCAGCAAGTAATAGCAGCTCACCGGCTATACCACTCCTATCCCAGAAACCGTCAGACACCTTTAGAACCACTTTCCATGTCACAAACCATGTCACGACAAAGCATCCAGCTAAGCAAAAAAGAACAGGAATGGCTCGGTAGATTTCGTCGCTCTGCACTACCCTTTGAGCCTCAAATAACCAGTTTCAAAGAACATCTGTATCTCGTGCATACATATATAACATGAAAACTAATACAGCTATTTCAAAAGCTCCGATCTCTGAGAACTGGGGTGATCCTCAATGAGTTTGGCTCCGTCAGAAGTGTCTGATCCATCGTCTTTCCCATTGGTGCTCAATTCCCGACGCGCAGCAGATCTGTTAGGGCTACATTACAAGACCGTCGAAAAGATGGCTCGCGCTGGCGAATTGCCAGGAGTCCAACTTGGTAAAGCTTGGCGATTCTCACGTGATGCATTGATCCGATTATGCGGACCGGAGCTTCCAGATGCAAAATAAGCGTTATGTGCGTGCACTGGCATTTACCTTTCAGTCCAAGCTTCAACAACTTGAGCGAAATTCGCCCTTGCGCCCACCATAAACGCGGGATATGCTTATAAAACTTTGAGGATCCTCGCTTTAGAGTTCCTCCACAATATAAATTCCCCTTATTTGAAACCCTCGTTTTGAGCTAAGCGGGGGTTTCGCTTATATGACAACTCGCTAATCCCTAAAGTGCCGTCGCAAATAATCATTGAAAAAATCTTGCAGGTTGTAAAATTATTGTCCACGAAATGCCAGGTAAACGCTC
>JAJZIP010000053.1 GCA_021810525.1 Actinomycetes bacterium | reverse complement strand
GAGCAAAAGGCTTGGAGAGGCTCTGGACGCCGGGAAGATCGCCGCGTTGGACCCGGCTCAGCTGGAAAATCTGTTTTCTCAAAAGCCTGCCCTTCACAGATATCCAGCAGCAATGGCACAGCGCGTTCAGGAGGTCTGCATGGTTGTGGCGAAGGAGTATGACAACGATGCGAGCCGAATTTGGACAGAGGCGAAGGACGGCAAAGAGCTTCTTGGAAGGATCAGAAAGCTACCAGGATTCGGCGAAATGAAGGCAAAGATATTTGTCGCACTCCTCGGAAAGCAGCTTGGTGTCGACGTAGCGAATTGGCGAGAAGCGAGCGCCCCGTTTGGCGAGCCAGGATCCTTCCGCTCGGTGGCCGACATCAGAGATGCTGACTCCCTGGCAAAGGTCAGGGAGTACAAAGCAGAGATGAAAGCCCAAGGTAAAGCCACGAAATGAGCCGAAGAGCAGATCTGGACCTCTCGAGGCGGAATCTCTATCTCTGCACACCCATACGAGATGATCTGCCGGCTTTTGCGGCTGCGGCCATCAAAGGCGGCGTCGACATAATTCAGCTGAGAGAAAAGACAGCTGAAGCCAGGATGATAATCCGCCACGCGAAAGTGATTCGAAAGATCGCTAATGATTTCGGGGTTCCCTTCTTCATAAACGACCGGCCGGATATAGCCCTTGAAGTGGAGGCTGACGGCGTTCATGTCGGCCAGGGTGACGTGGACGTGGAACTCGTTCGGCGGATACTGCCGGAGGCCCTTGTAGGACTTTCGACCCACAGTCCGGCCGAGCTTGCGGAAAGCCTTTCCAAAAAAGTCGATTACATCTCGGCTGGCCCAATCGTTCCAACCCCGACCAAACCCGGGCGAAATGGAACGGGACTTGGATATGCCGAGCAGGCAGCGGCGCTCTCTCCAAGGCCTGTCTTCGTTACTGGTGCGGTTCAGCCCTCCGCCATCCCTGAACTCGTAAACCACGGCGTCCGTCACTTCGTAGTGGTCCGTTACCTGACAGAGTCTGCAGACCCGTATCACGCAGCAAGGCAACTGAGAAACGCAATTGACGAAGCGCTCGGCTCCTAGGGAATGCCGTCGGACAGCAACGGTCCCACACATCATCGCCCCTGGGAGTCCACCTCTTCATTTGCAACCTGGACAATTCGAGCAATAGTGGAATAGGCTGGCCTTGAGTTTGGCAGGGGCGCATCGTTAGCTGGACTCTCGCTGGTGAGAGGAGTTTTGCGATGGCGGCAGCTAAATACAAAGAGACGTTGTCGATAACCCGTGAACAAGCGGCGGACCGCATAACCGCCTTGGGAAGGGCGCTTGCTTCCGACGAACCGGTCAGTCTGACGATTGGCGGTCAAACGATTGCTTTAGATATCTCCGAGCCTCTGGTCTTCGAGCTAGAGGTCAAGGTCGGAGATACCAAAGATGAACTCGAAGTGGAACTGAAGTGGTCAACGAGTGCTGGCCATGAAAGCTCTATGCCACGCTTCGGCCACCAAAGCGCTCCCGACGTAGCCTAGAAGCAAAATGCAGGTCGACCTTATGCGATTACCCTAGAGACCGTTTACGACCGAGAATTTTATGGCCAAACCGACGAAAGCCCAGGGTGAACCTCGCTGGTTTGAAGTGTTTTCGGCGCGACAAGGCTGCCGTGAGTTTCACGCTTCGGCGGCATCCAGATGGTTTCCGTTAAATTATCCAGGAGGCACAGCGACGATTCGGGATTTTGTTGGAGGCTGGCGCTGGCTTGCAGTGCGAGGGGCGACGGCCATACTATTTGGAGTCGCTGCTCTGCTTTGGCCGGCGGTGACGCTGTGGGCGCTGATGGTTTTATGGGCCGTGTTCGCCTTTGCAGATGGGGTATTCTCCCTCGGCGGAGTGCTCGCCGGCAACATTAGGAGAAATCGTGGTTGGTGGGCATTCAGAGGCTTGGCGGGAGTCGCGATCGGCATTATCACATTCCTGTGGCCATCGATAACCGCTTTGGCGCTGCTAATGGTCATCGCTGCCTGGGCATTCATCACAGGATTGGCACAAATTGTTATAGCCGTGTTCTTGCGCAGGGTGATAAGACACGAATGGGTCCTTGGAGCACTTGGCACGCTCTCCACCATCTGTGGCATTGTCCTGGTTGTGAACCCCAGCGCGGGAGCAGTGGCGGTTGCCTGGATAATTGGATGGTACGCCCTTGTCTTTGGCTTGATGCTCTTCGCACTCGCATGGGAGGTACGCCGAGAATCACTATTACTTCACGCTTCGCGTATGTGAAGAGCGCTTAGCGCATATGCCTCAGTTGATGCGCTCCATCCAACCGAGCAGTATCGCCATCATTCGGGGATCGCTATCCAGCTGGTGATCACCGGCGGTGAGGGTATGGGCTTCAGCGCTAACTCCGAAAACTGCCAGGAACTCCTTGAGTTCTGCGTCGGTCACCACTTCGTCGTCACGACCATGAATCACCAGCCATTGCTTCGACGCGATCAGCTGGGCCGACCTGGCCGGGTTCAGCTCTTTTAGATTCTTGGCCCATGCCTCGATTTCCGTAGCCTTGTTCGGGACCTTTACTCCAACCGCCTGAGCTTTTCTAGCGAGAGACTGGGGATGGGATATGTAAGGCGAGAGATCGACGATGGGAGCGATGGTTGCAACGCCCCTGACCAGTTCGGACCGGGAAGCGACATAGAGGCAGACTACAGCTGCCAGATCGCAACCTGCGATCAGCACAGACCTGGCCTGGTTGTCGGCAACGAGGTATCTCACGGCAGAATTCATATCGTCACACCAGGCCATGGGGGAAAACCAGCCCGACGAACCGTCAATTCCTGAGCACAGTACCGAGAGCACAGTCCAACCAGACTGGTTCGAGATCCTCTCGACCAGCTCCTTGTGAAACAGATCGGTGCCGGGAACCGGCTTCGCGATCGGCAAGCCGAAGTTCAGGATCAGGACTTGGCTTCCCTGACCAGAATGCTTGACCTTGGTGGTGCTTCGTGAGAGATACCCGAGTATCGTTCCTTGGTTGCCTTCGATCTCAATTTCCAACTTCCGTCTCTTTCAGGCCGAACATCCTCTTCTATTTCGTGGGCTTGGGTTCAATTGCCCTCCGCAAGTTAGACTACCCACGAAGTGGTTGACCTCCTCACTGCCGCAAGAACCAGGAGATTTCCCTCTGGTCCGCTAGCTCGAGGATCCTTCTAAAGTCCTATGCTCTCAGCAAGCTTTTCCCTGAAAAAGGCTGGACTTCCAAAGAGCAGTTCTGAAGACTTTGCTCTCTTGAAATATAGATGAGCGTCATGCTCCCAGGTAAAGCCAATTCCACCATGAATCTGAATATTCTCTGCCGCCGCATGGAAGTATGCCTCAGAACAAAATGCCTTGGCCAGATAGGCGACCGTCGGCATCTCACCCGGCTCGTTATCCACGGCCCAAGAGCCGTAGTAAGCTGCTGATTTTGCCGATTCTATCTCGACAAGCATGTCTGCACATTTATGCTTGATCGCTTGGAATGACCCTATGGGCCTTCCAAATTGAACCCTCGTCTTGGCATAATCTACCGCCATCTCAAGGACACGCTGGGCACCACCGACCTGTTCCGACGCAAGCGACACAACAGCCTTGGCGAGCATGGCCTCATAATAGGAAACCCCTGAGCCTGCGCCGCCAACGCGCCTTCCGGGGGTCTTTTCAAAACTTACGGTGGTCAACTTGCGTGTGAGGTCCAGTGAGAGCTGCGCTGCTCTGGAAATCGAGGGATCCGAGCCGTCAACCATGTAAAGACTAATCCCCTCTGCGCTACGGGCAAGGAGCAAAAAATGGGTGGCGGTCAGCCCGTCTATCACGTACATCTTGGTCCCGGTTATCAGCGCTTCCGAGCCTTCAGTAGCTGTAGTGGAGATCGTGTCAGTAGACCAATCGCTCTCCGATTCGCTCGCTCCAAGGGCGAGGCGAGCTTCGCCTGAGCAAACAAGAGGAAGATAGGTAGCGCATGCCTCGTCGTCATCGCTTGCCAGCAAGATGTTGGCACCGAGAGCAACGGTCGAAAAGTAGGGAGCACAGAGTAGGGTCCTTCCCATCTCCTCAAAGACAATCCCTAGCTCAACTTGCCCGAAACCGAGCCCGCCGAACCTTTCCGGGATGGCAACCCCGGTCAGCCCCAACTGATCGGCCATCTGATTCCATACGCCGTTGTCAAAGCCCTCTTGAGTTTCCATGAGCCGCCTGACTTCTGACATGGGTGATCGCTCTCCCAAAAAGCGACGTATTGAACGCCTAAACTGTTCCTGTTCTTCATTGAAGGCGAAATTCACTTAGGCTCTCCCATCACTGTGAACTCGTGGAAACCGCCTGTCAACAACTGCCCACCTCCGCGGTAGCCTTGTTAATACAAGCCAGAAAACAATTTACTCTAGGGTCACTTGCGACGCACGTCCAGGAGGTAATTTTGCCGCTCGAACCATTCATCAAACAGAACGGTGTCGAAATCTACAAAACCATCGTAGGACCTATAGACAACAACGTCTACGTGGTAAGATGCACCGACACTGGAGAATCGCTGCTAATAGATGCTGCGAACGAGCACCAGCGGCTGCTTGAGATCTCGATGGAGCTCGAAGTCAAAACGATCGTAGAAACACACGGCCACTGGGATCATATTGGTGCGGTCGAGCAACTCCGCGAAGGGGGCTACAGCGTGGGAGTGACAGCCGACGATGCCAAGATGCTGCAAGCCTGGGACTACTTGATAAACGATGAGGAGGAGATTGCGGTTGGAAAGCTCCGCATAAAGGCCCTCAAAACACCTGGTCACACCCCTGGATCGGTCTGCTTCACCATCTTGGGGCATGAGATACTGTTCAGCGGAGACACGCTCTTTCCGGGTGGACCAGGTGCTACTCGCTATGAGGGGGGCGACTTTTCAACCATCATAGACTCGATCGAGAACAGGCTCTTCTCAAAGCTACCGCCTCAGACAATAGTCCTACCTGGACACGGTACGCACACCACAATAGGTGAGGAGTCGCCAAAACTGCCTGAGTGGATAGCCAGGGGCTGGTGAATGAAAGCAAAAGAAGATCGTCAATCGTATGAAACTTTAGGAAGATGAATCAACCTCACTCTGTTCTATCCACGTTGATCAAAAGACGCTCCATAGGTCGTCTTACGGACCCGGGGCCGAACAAAGAACAGCTTCAGGCGATAATCAGGGCGGGAATGTCTGCCCCGGACCATGGCCGCCTTCGACCATGGCGATTTGTTGTCTTCGAGGACTCGGCCCGCGAAAAGTTCGGAGCCATTTTGGCCACATCGCTGGAGCAAAGACTAGAGAGTCAGGGCCTTGCCGTTACTGACATGCAGCTTTCGAAGGAACGAAATAAGCTATTAAGGGCTCCCTGCGTCGTTGCAGTCTGCGCCGTCCTGGATCACGACAACAGGATTCCCGTCATCGAACAGTTTGCCGCCACCGCTGCTGCCTGTGAAAACATGCTCATTGCCGCGACGGCGCTCGGATTCGGATCCATGTGGCGAACAGGTGATCCCAGTTATGACAGTTCGGTAAAGGACACGCTAGGACTGAAAGAGACCGACATGATCACCGGTTGGATCTACCTGGGAACAGCAGGAACCACACCTTTGGAGAGAGAGCCGGAAGAAAGTACTGATCCCTATGTGTCACATTGGAGCTAGATCGCAACAAATATTTCTTTCGAGTTTCTCCTATCGACATAGGAGTAATAGACTGTAGTCCATGGAAACTTCTCTTTTTGAAATCAAAGACCTACACGTTGCTGCAGGGGAACAGGAAATTCTCAAAGGACTGTCTCTTACCATCAAAAAGGGTGAAGTCCATGCAATAATGGGCCCCAATGGTTCAGGTAAATCGACGCTTGCCAACACTCTTTTGGGAAACCCCGACTACGAGGTCACCTCAGGATCAATCCTTTTTCATGGGGAGGATATAACAAGCTGGTCAACTGACGCGCGAGCAAAAGCCGGCGTCTTCCTGGCATTTCAGTACCCACAAGAGATCGCAGGTGTTTCCATAATCCAATTCCTCCGACAAGCGGTCTCTGCCCGCAAGGCCGCCGACGTCTCTGCGATCGAGATCAGATTCTCGATCATGGAATGGATGGGAAAGCTTGGCATGGATCCCTCATTCGCCCAAAGGTACCTGAACGAGGGCTTCTCGGGTGGCGAGAAGAAGCGGAACGAGATACTGCAGATGGCAATGCTCGAACCTGAGATCGCCATACTGGACGAAACGGATTCAGGCCTCGACATTGACGCCTTGCGCGTGGTCGCACGAGGCGTCAATGAAGTCAAGAAAGAGAACTCAGACCTTGGCATCGTGCTGATCACACACTACCAGCGAATCCTGGATGAACTCGCGCCGGATTTCGTCCACATAATGATCAACGGAAAGATCGTGGCCTCGGGCGGAATGGAGCTGTCGCAGAAACTAGAATCCGAGGGCTACGAGGGATGGAGAGAATGAATACCCCCACGGCAACAAGTAAACCTTTGAATGTGAGCGAGATCCGCAAGGATTTCCCAATTTTCACGCGGCACGACGGAAGGCCCCTTTACTTTTTGGACTCGGCGGCATCGTCGCAGAAGCCATTGTCAGTACTTCAGGCAATGGATGACTACTACTCCACCACTCACGCGAACGTGCACCGTGGCGTTTATCAACTAGCCGAACATGCCACAGAACTCTATGAAGGTGCCAGATTCAAGATAGGCCGATTCGTCGGAGCACCAAACCCCTCGCGCGAGATCCTGTTCACAAAGAATGCCACCGAGTCGATCAATCTCCTCTCTACATCTCTAACCCGTGGACCACTTCATCGGGGCGACGTCGTCGTCCTTACGGAGATGGAGCACCACGCGAACCTCGTACCTTGGCTTATCGCAAAAGAACAGTTCGGAATTGAGATCCGCTACATACGGATAGACGACAACGGATACCTAATCCTCGACGAGATCGACAAGATTCTCGAAGACGCCAAGGTGCTCAGCGTCACCCTGACCTCAAACGTCCTGGGCACACTCAACCCTGTGGCCAAGCTTGCCAGACTTGCCCACAAGAATGGCGCTATCGTCATCGGGGACGGCGCCCAATATGTACCCCATATTGCCACCGACGTCAACGAACTAGGACTTGATTTCTTAGCTTTCACCGGCCATAAGATGCTTGGTCCGACTGGGATTGGTGTCCTTTGGGGGAAGGCAGATTTGCTAGAGGATCTGCCACCTTTCCTAGGTGGAGGTGACATGATTACAGATGTGCGGCTCGATGGCTTTACTCCCAATGAGCTACCCTGGAAATTTGAGGCGGGCACTCCACCAATCGCCGAAGCAATCGGTCTGGGTGCAGCCGTTGACTATCTGGAGAATCTTGGAATGGACCGAGTGAGAGAGCACGAGGTGGCACTTCTCTCCTACGCATTCGAAAAGCTCGAGTCGAACTTCGGGAAAGACATAACCATACATGGACCCAGAAATATTAGCGACCGTAGCGGCGTTATTTCTTTTGATTTCAACAATATTCACCCACATGACATTTCGCAGATACTTGACCAGAGTGGGGTCTGCGTAAGGGCTGGACACCACTGCGCCAAGCCGTTGATGCGACACCTTGGAATCGCTGCAACAGCTAGAGCTTCATTTCATATCTACAATGAATCGGCCGATGTGGATGCACTTATAGATGCGCTGGCCAAGGCACAAGCTTTTTTTGGCTAGCTTTGTGAAGGAGAGATAATGCCTGGTCTGGAAGACCTCTACAGAGAAATCATTCTTGATCACTACAAGAACCCACGCAATGAAGGCACGTTTCCCACTCCGCCGGCCATCAAGGCTGAGGGGCACAATCCGCTGTGCGGCGATGAGCTAACTGTATATCTGATCCTGGAAGACGATGTAATAAAAGACATTCGAATCACAGGCCAGGGCTGCTCGATTTCGCGTTCGTCGGCTTCTCTGATGTCCGTTGCGGTAAAGGGCAAGACGCTGGCGCAGGTCGACCGCCTTCTCAAGATTTTCAAGTCCATGATGTCCATCTCTACCAACGCCAATGGCGAACCTGAAGCGGTTGAACCTGAAGAGTACTCCGAGAGGGAACTGGGCGAACTCGTTGCACTGCAAGGTGTTGTCAAATTCCCGGTGAGAATAAAATGTGCGACCTTGTCTTGGAATACCTTGATACAGGCGCTCGAGGACAGGGCGAGCTGACTCTGAAAAGCTGATTGGTCGGCAGAGAGAGCCCCCAACGGGACTCTTTCTACTTTTTTTCTAACTAATTTCTTGCATCAGCCAGAATATGGTCGAGCGAAGACTCCGATGAAGTCCCTTGCAGTACCTTCGAAGTATCGCTGCGGAGGGCGCTCCATGTTATAGACGAGACGAGTTCCATTGGACGGCGCAGCCAATCCCCCGTTGGGCGGGTTGAAATAGAAGTAGTCGACCCATGCGCTGTTGATATCCAATTCCATTGCCCTGACGGCACCCGCCCTTTGGAGCAAACCCGCAAGCGTTGCAACGCTCAGACCGTTGCCCGCGGCGTAGACGATAGCCCCATCGCTGGTTACACCGACACCCGACCTCCATACGAGGACGCTGTTGCCGACCGTGGCTCCCCACTGCTTGTAGTTCGGCGAATAGACCCCTGACGTGATCTTTCCGTTATTTACGATTAGGGAGAGGTTTTGCCTCACGGAAACGATGTTTGAAGGCACGGTCTGACCCTGTCCCCACTGAACCACGTTCGCGGCACCATTTGTGTAGATGACGAACGAGGCTTGGCCGTTGACGAGCGGATCCGCCATTCGTCCGTTGGAGTACCAACCGCCACGGGAATCCACCATCCTAAAGCCCGAGTTGAAAGCTGCGACGAGAGAGGCGGCCTGAGCAGAATCTATTGGAGCCATGTTGGGCCACGGACCTCCTCCGGGCTCCGCTCCACCTGCAAATAGGGTGAACGAAAGAAGCTTTGGGTCCATCCAAGCGATTCCCGCCACCAAGGAGGTATGAACTGGGTCAGGTCGCATTGTGGTCACGTAGAGACCGTGGACTCCCCCGACCGTGCGCCCCTCAGGCTGCCATACTCCCTCACCAGGAAGCGGATTAGCCACGAAAGGCGCCACGTTGGCAGGTGTCGGCAGATGCGGTACGCCGTTTGAAGTGGTCGTTGGCTTTGTCGCAGCTTTGGTGTCAAGTATCGCGCCCTTTGGCGGGATCCCGCCCTTCGGAGGCTGGTGCCAGGTATACCAGAAATTCTCCGCCACCCTGAGCATCTGACCTCCACCGTGCCCACGCAGCCACTCCACAGCCTTGAGCGCCACACTCTGCTGGTTATTCGCAGTCAGCGCACTCCCGAACGACCAGGTGAAGCTGCCGAGCAAGAGCATTACCACAACAAGAATTGCAGCCCTGAACCTTGGACTGCGAACTCTGTACCTGCGCCTGCTTCTAGGCTTGAAACTGCCACGCAAAGGTTGAGCTGGCTTTATGTCTTCGAAGGTTTTCACTGTGCCGATACTATGCGAATAAGCTTATAGAACCATGAAACAGCAGCTCAACATGCACGATCTTTTACAGCGTCGGGATTCTGACAACAAAACGAGCACCTCTTGAGCCGTCTGGATTTTCCTTTACCTCAACGCTACCTCCATGAGCCTCGACAATCGTCCGAACGATTGAAAGTCCTAAGCCTGACCCACCATCATCGCGAGATCTCGCTTCGTCAAGCCTAGTGAACCGTTCGAAAATCTTCTCCCTCAGCTCTTCAGGGACTCCTCTCCCATCGTCAGCTACCTCAAGTTGGACGAATCCTCCGTCTTTGTGAAGTGCGAATGTAACCCTGCTCTGAGCATGGCGTGCTGCATTGTTTGACAGATTTCTGACCACGCGCAACAGAAGGTGGGGATCCCCTGTCACTCTACCGCCGCTCACAGCCCTGGTGTCGACCGCCACCGTTCCCGAGAGCCGAAGCCGTGATGCCTCGCCGAGGACAAGATCGTCCAGATCCACCGGGAGCAAGGTATGAACCAGGATCTTTCCGGAATCCGCCCTGGCTAGCATCAACAGATCCTCGACGATTCGCTGCATTCGTCTCGACTCGTCCAGGGCATCGTTGGCAGTGCGCTGCCAGTCTACGGCTTCTGGATGCAGAAGACCAACTTCCAGTTCCGTCTGGATGACCGACAGCGGGCTACGTAGCTCGTGAGAGGCATCGGCAACGAACCTTCTAGATCTCTCCGCAGAATCATCGAGCCTCTCGAGCATCTGGTTCATGGTCACCGCGAGTCCAGCTATCTCATCCCTTGCCGGTGGAACGGAGATCCGATTGTGCAAGTTGGAACCGGTTATGGCCGCGACCTCACGGCTTATCCGCTCGACCGGTTTCAGCGACCTGGCAGTCAACAAAATGACCAGTAATGCTACAATACCTAAGAGCAGCGGGAATGCTATTGAAATCACCTTCACCACGGTCATGACTGACTGGTCGACCGTCGCCATTGATTCCAAAGCCACAACTCGAAACACAGAGTGATACGTCTTGGTTACCACTCTCTGCGGAGCAGGTGCGGCGCTGGTTTGGGTGCCCTGGGACTCCTGGCTCGAATTGAGATTCAAGGTGAAGCCGGTCGGTTGGTTGGATACTGTCAAATTGATCCCATTGGGCTGTCCGACCACAGTAGTAACCATTACAGCCCGATGATCCGACTCGTCAGGATCGCTGAGAAGCATCCCTTTGGGCAAAGGAACATAGGACACCTCGCTTATTGCGCTTTTGAGCGAGGCGAGTGCAGAGGGCTCCCCTGCAATGTTCGCCGTCGACGCGATCACCTGATTATTCGTGTCGAGCACCTGAACCGAGATCTCGTTGCGCGGAAGGGGAAGCGGATTCATTATCGAACCCGAACTCACAAGAGAGACAACTGCAGCCTCTTGGGTCCTTGTCTGATTGATTATTGAGCTGTGAAGCTGAGATCTGAGAGTCGTCAAAAGCACTCTTGACGCTCCGAAAAGCGCTATACCCACGACTAGGACAGAAACCAGCGCGATTTTGAACCTTACAGAGTAAAGCCACCTGCGAAACCAAGGGTAGCGCTTCTCTCTATGCTGCGATACCACCTAGCTAGCCACCATTTTCCTCAAGCAGGTAGCCAACTCCTCGAATAGTCCTGATAGCTTTTTTGTCGAACGGTGTGTCGATCTTCTTGCGGAGGTAACCGATATACACCTCTACTATGTTCGAATCGCCTTCGAAATCGTAGTCCCACACATGTTCGAGAATGACTTTCTTGGTGAGCACCTCACCTTTTCTGCGAAGAAGCAACTCGAGAAGAGAAAACTCTCTGGAGGTCAGAACGATGTCAGACTGGCCCCTGGTAACCGAGTGGCTCGCTGGATCTAGATGAAGATCTCCAGCAGACAGTACCACAGGCCTTTCCGACACGCCTCGCCTCAATAAAGCCCGCATCCTTGCCAGCAAAACGGTGAAGGAAAACGGCTTCGAGAGGAAGTCGTCAGCTCCAGTATCAAGTGATTCCGCCTCGTCAAGCTCTCCGTCCTTGGCCGTCAGCATCAGAATGGGAGTCCAGACTCCCCTTTCTCTCAAGGTCCCACAGATTTTGAATCCGTTGGTCCCAGGCAGCATGATGTCCAAGAGGATCAAGTCGTATGGGTTCTCTGTGGCCATCCAGAGCCCCTCTGTGCCGTTTTGGATCACGTCGACGGCGAAACCTTCAGCTTCTAACCCGCGCTTCAAAGCTTCACCTAGACGTAGTTCATCTTCAATTACAAGGACTCTCATTTGCAGCCTCACTAAAACTCTAAAGTGACCCAAATGCCACTCTAGCGTTGGCCTTGACTGAACGAGCTATCAATGCCTCCCGCCTGCTTGTTTGTGCCGCCCATAAAGGCCGGGCAACTTGGAAGCATCAATCAGACCGCAGACTATGACTTTCAGCGCAAGCCAAATGGTGCCCTCATCTAGCTACGATACAACCTGGGGGCGGCATGGGTATCGTTATTGATCTTCACAGGTGCCGATCAAACGGCATCCGTGCGGACCTCGCTCTGGAGATCATCGAGATTAGGAACGACAAACAAGTATCTATACCTTCTGAAAAAGGAGGTGTCTGGTTCCGACGTCAACCTTGCCAAAGAAACCGCTGACGGCGTCCGACGCAATCCATCTCCATCGCCGGGCAGTGATAGCGAGTCTGTGGAGATCCCACCCTTCCAAAGCGCAACCATGCGTTAAAAAAATGATACTGGGCCCGTAAGACCCAGTATCAACAATCGTCGCGAACGCGACGCCCCCTCCGCAAAATCCTCAGACCAGCTGCACCCCCATGCACCACCGTCCTTCTGTTTATAACTATACACGAGTTGTGAACAATTTCACAGTTGTGAAGAAAAATTTGTGAAAAACGTCACTCACAAGGACTAGAGTCCAAAAATACTGGCGCCGACGGACTCCTTGTCATCCTCCGCAACGCCATATTCCGCGTACCCGGTCCTCTCAAGCTGCGCCGCGAGCTCCGGACCACCGGTTGCCGCTATCTCTCCTCGAACCAAAACGTGAACCCGGTCCGGGCGAAGTTCCTTCAGCAGCCTAGAGTAGTGCGTAATGGCCAGTACTCCGAGCTGATCATCATTGCTCGCCTGCTCAACTCGTCGAGAAACGTCTCTGAGAGCATCCACATCCAAACCGGAGTCAATTTCATCAAGAATGCCAAACTTTGGCTTCAGAACAGCCAGTTGCACCATCTCATTCCGCTTCTTCTCTCCGCCTGAAAAGTCCACATTCAGAGATCGCCCCAACAAAGAGATCGGAAAGCGAAGACTTGCCACTTCCCGCAGTATCTCCTCATGAAGACCGGCCGCGTTTCGGCCGCTGGTCTCAAACGCCGCTTGAAGAGCCTCTTCAAGCGAGACCCCAGGCACCTCGATCGGATATTGGGAGACCAGGAAAAGGCCTGCCTGAGCCCTCTTCCAGGCTGGCAACGCCAGAAGGTCGGTGTCATCCAGGAAGACTGATCCACCTATGACCTCGTAGCCCGGCTTACCCATGAGAACATGGGAGAGAGTGGATTTTCCAGAGCCGTTTGGTCCCATTATCGCATGAACTTCGCCGCTTCTGACCTCAAGATTGATTCCCCTCAAGATCTCCTTCGATCCGACTCCAGCCCGAAGATCCTCTATCCTCAACACATGTTGTGAACTCAATTCATCACCACCAGGACTCTATTGCCTTCAACTGCGATGTCGTAGACACGAACCGGCTTGGTAGCCGGCAGGCATGTTGGCTTTCCGGTTTCAAGCGAAAATGTGGAGCCGTGCTTCCAACACTCAAGCTCTTTCTTCTCCACGAGAACCTCACCCTCTGACAGCGAATAATTCGCATGACTACAGCGATCACCGATTGCGTAGAAGTCATCTTCGATCCGGACAACCGCGATAGCATGTCCTTCAACTTCAAACTTCCGGACGGTCCCGCTCTCAATATCTTCCTTGCCGCATAGATCAATCCACCCACTCACTGCTGCAATTCCCTCCACTTCCGTGCTGCCAAAGTCTTTAGAGCCTCTTTGACCCCAGCAATAGCCGACCTTTCGGCAATCTCAGAAAAGAACCCTCCGACTATCAACCTTTGAACCAGTTCCGGCTTTATCCCACGACTTTCAAGATAGTATTGTTGGTCTTCGTCGATAGGGCCGACAGAAGAGGCGTGGCTACACCTGACATCATTTTCTTCAATGTCAAGGTTCGGAACGGAATCTGCCCGTGCACCTTCCGAGAGAACCAGATTCTTGTTGGTCTGAAACGCATCAGTAGACGTGGCGCCTTTGTCGACCTTGATGAGACCCGAATAAACCAGGTGCGACTTGTTTGCCGCTGCGCCCTTGAAGTAAAGCTCACTCCTGCCGTTCTTAGCGCTGTGCTCTTGAAGTGTCCTGAAATCCAGCACCTGCTGTCCGCTTCCGAAATACGCGGCATTCAGCCTTGACTCCGCGCCTGCTCCGGCGATCGTTGAAGTCGTGAACAGGCGGGCGTAATCACCGCCGGCAACAATGGACATGGATTTGAGCCTGGCATTGTCCATCAGTCTCGAAGCCTGGTGCCCGATCATCTTGCACTTTGAACCAACGTCTTGGACGAGTAGGTAGTCCAAGCTCGAACCCTCCGCCTGAAAGATCTTCGTCACCGGAATGGCCAACAACTCTGAGTCATCGGGTGAGACCAGAACCTCGATCACTTGAGCGCTGACACCCTCCTCCAGTCTCAGACAGAGATTTGGAAAGATAGCGGTGGGATCGCCCGAATCCAGATACCGCACGACAACCACAGGCCTTCTCTGGTCATAGGCCGCTCCAATCGACAATGACAGCGGACTTCCCAAGAGCGCGTTCAGATAGGAGAATAGATCCGCACCTGAAAAGTCGTGGGATATGTCCTCGGGATCCGATTCGCCCAGGTTGATCCCCTCAGGTGGGTCGAAGTTCGGATCGACAACGCCGTTGCGGGTCACTATCACCAAGGCGTTGTTGTTGGCCTCCAAAACAGAGGTCGTCAAAGCTGAGGTGCAGTCCCTGACTGCCTCTGAGGAGGAAATCAGATACTTCGAGAGGTCAAGCTCGTCGATCTCCGAGTATCGCCACTCTTCAATGGAAGAGGTGGGCATCTCCAATGAGTCGATGCGCTCTCTTAGGTAGATAAAACGCTGGGACCGGCCGCTCCTGACAACGGCACTATCAAGGCCCTCAGTCCATGCGCTCGAGAATTGAATCTTTCACTCCTTACGTGTCGCGAATCTTCAAACGAAATGCAGGTTTTCTCTCTAGAGAATTCTACAGCGGTAACTGTAATTTCTAACAGCCAGATGTTATTAAATACCTTCAACAGCCAATAACTGGATTATGGCAAAAAAATTAGATGAAAACCAAGCCTGATTAGCGCTATAGTCAGAATGTGCAATCTACCTCAGCTCATGTTTTCAGCACGGAAGTCAAGGCCCACATAGGCTATCTCTGGTTGGACCGGCCCGACAGGTCAAATGCCATGGGATCAAAGTTCTTTTCTGAGCTTCCTCAGACAGTCTCTGAACTCGACGCTAATCCGGAGGTCAGAGTCATCATTGTCGCGTCTACGTCCAAGCACTTTTCAACCGGACTTGATTTGATGGAATTGGAAGACATCCTCTCTGGAGGCGACACGGGCGACGAGACACGAACTCTTGAGACCATCGTGGAGCTGCAACAATCTACCAGTACACTATCGACCTGCGACAAGCCCGTAATCGCTGCGATAAACGGCCACTGCATTGGCGGAGCACTCGACTTCGTCTCCTACGCCGACATCCGTCTTTGTTCAGCAGATGCAATCTTCTCTCTACGAGAGACCAAGTTGGCCATGATAGCCGACCTCGGCTCTCTGCAGCGACTTCCCGCGATCATCACTCGCGGACAGTTGGCTGAGCTTGCATTCACCGGCCGAGACGTGTCCGCCATAACAGCACACGAAATGGGCTTGGTCAACTACGTATGTCGCGACAAGGTCGAGTTGATGAGCAAGGCCTTTTCACTGGCAAGCGAAATTGCAGCCAACTCTCCAACAGCCACCCAGGGAGTCAAGAAGACAATGAGGAGCTTCTACGACGAACAGATCGAGCGGCAGCTCGAACTCGTTGCGAAACTGAGTCTTCCTCAGCTCGGCTCTCACGATCTGAGAGAGGCCGTCACCGCATTCGTGGAGAAGCGTCCCCCGAAGTTCACAGGCACTTAGTAGGACCTCCTTCTTTTGAAGAAGGAGCCCCTTTTGGACTTCTTCTCCTCCTTCAAAACGTCGTCGAGCACCGTGGGAAGAATCGAATCGACCACTGACTCGGCGTCTCGCAGTATCTCCGATATCTCCCGGGGATCACCCTGCGGCTCGTCCTCTATCTTTGGAGGAATAAGCGACCCGTGCACCCAAGCTACGTCTGCAAGCCTGCGTTCATAGCTGGCACAGTCTGCGGGGCATCTCCAGGGAGCCTCTGGGGCAAGATCAAGCTCACAAAAACGCGCCACCTCTCCGGAGGCATAGGTCCTGCTCTGAAAGTGCTTACATTCTTCGCGCATCGCCATTAAGTCCAAACTATCCGGTCCCCGATACTTCTAGCTCCTCCATACTGCCATGACGTCGGAATATTTCTCAGTGCAGCTCGCTTTAAAACTTTGAAAGGTTTTAAACGATACTCAGAGCTTCCCCAGAATTCTCAAAGCTTTGCAGTACAGAATGTAACCAGTTCATCAACAAGCAAGTACGTATCTATGACGGGTGATAACAGTGGAAATCAATGAGAACGAGCCAAACAAGACTCCTGAGACTCCGATGACGGGCGGACAAGAAACTAACGACGCATCGAGCCAAGCCTTTGACAATACCAATGAAATCGGTGAGACGACTTCTACAGGGGAGGCTGGGAATGTCACCGAGCCAGAGATTGGATCAGACTCAGGTAGCACCGTACTCGGCGAAGATAGCTCCGTAGACGAAACCCAAGAAATTCAACAGGCTAGCGACCAAAACACGGAATCTGAACCTTCTATCCCCAAGCCATTCCCGGAACCTGATTACCCCCTCTCAGGTCCCGGGAATGGCGCCCCCATCCCCACCAAGAAGAGGGTTAGAAGGGAGCGAAAGCCGCTTTCTCCCATGGCAAAGGCGGTTATGGCAGCAGCCGTGGTCTCACTCGTTCTCGGTGGTACCGCTGGCGCCGTCGTAGCCAAGGTAACCTCCTCAACGAGTTCGCAACAGCCGACGGTGACAACTGCTCCTACCACGAATAACAACTCTGTCGCAGCTACGCCAACTGACATCCAGGGCATACTTTCAAAAGTCGAACCTGCGGTGGTAGATATACAAACCACCGGAACCATAACCCAGGGCGGTATCTTCGGTGGGACACAGCAGTTTCAGGCTGCCGGCACAGGGATGATCATAACCTCTAATGGAGAAGTGCTCACCAACAACCACGTCATTGCCGATGCCTCCACGATCAAGGTCCAGCTGTTCAATCAGTCCAAGCTCTACAACGCTACGGTTATTGGGGCGGACCCATCCCACGACGTGGCAGTCATCAAGATTCAGGGAGTCTCCAAGCTGCCTACCGTTACATTTGGTAAATCTTCAAGTCTGCAGGTTGGAGATTCAGTAGTCGCGGTCGGCAACGCTCTTGCCTTGCAAGGATTGCCCACAGTTACGCAGGGTATCGTATCGGGGCTTCATAGGTCAATCACCACAAGTTCCAACGGCATAACCGGCGGGTCGACAACCCTCACTGACATGATTCAAACTGATGCACCGATAAACCCAGGCAACTCCGGTGGTCCCTTGGTCAATTCCAACGGCCAGGTGATAGGCATGAACACTGCCATCATCACAGGCACAGGCACCGAGCCGGCCCAAAACATAGGCTTTGCCGAGGCTATCGATTCAGTCCTCCCGGTAGCGAAGCAGATTGAGGCTCATCCCAACTCCTCGACCAGCACCATAACGGCTGGCAAGGCGTTTCTAGGGGTGGATATACAAACCATGACTTCGCAAATAGCAGCACAGCTTGGACTTCCTGCAAATCTACAAGGTGCGATCGTAGTCCAGGTTGTCCCTGGGTCGCCAGCGGGAAACGCTGGTATCACCGCAGGGTCGGTGATCACCAAGGTCGACACCACGACTGTGACATCAGCATCGCAGCTGGTGACAGCGATACAGAAGAAGGCGCCCGGTGATCGAGTCACTATATATTGGACGAATGCCAACGGAAACGGATCGGCTGTCGTAACATTGGGAAGCGCTCCAACCGCTTGAGGTATAGTCTAAGGCTTAGTCCAAATCACAGGGGAACACAGTAGATGCAGCCGTTGCAGTCCAACGCAGTGATCGGCCGGGTGTTGGTAGTGGACGACGAGACACCTATAACCGAACTTGTCACGATGGCTCTAAGGTACGAAGGCTACCAGATGGACCAAGCTCACTCAGGTCGCGAAGCCGTCGAGAAAGTGTCGCA
>JAJZIP010000307.1 GCA_021810525.1 Actinomycetes bacterium | reverse complement strand
CTGTCCCAAAGGCAAAAACTCGATAATTTGCCAGAGAAACATACCAATGAAAAGCATTAGGTATCCAGAGGTCATACCTATAGCAGTGCTATCAACGCATCTAGCGCGCAGGCTCCTAGGAGTGTGCCGGAAGTAAGCAAAAGCAACCGCAACAGCAACAGCCATGTGATCCAAATGGCTCGGGCTATGCTCACAGTAATGTGGAAAGGCATACTCCCGGAACTGTCAAACTTCTACTGCCACCCCGGCAAAGCCGGGGGTTCTCCTTTTTGCAATAGGAAATTGAAATTCTTTAACTGTTTTATAATCAAGAACATACCAAAAGAGGTAGATTTTAAAAAGTTGTTGATTCTAAAGAGTTGGAAATCTATTCCCGAGAGACTCCTAGGAGTCATCTATCACACCCTCAAGAATCACTGGGTGTTCGCCGACTTTCCAAACTTAGTCCTGGCGAATTAATTCTGGCCCCTACTGCATCACGAGTAGAGAACCATTCAACGGAGGTTTATATGTGGAAATACACACGCCGTACTTTTCTCCAAGGTATCGGGAAAGTTGTAGCTTTTGGGGAAGTTCTCTATATGTCTGGCGATTGGCTGCGTGCAACAACTAGACCATTCTTATCCCACCCTTCCACATTTGTTGCATCTGAACAGTTTCAGGCCCTTAAAGATGGATGGCTGAACCCCGCACGAACCTACCGGCCGCATACCCGCTGGTGGTGGCCTGGTAATGCGGTTACGAAGGATGGAATCACATGGGAACTAGAGCAGATGCGTCAACAAGGAATGGGCGGTGTTGAGATCATGACCCCTTGGAGGATGTACGCCAAAGGCAATATCGATTATCTCTCGCAAGAGTTCCTCGATATGGTCAATCATGCTATCTGGGAAGCCGGACAAAAAGACATGGAAGTAGCGATTAGTTTCTGTCCTGGATGGAAATTCGGCGGCTCCTGGGTGCCTCCGACACAACGCAGCAAGGTATTGACCCATGGCTGGGAAGATATCAGCGGTCCCGATAGTTTCGATCGGGAGCTGCCCGAGTATATGCCTCCTTTGAAATCTCAATATGGAATAGATCCAACTTTTCATTCAGATGCCCCAGATGAAAATCAGATTGTTGCTGTAGTTGCCGCAAGAATTGTAGGCGAGAAACTGGATTCTGATTCCTTTGTGGACTTAATCAGTAAAGTCACAGACAATCGTCTGCAATGGAAAATCCCTGAAGGCAAATGGCGAATCATGGCGTTTCGTTTGAAGTATACTGGCGAGCAAAGTACGGCTACCGAGAATTTCCCCCACCGTCAATGGGTTGTAGATCATTTCAGCGTGGATGCAATGAGAGACTACTGCGACTATCTGGGAGGGACACTTTATCAGTCTTCGGGCCTTGAGTTTGGCAGAACTGTAGATACTTTATTTTGTGACAGCTTTGAAATTATGGTGATCCCGGGAACCATACACTGGAGCAATGCAGCGCTCAATGAATTCTCGGCTTTTAAGGGCTATGATCTCACGCGGTATTTGCCGGGAATCTGGTGGGATATCGGCGAACTCACTCCCAAGATACGTTATGACGTGAACGACTTCCTTGGATGGCTAGGACTCAAAGCAACTTTCATGACTTTCATTGATTGGTGCAGCAAGCATGATATCCAAGCTAGAATTCAGCCCTACTATCGCTTTACAGAAGAGCTTATCCAAGGCGCAGGAGTAACTCCACGCCCTGAAATGGAAGTGACAACGGCACGCTTTGCGGTAATAACAGACCCACGCAAAGCTGTTGCTGCTGGAGGGCATCTCTACGGCCATAAGATTATCTCGGCAGAATCTTATACTTTTCTTCACCCTCAACGCTACCGTACTACCTTAGAGGAGATGAAGATTGCAACAGACGCGTTTCTCCGTGATGGAGTGACCCAGTTCTACAATCATGGATACCTTTACTCTCCAGAGATGCATGTGGCGCCATCCCGAGACGTTCCATGGGCCAACCGAATCAGTCATTGGAACACGTGGTGGAAGTATTATCATTGCTTGTCCGAGTACATAGCTCGATGCTGTTTCCTATTGCGCCAAGGTTACTTTGCAGCAGACGTTCTGGTCTATTCGCCGCAGTCGACCGTGTGGGCCGAAAAGGTGCTATTTGATAATGAGCGTAGAGTAATGCCTTACGGAGATGTAGGGCAGACATTGGTTGCGAACGGATATGATTTCGATCCTGTGAATGACGATATTCTACAGCACCACGCCCTTGTTGCAGACTCCCAAGTCAAGGTGCGTGATCTCAGCTATCGTTTTCTGCTCCTGCCAAGAACGACAGCCGTGCCGGTGGCTACGATGGAATTTATCCGGCAGTTTGTGCTTGGTGGCGGGATTGTGATTGCGCTAGACGAGTTACCCTCGACATCCGTCGGGATGACGGACTCCTTTAAGAACGACGCGCGGGTCAAACTGATTGTGAGCGAACTGTTCGGATCGGACGGTAAGGGCAAGGTTCATCCGGGCGGTGGCCGAACCTACTACATTGCTGACTACAAGATTCCGGACTACGAGGTCACTGAGCGAGCCTTTGATCCCACCAGTCTGAAGTATGAGCCAATGCTTCCAGTAACTCCACCGCAGCAGGCGCTGCTTGGGGCATTGAGGGAGCACCTGGATCCCGACTTTGCGCTGGCGGGGAACCAACAGAGCAATGGGCTAACATTCCTACATCGTCGGCTGGGAACTGACGACATTTACTTTGTTACTAACTTACTACAGGAAGCGAGCCAGACGACAGTCACGTTCCGAGTGCCTGGAAAAATTCCCGAGTGTTGGGATCCGATGACAGGCAAGATCTACCCTGTTTTCGTTTACAAGGCTCACGCGAAGGGCGTAGAAATTCCAATCGATTTGCCAGCCTATGCCTCAAGGTGCTTTATGTTTCGATCCAAGCCTCCGCAAACACACCTGAGTGAGGCAAGCCTAGAGGATGTAAGGGAACTGACCGACCACGAAGTCAAAGGTGTTTCAAGCCGTAATGGCGAGGTTCGAGTGACGCTGGTTGAGAATGGTCGTAACAAGGTTGCTAGGACAACGGTGTCTGGG
>JAJZIP010000306.1 GCA_021810525.1 Actinomycetes bacterium | reverse complement strand
GTTTTCAACAATGGTGGTCAGTTCAACCTGGAAGGCGTTGTCGTCAATTGCTGATTCTCGCGTAGCATCGACCTGCAACGCAGCTGGCTCTGCTCCAGCCAAGCTCCCTACCGCTATGGATCGAAGCCATAGCGCCCCAATAATCTCCTGAAGATGGGGGATCTTGGTCGCATAGTCTGGCACTGCATCGATCACAGAAGTGATATTCCGCATGGCTTTTTCACGAAGTATTCGGTGCTGTTGATTGGCTACGGAATCCAGCAATGCACCAATACCAGCACTGTCTTCATCTAGCCGAAAGTCGGCGGCCGTAAGGATGGGTACGTTCTCCCCCCGGCTCTTAAATAGGTTGGCAAGAATACGGATCAGATCGCGGGTTTCTTGCGCGTCTGTGGCGACGAGCACCTGATCTTCAAGGAGTTGCAATAGATGCGGTGCGTATGGCCAGGACTCAATGAATTCCTTGTGCTTGTGCTGCTGCTCCGAAGAGGGTACGCCAAGCAGGCGAAAGAACTCGTCAACATGCTTGGCGATGAGTGAAGCAATATCGCTACCAGAAATCTGCTGACGATTCCTGAACAGCCTGTGAAGCAGCATGCGTCGCCGATCCTGTTGAATTCGCTCAGGACTCCCGCCAGCCTTGAAGTCGATCTGAAGTGGGTTCACCCGGTGAATCTGCTGGTAGGCATCAGTGTCGCCGTTCCTTACAGAAACAACAAGGACAAGCAGATCCGGGTGTTCCTTGGCAATCTCAGAGAGAATTTGAATGAAGCTGAACGCCCAAGTTCTCCAAGGATATTGCTTGGTGTTGGTAAGGCCGTCGTACCACGTCTGAAACTCATCCAACAGGAGCATTGTCGGAGAATGGCGTAACAGTTCGAGGATGAGCTGGTCAGAGGGTATGTCAGTCTTGGCTGGCCCCATTCCCTCCCATTTCCCCTTGATATACGCACCGTGCGGATGACGCTCGAATAGCAGATCCCAAAGAAATTTATAGCGCTGACGATGCAGACTTTCACCGATCACCAGCATGTCATTCCGCAATGGAATCTTTTCGATCCGAGGTTCATTCAGGATCATTCCCCATGCATGGAGCCATGCGGCAGTGGCGATCGAATCACTCACCGCATGGTAGAGGACTGCCATCAAGTGCGATTTACCAAGTCCACGCTCCCCGATAACAACCACTGGTCGCCCATGATTCGGGCCAACGGCCTCGATCCCTTTCAAAATATCGTGCGTGGGGTAGGTGATCTCTAAAAACTCTCTTGCCGAGACTTGGGTTGCCCCGTTTTTATTTTCATTGGAAAGCTCAATCGATGTTCCCTTAAGGCGTCTGCCCTGGAATTCTTCTCGTAGAATCAGACCAAGCATTAATTCATTTCCCCCGCACTCGACTCACTCGTGATTTACTCCACCAAGTCTTTCATTGGGTCTTTCTACTAGAACCCGTACTTCTTCTGCCGATTCACAAACGCAGGCTCAGTTCCTTCAAGTATCTCGATGACACGAGCTTTGATTTCTGGTGCTTCAATAGCGCCACTCATGTATGAGAAACGCCTGCTTACCTTGTCACACGCAGCATAAATGATCTGCTCGGCATCACATACTACTGCGAGATTCGGATTATGCGTGACCATAATGACTTGTCTGCGCTGTTTGGCCGTTTTGATGCAAGTCACAAGAATTTTGTAGATTGTCTGGTTGTCCAAATTTTCTTCTGGCTGGTCGATCACCAAAGGAATATCGTCCTTGTCGACCAGCAGATAGAACACCAGCAAGAGAAGGCCACGCTCACCCGGAGACAGCTGACTAATTTCCTGATTGTCATAGGTTAGGGAATACTTGGGTTTGAGATAGTCAAGTCCAAACAGGAAATCGTAGAGTTCCTCTAATCGAATTCCCTTTCGTAGTTGATTGAAAGCGGAGATTTCCGGTTGATTGACATCATCGACGCGTCGATCAAAATGCAGCAAGTCATCGATATTTTCAACAAACGAAACGACCTCTCCCACATTCATAAAGTCAGTCTTTTTCAGAAGGCGGTGAACGAGCAGATTGCTCTCATCAATACCAGCGAAACTTCCACGTGTTTGTCGGTTGATACGCCCGAGGAAACTATCCTGAAATCCTTCTTCTGAGATCCTCACATCGAAATTAAGCGGTAACGGCATTTCCATTTTTCCAGTCGATTGGACAAAGTTTTGCACAGGTTGGTAAATAGTCCGGTATTCGTTAACGATCTTACCAATCTGCTCATGCAGACAACGAACAATATCTAGTCGTGATGCCTTCAACTGCTCACGTCGACCCGGCAATCCGTCCAATTCTTGTATCTCCGACTCATACCAGGCAATGGTGTATATTTTGTTCTTATCTCCCTGCAAATCGACCTTCGCCCGCTCCCATTGGACCATTTGTTCCTTGAAAACTAAGAAGAGACGTTGTTTTTCCCCAAATTGACTCTTAATCGTCTTGATTTCGGCTTCCAATTCCTCGCGACGCCGAGGCAGGCTACCTTCTTCATCGGAAAGGAGTACATCCTGCGCTTCGGATTCTTTTTTGAAGTCTTCGCCCAAATGTTCGATCTCTGAAGTGTTGACCTTGAAGGACATGATGTCACTCGCCTTCAATGAAGACTGAATCTCCTGAAACATGGTATTCAGTTCCAATGTGAACTGCTCATGATTTTGTTGGTGGTTCTTGATTGCCTGCAGGATGCGGGTCACATGTGCCGTACCCTTTACCGCATCCGATTTTTTCTGTCGTGCCGTCTGTTCGTCGGTTCGGATAGCACTCAGTTTCGATTCGAGTTCTGCGAGTTTCGCAGTTGCTTCAGCAGTCTCCTGCCTTATGGCATCCGATTCTAAAGGATTCTCCACAGGGGTTGGCTTGGCCCCGACCAAGGCGGCAAGTTCCTTTCTCTTAGCATCGAGTTGCTGTTCCAAGGACCGGCGGAATTCGAGAGAAAGCTTCTGTTCAACCATGACAATTTCCGCGTTGATCTTTGAAAGCTGATAAATCAGCTGTTTCCGCTCTACTTCCAATTCAGAAATTTTAAAATTCAAAAGCTCTTCGAGCGAGTGAAAGCCA
>JAJZIP010000052.1 GCA_021810525.1 Actinomycetes bacterium | reverse complement strand
GCACTGATTCACGTCCCATGACATCGCGAATTTCATAATCTTCCATCGCTGAAGTAATGGTGCCGTAACGTTTGTGATAAATATGATCTGACGCCATATGCGCTGTAACGCTCTGGGGGACCACTATTACATACGCAACGCGTTCAGTGCTGGTTCCAAGTAAAACAGGATTAACACCAATTCCAGAGATGCGAGGGTGTACTAACGAATTAACGACTTGGTCGAACCACTCGGGTGGAATCTCCGATATATCCGTTCCCTCATCTATACAATCGGGAAATCCGCCTTTTCTCTCTTTGACTCCATAGATAAGCACTCCGCCAGCGGAATTTGCCATAGCACTAACGTCTTTCGCCAACTCCCTACGTTTAGAGTCGGTCTTTATAAGTGCATCGCTGGACTTGTAGTCCAGTGTGAGACTTTCTGGAATTTGGTTAGCCACCAACTCCTCAAGGTCGTTCTTCTTCCACATAAGCGGATCAGTGACGGTGCTCACTGTCTTTCACCTGCGACCTCGAATTCTTGATAATTAGGCAATGACCTGGAAACCTTGACTGTTTCGACACACACCTTGACCACTTTCTTTGTTAATTCCACCACATACTTCGGATCGTCAGAGAAATCGTTGGGGTCATTTCTGATCCCACTCTTTGCATCAGTCTTGGGTTTCATACGGTCTAGGAAAAGCTCCAGAGCCGGCCTACCTCCGAGCATCCACGATGACGCCTCTCCTGGCACGCCCTCAAGGGTCAAATAGGGATTGACGACAATTCGAGTCCTATCCCAGTCCTCTTTGCCACGCTGGCCGGACTTTCGATTCGGATGTTTCATGTCAACCGCTCGATATAGAACCTTTGGCTCACCGGGCGGATTTAAACTGAATCTTTCTTCGAGAGGATAGGGCTCAACCAATTCATAATTTATATGCAGATCTAATAATTGCTGGCCAATCTCGATGTACCTTTCATGGTTCTCTAACCATGGGAGTCGTGGGTACTCTTTGGTCAGGTTGTTCTTGTAACGTCTCTGATACTCAGGTTGGTTCAGAACGCCATAGGTATATGCAAATAGATCATCTTTGCTTAGTTCGCTATCTCTGCAGCCGTTCCTAAATGCTTCCAGAGCTTCATCGGTAATGTTGTCGATCTTTTGCCAACCATTTTCAACCTCACCGAATAGTTCGCTGGCACTGGCCTTTTCATATCGGTAGCGGGCAAAGACATGGGTCTTTTCAACTGTATCGAGGCAAGGAACTAATTCAGTGGCTAACACCGAAAAGGCTCCTGCTCCTCGTCCAGATGTGATTATTGTTGGGTTTCGAGTATCTGGTAAAGGGTAAAGCTGTGGCAGCCTGGCCATTCTATGGATAAGGTTCGCCTCGAAATAGACATATTGCTTGAAAAAGGGCCTATAAAGACTTTCACGAATAGCAGCGTTCTCAATGTTTACAAAGACACCGCGTCGTAATTTCGGCTTTAGGGAACTCGACCATGAAATCTTTCTTTCATCTTTTTCTACAAAGTCATCAATATTTGCTGGACTTCCCGCCGAGACGTACCTGGATACTTCTTCGTTATAGGTATTGATCATCCTTTCTACATTGCTTTGTACACGAGTAGCAGAACTGTTGTAGACCCACGAATCTCGATTGCTGTTTAGGCCCATTGAATCAAGCTCAAACATACGCCTTGTCTTATTATCGGAATCTCGGCATAGCGGATAGAGATTCTCCCAATTCTGATCCCGTTGGCCAACCCAGTCGTGCTGAATATTAGGAACAACTGATTCAAAAGGCATGGAATCAATCGAACCAAATTCGCAAAGTCTTGCAAGCTTTTCCTCTCGCGTTAGTGCATCACCTATGTCATGGTAGAAAATCCCATTAGCTGAATCAGAAAGCTGACCTTTTACCAGGAAAACAACGGTAACGGGAACTCGACTGGATTGTCCGAAAACTCCGCCTCCTTCCTGTTTTCGGACTTCACCACTTCCGTTTGCATCACCCCGGAGATCTACTACATATGCTGCATCAAATTCCTTTTCAAAGCTTGCTCTGATGCCTTGGCCCGCTTGGCCTTTCAGCCAGCTGCCATTGGTGACAAAAGCAACGATACCTCCGTCGCCAATACGATCAGATGCCCAGCGGAACGCACGTATGTAGGAGTCATAGAGTTTTTTGTACTGTGCTGTAGATTTTGCCGCATACGTCGAACGAATATTCTCATCAAGTCTTGAATACGACACGTTCTTGGCATTATCGTTTTCCGAACCCTGGCCTCCGGAATAAGGAGGATTTCCAACAACCACAGTGATAGGAACATTTCGCTGACGTTCTATACGCTCCGAGTTTGCTTTGAAGACAGGTGTCCCCATGTGATCGTGATGCTCAGTCGTCTGAAAGGTATCGGTTAGTACCATTCCTTCAAATGGAATATATTCATTTGCATCTTGGGAATAATGATAAGAAGATTCGATATTTACTGAAGAGATGTAGTAAGGAAGCAACAGGATCTCATTTGCATGCAGTTCCTGTTGGTATTTTCGCTCTAAATGGCCACCCGCCAGCCCAAGTTCGATAAAACGCGAAATGAAGGTTCCTGTTCCAGTAAAGGGATCAAGTATGTGAATCCCGTCGTCAGAAAGATCTACTCCAAAATGTCTGTTGGCTAAAACTTGGCAAGAATTCAGAATGAAATCAACGATCTCTACTGGGGTGTAAGCAATCCCCATTCGATCTGTGGCCTTTTTTAGGGCCGTATTGAAAAAGTTCTGGTAAAGATCCTTGATCAGTTGCTGTCGATCTTCTCTGGTTTTGGCTGCACTAGCTCTTTTGCGTACGGAGTCGTAAAATTCAGTTAGAGAGCTACTCTCTGCATCTGTGTTTTCCAGTGTTCTAAGAATTTTCACTACTGACTCTAGCGAACGTGACACTGGGTTTGAATCGATGAAGTTCTCTGCACTAAATAGCGCATCAAATACCGGTTTAGTTATCAGATGCTGAGAGAGCATGTCTATGGCATCGTCTTTATTTAGCGCAGGATTGATGTTCTCCTGGAGGCTTTGAAGTAGTTCTTCAAATCGAATCTGAAACTCTGAATTGTGCTCTGATGCCTCTTTTATTCGGATTCGATATATCTCAGCTAACCGAGCGACATCTTCTGCCCAGCGGGGCCAATAGGGGGTCTTAGATAGTCTCTTTGATATTCGTGCATAAAGCGCCTTTTCAATCTTTTCTGGCCAGAGGCTCAGCTGTTCTTTTACGTTTTTCTCTAGGGCGTCTGGGTCTGACTCAGATCCTTTTGCTCCCACTCCTATGACATCGACTTTGTCAGATTTCCCCTCAGAAAATGAGATCTGATTAACAATTGCTTCAAAACGTTCATCGTGAGCTTTTAGCGCCTGCAGTACCTCCCAGATGACTGCGTATTCCTTGTTGTTGTCTAAAGCTTCATCTGGGTCGACCTCAGAAGAGACGACGATCGGAATGATTATGTAGCCAAGTTTTTTATCCTCAGCCTTTCGCATAACCCGTCCCACTGCCTGCACTACTTCTATCTGGGACTTTTTCGGTTTAAGAAACATCACTGCGTCAAGTGAGGGCACGTCAATTCCTTCGGAAAGACATTTGGCATTTGTCAAAAGGCGACACTCGTTGCTTTCCTCTCTCAGCCAATCAAGTGCTCTATTTCGTACAAGTGCACCCATCCCACCGTCGATGTGCTGTATCTTGACAGGAAGCAAACTTCCGTCACTACCGATGCCTTGCGCAGTTGCTTCTCTGACTACATCGCCGAAGACATCTCTCACCTGTTTAGACTCAGTTATCTTGTTTACGAACACCACTCCAGTTCGCATTGGATCAGGATCGCTAAAGAAATCATCTGGTCTATCGCTTATCTTTGCCAGTCCGATCCAACAACCCAGCAATTTGGCAGCGTCAGGAAGCGCAATGTTGTATTTGGAGCTCGTGATGATCGAACGCAGTTGACTAGCTGCATAAGCCTCATCAAGAGCCAGAATCAAGACCTTGTAGTCGCTCAGTAGTCCAAGATCAACCGCTTTTCCAAAGCCAAGTCGGTGGAACTCTGGGCCAAAGTGAGAAACATTATCCATGGAATAAAGCTCTACTTCAGCTTCATCAGCTTTCTTTTTTGCACTGTCAGCAAAGATCTTCGGAGTGGCAGTCATATATAGGCGTTTTTCAGCCAAAATATCTTCGTCATTGTGAACGAGCAAGAAAGATGACGATTCTCTATTTGCTGATACTCCAGCTGTTCTATGTGCTTCATCACATATGACAAGATCGAATTTAGGAAATGAAAAGTCTTTTTGAGCTTGTCGAATGATATCTAAAGACTGATAGGTTGAAAACACCACATACATGGCCTCGCCACGCGGATCATACTTAGCCCTTTGGCGAGCGACAAATAGATGCTGTGAGATAGTGACCGGATCGGTTGTTGCTGGAAGTGCAAGATCAAAGACTCGCATATCTTCTGATTCTTTGGTTACCTGGGTATCAGAACATATCGCCATACACTGAAGCGGAATAGCTACTTCAGTTGTCCATTCTCTAAGGGCCTGGGACAGAAGCGCAATCGATGGAACCAGAAAAAGCACATGGCCACCAGGTCCCGCCATCTCTTCAGCAAGTTTTAGAGAAGTAAATGTCTTTCCCGTACCACAGGCCATGATGAGTTTTCCGCGGTCATATTGCTCAAAGCCTTTCTTGACCGCTGAAATTGCGTCTAGCTGATGTGGAAGAGGCGACTTTCTGTTTTGTCGTGGAAGATAATCCGGGTTGTCAGGGTCAAACCTTACCCAGTCGATTGGTGAGTTGATCAGTTCGGAAAGTCCAATTCTCTGTACAGACGGTCTCTGATTTGCAATTACCTTGAGGGCATTGTCTCCCCAACGATCTGAAGTTGAGATAATCAACCTTGCAGTGAAAATCTCCTTGGACGATAGCGACAAAAAGCTATCCAAGTCCTCTTTGGATATAGTCTTACTTTCTTCAAAGAACTTGCACTGAATAGCGCAGTAACCCCCATCTCGCTCTACGCCCACCAGGTCAATTCCGATGTCACCTGTATCAAGCTCAGATGGTCGATCAGGCCAGTCTCTCCACAAGAAGATCTTTTCGAATCGGCTTTCAAATAAAGGATCTGTCATCAGATACGTAGCCATCATGTATTCAAAGGCAGTACCTTGCTCTCGCTTGCTTGATGACAAGAGGCGGAGCTTATTCATAAGCTCAAGTAATTGCATGGTTCAAGCATACTCAATAGAGCTTGGTCAACTAGGAAATTTCGGCGATCGGTCTAGGGAGTTTACCGTGATCCCCAATACATGGTTCTTCACTTACCAATAGAATTGGGGATTTGAGTCCGCTCGGCAATGGATTGCTTAGCCGTATCGACTTCCTCCCCTCGTTCGTCTAAAGGGGTTGCGCTCCCCATATGCTCATGCGAGGAGATAATCGCTGTGGAACAGCTGTTATCTCCTCGGCATACGCTTTTACGCTTTATCCATTTGCGGTTACCATTCCAAAAGGGTTCATTTACTGCGTCGTGGTGTGCAGCCTACGATACATACGTATTGGCTCCTACGCTTATGGTCTCCGCTGTAGACAGATCTGTATTGGCAGCAATTACAGTTGGTGGACCCCCAGGTGCTGGCCAGTTTATGGCGTAAGACGGAAAAATCCACGGTACTGAATGTCGACTAGCTTCATTTAGGGCAGCCTGCCGAATAAACTGCGACAGATTGCCATTAGGAGCAGCTAAACGAATGTATTCAAGCTCATCTGGTGCGAACCTAACCGAAATGACCGCGGCTAAGCGGCGCTTGCGGTTACTCGTCGGAATAACAGCATCTCCCCACTCATCCTCATTATTCCTGTCGCTATCATATTGGTTTGCTTCCATACTCTCTCCAGTCATCGCCTATCTCCTTTCAAATATCGCGTACGTTCGTCTGGGGTTGTATCCCACCCAGTAATGGGCCTAAGTGATCGTCGGACTGAATCGTATGCGCAAACAATCGTCAAGGCTCTGCCTCCTCTTCCGTACCCGAGAATCTTCCAGCGGTCGGAACCATTTCGCCGATTTGGTACGAACACAACAGGGTCACTAAGTACATCGTAGACATCCCAATAGGTGAGGCCATGGCCTGCGAGATGCGCCTCGTTGTGATCATCCCACTCGATAATCTCAGCATCTTCTGGAGTCATACCAGAACCGACTGTTGATTGACATGTGCACTACGATACTATATATTGGTGTAATACACAATCGAGCTTGAGGATTAATACGATGCAGACAGGATCTATATCCGTCAATGCCATGCTTTGTGACTACGCAGAAGTAAGTGGTCAAAAGCTTTTCGTGACTGGTGCTGGCATAGGTTGGGTTTCGTCACGGGCCGAGCCACCTCATCCGGTGAACATTGCGCTCGCCTTACTTGTCCGAATTCCGTGGGGAGCTACAAACCAACAGCATCGGCTTACGATCGAACTCGTTTCAGATTTGGGGGCAGCTGACAATGCAGGATCTGGGAGTGCCGAACGCGTCATGCTCAATAATCTGTTGCCACCTGGAGTGCCAGAAGAAGAGAGAGGTATGATCATAAGCCTGTTCAACGCAGGAAGAGCGCCGAACATGTTGCCAGGTGAAGACGTGCTGATGCCAGTTGCGATCCCGCTCCTAGGTCTTCCACTTCCGCGGCTCGGTTCATATTTCTTTTCCGTGAGTGTTGACGGGGTCGAACTCGATCGTATCTCGTTCCGGGCTGTAACAATTTCTACCATAACCGGCTTTCCGCCTATGGTTGCACCGGGCTAATTTTATGTGGGTTGGACTGCAAACGGAAAGGGTTTGCTTAACATTTGTTTTCCGACACCATTGATCCTTTCCTGAAAGCATACCTAAGACGCCACTGCTTTTTATGCTGCAAACTCTGTCGGATTGGAGTATGTGCAGAAATTATCGAGAGGGCGTTTTCAACAAGCCAACGAGTGGACGGATAAGTCACCCTTCGCAAGTTTTATTCTTCTGATTGGATTTGCTGGTTCACTTCCCCGAGCAGGCGCCCAAAAATGGCTTGGCGCGAGGCGGGGGTAGATCCTCGCTGCACGAATTTGAGCGGAAACTCACACTCAGCCGAAACGAGCGCGCCGATCCGCTCTGCGCAGCCGACAGCAGGGAGTCCTAGAACCTCTTGGGTTTCAAGATTGGAGATAGGAAGTCCCCATTCGATCTCTTCTGGCGGGTTCCCGAATTTCTCGACCATTTCATCAATGGTGTCGAGCGAACGGGATGCATGTTCATCAATTGTCTGCCAAAGTGTTTTCAGACTTTCGATGGTCTCCCTCGGCGCATCGACGATTCCAGAGTCCCAATGATCTACCGTTTCCGCATCAATTTGGAAAAACTCAGCAGCGTCATTTACCGTGAGACCGGTCAGACTTCTTAGCAGTGAAAATTCTGCTGGAACCCTATCATGGGCGAAACTCATACCGAATCCTTTCAATAGTGTGCGCATCTGGCTGGCCGTTGACAGCAGGCGGGAGATTATTTGTTTTGAGTTCGACGACACCGGTGCTCTCTAACATATCGTCCTTATTTATTATGGAATTACCTGCCACGCTGACACAGAACCCATCCTACTCAGCTCGGATTTCATTCTGGACCACCGAGTACTGACTCCGAAACTTGCTGACACAAAGTTCATCTTGCGCTTTTGATAAAGTGATTTTCGCGAGCCCTGACTGTCGCGGGTAGACTTCGACCCTCCTGACGTCGGTTAGGTACCATGCTGAAGTTCCTCGATCAATAGTTACCATGGTTGCGCCCTGAGCGTATTTATAGGCGTTCGCGGATGGTCCTGAGTCGTGATACTCAAATTTTGCTCCTGCACGAGCAGATTTAGGTAAACCCAACTCCTCGAGTCGTTTTTCAGCGGTATTGGCAAGGTTCAGAAGCCCCCGAACCCCAATGGTGTTAACAGAACATCTGTGCTGAACAAATTCTAGAGCTGTATATAGAAAGTCAAAATTCTCATCGGCAATTTTGATTCTCTGGGTTAAGCCGGTCTTGAGAAGTTTCTCCGTCGTGGCGAGAATTTTTGCAGTTTTCGGCATTTTCGCTAGTCCGGGGTTGCAGCGCAATGCCTTCCCCATTTTCTCTGTATATTTTGGTTTATACGTGCCGCTGGCGAGTTCGACCGCCAAGTCTGGCAAGAGGTACAACCCCTCGTGTCTGGCCAGCTCGTCCCAATTCTCCGTCGCTCTCAGCTGGTTGAGCTCGACTAGGGCTAATGCTTCGATCATTTCCGCACCTCCTATTTTGGCGCTTTGCCTATATATATAGTATACATTACGGTAGTGACAAAGATAAGAGATAAAGCGAATTTATTATGCATGTCCTTTGAAATAAAGCTCTTTATGTGACGGTGGTAGTAGTATATGAAACATACATACACCTGAGAGAGGAGGTAGCCAGCAATGGAAATGCTTGACTATCAAGCTGTAAGCAAGCTGACTGGCTTGGCCGTTCAGTCACTCAGACAATATAAGGCCGATGGTAAAATGCCACCTCCAGACGCAATCATTGGCAATCGCTCTCCGGTTTGGAAACGCAAAACGATAGAAAAATGGATGCGTGACGCTCAAAAACCACGGGGGTGGAGCGGTGGGAATTTTGATTAAGACTTTGAAGGAGTGCTGTTAGAATGGGATCTTTCGATATATCCGAAGAGGATCCAGTTTCTAGAAATACAACATATTTACCCGATACTATAACGCAGTCGAAAGTAGTATTTCTTACCGGAGCAGGAGCTTCTGTTCCGCTTGGACTTCCTACTACAGCGCAGTTCCTAGACGAATTCAGAAATCTGGCTGTGAACCTGAGATTGCCAGAGGCTAATCATCAGGACGATTTTGCGCGTTTTATCGTTGATCGATTATACACTTCTAATCCTGCTGACATTGAAGAAGTGCTTTCAAAGTTGGAAGCGGATGCCGAGTGGGTAGAACAGGCAGGATCAGATCATCCTTTTTTAGGGACTTTAGTGGGCAGTATCTGGGATGATTTCAGGACTTTAGCACTTGGGGCAAACCTCCCCACGCGCAACGACACGCTTCAGAAACAACTTGTAGATCATCTTCGTGAAGGCCTAATCCGGTTTCGAAAAATGAACAAAGACCTTACTGATGCGATCCGCGACGAAGTGATCGATCGTTACGGAAACCTCGAAGCCGATAAAGCCGAATCGCTCTACAGGGGCCTTCTGGGAATCTGGAAAGACCAGTTTGTGGAAGAATTCCAGTGTGGTGATACCCTACCTTTCTTCACATTGAACTACGACGTTGCTTTAGAAATAGCCGCTGAGCGGCTAGGTATTAGACTCATTGACGGATTTAGCACTAGACCGACAGGATCAACTTGGAGTCCTGACCCATTCATGTCATACGGACCAGAGCATGGGCGACTCAATTTAGTATTGGTAAAGTTACATGGCAGTGTCAAGCTTGGACGAAATAATGAGGGTGTCCTGGTGGAGCTGCCCCTAGGTCTAAAGCGTGATCCCCGGCCCCATCAACATGCGGTGCTTTACCCAACACTTGGGCGCAAACAGCTCGACCAGGAGCCTTATCGCACTAACTACACGATCCTTCGGTCATGTCTGCTTCATGCTACTTTACTTGTCGTAATTGGGTGTTCTCTCCGAGACCGTGAATTGAATGACCTGATTCGAGAATGCGTGATCGAAAACACCTCGCTCCATGTCCTAGTTGTTGGCCCAGACGCCGACTGTCATGTTGCAGCAGCTCGCCTTAGCAGTCCACTTGACAGAATAGGAGGGGCAATTGGTCGCTTCGATTTCGAAGATGAAGAAACCCTGACAATCGGACGAGGCAAAATGATTAATATGCTTCGTCGTTGGATGTGGGCTGCTGAGCACAATCGAGGCGTGTATCGGTTTGGGTCAAACCAACGTTTTTAGGTTGACGAGACGTTAAAATTTTGTTAGATGATAAACCTACGCGTAAACCAAAAGTGGCTAACTGCTAGCTGCGGAGACGAACTTTATGAAAAGGCGAGTATGTATCATTACCTTTAGCGTTACTAGTACCGTTATCCCCAACGCTGCAAAACCAGATTTATCCTTGGCTCCTCGGATGAATCCTGGGGCTTGCGAGCCAGTTCCGGTCATAATCCGAACCTTTGACACTGCTGAATGTTAAACCAAAGCTCTACACGCACGACAAAGAAAAATGCTAAAGTATTGGCGGTAAAGCTTTCGAGATCACGGTGGAGGATCTAGTTGAGCATTTCAGCTGACCATCTAATGCCAAACGGAGAAACGACATTACCTCCGGGGATAGACCCGGACTGGAAGGCCAAAATTGAGTATGCCAAACGAGTTAGAGCGGATAGGCAAAAAACACGGGTAGGTCGTCCCATTCAATTCAGGATTGGTTGGGAGCTTTGCCAAACGGAACAATAGAGCATCCCGAACAATCCCCATTGTTTCATGCGGAAAATTCTTTACGCTACGATCGTCAGTCGTTGATTTCGGAGTATGAGGCACTGTTCTCATGTCGTTTGGCGGTGATTTTTGACATGATCTGGCCTATAAGTATTTCGTTTTTCGAAGAGCTGATTTACGATATGGACAAGACAATGGATCTCCATATAATGTTGATGACTCCAGGCGGAGATGGAGAATCAGCAGTCCGTTTGGCTAGATCTGCCCAAGACAGATGCAATGAACTAACTGTTCTAATACCTGATCAGGCTAAGAGCGCTGGCACAATTCTCGCTCTTGGAGCTCACAGAATTTTGATGGGTCCGACCTCCGATCTGGGTCCAATTGATCCTCAATTGCAACTAGCCAACCAGACATGGACATCTGCGAAAGATATTATTGCCGCACTCAGTGCCGCAGAAGCAGCAGTACAAGAGAAACCCGCCACCTATCCCATTCATGCAGCACTTTTGGCAGATGTCACCGCGTTGATGATCCAACAGGCGCGCTCAGCGCTCGCACGGAGCAGCGACTTGATGAAGGAAGCTTTGGCAAGCAATCCTGATCGGACTACAGAAGAGGTTAAGGATCTATGTATGAACCTACAGGAACCTCTAATAAGTCTTCCGAACTCACACGCGGCGTTGCTTGATAAAAATGACGCTAAGAATCTTGGGTTACCCGTAGAAATAGTTGACCCCAATGGAGATCAGTGGCGAATAGCATGGCGTTTATGGACGAAATACCTTGTAGCAGGGTTACGCATATACGAAGGGTCGAAAGCTTCAAAGATCGCCGGAACGTGGAACCAATCCTAGACTCTTCTGTTTGAGTGATCCATCTCCAGTTCTACTCCAATCCGCCTTTCTTAGTACGAATAAACCGCCCCACTACCGCCAACCAACCAGTAACCTTTCCCATCCGGGGCAGCGGCCATGCCAACAACGGGTGCTGGCAATGAATGGCCTCCCATAGAACCCAGGAATCCAGCAGCACCAAAGTCGAACACCCCGCCATCTGACGCTACAAACCGATAACCCTGCCCATTTCCAAGCGCATCCATACCCACAATGGGCTTGTTCAATGGCTTACCGCCCATTGATCCGAAAAATGGCGCATTGAAGGAGAAGATTCCACCATCAGATGCAACTTCCCAATAACCGCCAGTGGCTGAATCTGCAGCCATACCCACAATAGGTTTGTTCAGTGGCTTGCCACCCATTGAACCATAGAAAGTAGCATCGCCAAAGGCAAACACTCCTCCGTCTGAAGCAACCAACCAATAGCCCTTTCCATCGGGGGTAGCAGCGATCCCGACAATGGGGGCATTGAGAGATTGGCCCGCAAGGGAGCCGTAGCATGGTGCTCCACCGGTTGTCGCGATGCTGCCGTTAGAGCCTACGATCCAGCCTCCGCCGCCGATGGGGTCAGGGGCTGCTCCTACTGCGGTTGAGATAGATGACGAGCACTGAGCTGACGGAGCTAGTGAGTTCAGATACTGAGCCCAGGTATACACATATCCCGAGGGTGACGAGGGGGTAGTTTCTGCAAAGATCTGGGTCGAGTTCCAATATCCGTTAGCCCAGGGAGTAATTGCGGCTCCAAACGTCAGAGGTAGCCCAGGATTCCAAAGAATATTTTCCCTGTGTCCCCAGCAACCTTGGGCAGTGGGGGACGTGCAGGCGAGATTCTGGGTAGCTGAAACACTGCCGGCCCAACCGTCCTCGTACATATACATGGAGTCCGCCGACAAGGCGCCACTTCCTCCGAACCAGTTGCTGGTATAGGAAAATGTCGGATAGAGGATTTCCGGATCAGTGTGGGCAGTAGCACCACTGAGCGCAACAGAGTCGAGATATGCAGTAATTCCGACGATGGGCGGTTCACCTCTTGAAGTTCGCTCCAAATTGACGATAATGAATTGCTGAATTGGCTCTGGGAGCGTTGCATAATCAGCAGGCAAAGAGATAGGCGGGATTCCCTCAACGGCATGTGCATGATTGATTGCTTCGAGCGCCATTGTGTCACACGACTGAGAAGCCGGGTGAACATAACATGGTGGTGTCGACCCATAATAAATGCTTGGCGCGAAATCTGGGATCGGAGGAATGTTGGCACTTGGATTCGGCGGCTCTGGACCGTACAGGCTTGCGTTAGGGACCGAGGCCTTCATTGCAAATTGGTGACGAGTTGGTGAGGCGAAGGAACAGCTAACTCCCACCGCAAAAGCGAAAAGTCCAACAGTCAAAAGTCTCGAAAACGTCCGCTTCCAGGTCATTGCCCAACCTCCGTCACAAACGAGGTACAGTTAATACGTATAATACGTACCATACAGCCAGTATATACGGTACGTACAGTACTGATGTAGCTAGAAATATTCCAAAATAGCTACTTTTTTACTATCGCATTTAGTTGCGACGGATCCGCCATAAGTTGATCGATTATCAGCCTGAGTAGCCCTGACGCAGATTGCCTATTCTGCCATGCTGCTTCTTTCAGCCACTCGTATTGAGCAGGCGTCAAATCAAGACTCATGCGATGTGGAAACGAAACTCTGCCATCAGATTTTTTGGATGGTTCTAGTGGCGTATTCGCCTGTCTACTTCTGCCGCTTGCTGCCATCAGTTTCTCCCTTATTTTGTATTTCTTGTGGTGCATCCAGATCAGCCTCAGAGCCCATTTGTAGTGATGATCTAGTTCACTATCAGATCCAACAAAATTCGTGCTGCTTCTAGCCTCATCTCCGCAACTCGTTGCCCAGTCCAAGATACATGTTGACAGTCGATCTCCCGAATCCCTACTACAAGGACTAGCAGATACGACAACGACTCCGTGGGGAACTTCTCTACAAATATTGCAATGGCCGTTCTCGCTCTTGGCAGCTTTCGCCCTCAACTTATGTTGGGATAATTTCCACTTGTGTAGGTTCGAGCGCAACAAAAAGCAGCCCTTCGTGCCTTTGCCGCTTCTATAACCATAGTTCCAGTCTAAATATGGTACTGCCCGTACTTATCATAGTGACGTTCAGTGAATTTGGAAATCAGTAACACAATCTGTACCGGAATGTCACACTCTCTAGGATAAAAATAGATATTTAGGCAGCGTGTTCAATTGTAACTTCATAGCCGAGGGCTTTTAGTTGGGAGACCAATTTCTTCACATGGCGCTCTTGTGTATCTCTGCGCAAGAACCAGTCTCCCCCAAGGTCTGCATATGCGACATTGCGTTCCAAGATGTAGTAGGAGGCGACAAGAATGGAGTGGCCAACTGCAACAGTTGCATTTCCATGGCCACGCCGGCCATGAAGCCTGTTGTATTGGGCGGCAAGGTAGGTAATCTTGGTGCGCGATGCAGCCCTTGCCGATTCAACTAGTGCTGTTCTAAGCCACTTCGAACCGTGACGGGTTGTACCTCTTCTTGACTTTCCAGCCGATTCGTACTGTCCGGGACACATCCCAGCCCATGATGCCAACCGTGCAGAACAGCCAAAGCGGCTCATATCGGCACCGATTTCAGCGATCAGTGTCTCAGCGGTGCGTTTGTCGACTCCTGGGATAGTACTAAGGAGTTCGACCTGAAGAGCGAAAGGGGCAAAGAACTCTGTCAATCTCATCCGACAGTCGTCCAATAGCCTCCTCCATGTAGTCAATCTTTGAAAGGATCTCACCAACAATCAGTGCGTGATGAGGGGTGAACCTGCCCTCGAGAGCTTCTCTCAGTGCAGGGATCTTGCTACGAAGTCTCCCTTTGGCAAGGTCAGAGAGTGCGTCAGGATCATTCAACCCACTTACCAAGGCATCAAGCATGGCAGGCCTGACTTTCCCATGATGTCTGTGGCCACCGAAGAGAGTTTGATACCGGCATCTTGGAGAATCTTGTCGAGCTGTTGTGCTTCTCGGGAGCGCTCTTCGATCTGTGCTTTGCGGTAACGGGTAAGATTGCGCAGTTCTCGAATCGGTTTTGGAGGAACAAAACTTGGACGTACCAGCCCATGTTCAACCAGCTGACAGATCCAGGCAGCATCTGCAACGTCGGTCTTTCTTCCCGGGACATTGTGCATGTGGCGGGCATTTAGGAGCCAGCACTCAAATGACTCTTCAAGAATATAGAAGGGCGCTTTCCAGTAAACCCCAGTCGCCTCCATTCCCACCACTGTTACACCATAGGAACCAAGCCAGTCGCGTAGCCCAAGAAGCTCCTGGGTTGTCGTTCCAAACTCGTGTTGATAAATACTTCGTTCGCCATTGTCCCCCGGTACACGGACACAGGCGGCAATAATGTCTTTGTGCAGATCAAGTCCTGCACAACGTTCCAACAATCTCTCCATGGTCAAATCCACCTTACTGAGACCAATACCAACAAGTCGTCCAGAGGAACCTCGTCTCATGGAATCTAGGATTCGTGCTCGTAGCGACATCAGGGGTGCCCGAAGTTCCCGCGTCCTGCTAATTAATGGGCTCACATGCACCATAGAGAGCCGACGTCATAGGGCGGCCGCCTCCATTTTCGTCCACACAGCGTGACCACCGCAACGGGTCATGTTTGCTTAGATATCATTGAAACCATAAAGTCAGCATTTTAGAAAAGATTTGGATCACATAATCGATTGCCAGGATTGGATCAAGAGCTTTGGAATGCCATTATCCTCGCGCTGCCAAGGCCTTGCCATTCGAATCCACTGCGATGCAGAAGCTAGAGGTTGGGCAAGAGACTGAAGTGAGAGATCTGCTAGAATCAATCAAAACAGGTGTGGACCACACCCCACTCTGGTAGGTGAAGGCGTCGCCGCCACCTCCAACGCTAAATTGATTTTGAGCATCCACTGCGATGCAGAAGCTAGAGGTTGGGCAAGAGACTGAAGTGAGAGATCCGCTAGAATCAACCAAAACAGGTGTGGACCACACCCCACTCTGGTAGGTGACGGTGTTGCTGTTTACACTACTTGCAGCAACTGCAACGCAAAAACCGATGGTTGGGCAGGAGACGGAACGAATAACTCCGATGCTTGAGGGGGTGTAGGTTGGTGTGGACCACACCCCACTCTGGTAGGTGAAGGCTTCACCGGTAAAGAGGTTAGTGGATCCCACTGCTCCGCAAAAGCTCGCGGTTGGGCAGGAGACAGAAATGAGGGGTCCGTTTATAGAATCAACCAAAACAGGTGTGGACCACACCCCACTCTGGTACGTAACGGCATAGCTAGAACCCACGCCAATGTTTCCTACAGCCATGCAAAAGCTGGTGGTAGGGCATGAAACACCAGAAACACCGCCGCCACGAAGAATCCAGGTCGGTCCATCCCAAGCTCCATTTTGATAGGTAAACGCCTGAGCGAAACCGTCGACAGCCATGCAAAAGCTAGAGGTTGGGCAAGAGACTGAAGTGAGAGATCCGCTAGAATCAACCAAAACAGGTGTGGACCACACCCCACTCTGGTACGTAACGGCGTCGCCAGATGCATCTACACCCATGCAGAATGTTGCGGTTGGACAGGAGATAGACGTGAGGCTACCGGAATCGATCTTAGTTGGTGCAGACCATATTAGTGAGCCAACCGCATTGATATCGAGAGTCACATTTGCCGAGGTGACATCTCCCCCTGTGTCAGTTACCTTAACGGCAAACGTGCTGTTACCAGCTGTGGTTGGTGTTCCAGATATTGTGCCTTGTGTCGATAGCGCTAGCCCCGAAGGTAGCGAACCACTGGATAGCGTCCAAGTGAGAGTTCCACTGCCCCCAGAGGCTGTTAGAGATTGTGAATAGGACGTTCCAACGGTTGCACTCGGCAGACTCGTTGTAGTAACCGTGAGAGCTCCTGAATTGCTAGCGATCACAAGCATCAGAGTGATGGTCGCGTGAGCGCCGGCCGCATCTGTGACTTCAACAGTTATTGCGGTACCCGAACTAGATGTGCTCGTCGCCGGAGAACCAGAGATAACACCGGTAGAGGAATTGAGGGAAAGACCGGCTGGCAGCGTTCCAGAGCTGACCGACCACGTATACGGTGCTGTTCCATTTTTCGCCGCGAGAGTAGCGCTGTAAGATTGCCCTACGCTACCACCAGGAAGACTTGAGGTTCCTACGTAAAGCGGTGGCGAGGTGGTTGCCTGGGCAATAGGCCAAGAAGCGTTGAACACCTGGGCTGACTTGTCGAAATTGAATATAGGTATATGAAAACCTACACTTCCCGAGATGCCTCCCGAAAGAACCCACCAAGGTGTCTGGTTGAGTCCAGCCTTAAAGTCGAGGTATGGAGTAACACCAACGTTTGGACCTGCTGCATCGTAGAGAAGAAAAACAAGCTTGGGCTCAAAACCAAGACTTGCATTGCCATTGGCTTGTGGAGTAAACCCGCTGGTACTAAAGGTATGCGAATCGTTTGCGACTGGTGTGACGCTGCCGTTGCTGTAGTTGAGCCCTGCGGTGAACGTGACCGACTGAGACACAATGGCAGTGTATGAGGCGGTACCGCTAACGGTAAGACTGAGATCGAAGCTTAGCTGAGGGACGATTACCACTGGAACTGGTCCAACAACAAATTCTATGTCAGGCAAAGGTGGCCCTGGAACAGTCAACGAGGCCGTACAGTTCACGGTACCTTGCAGTCCAATACTAACATTGGCTATTGCTGTACCAGTAATGGCGAATTTCGCACTAGCTAATGAGGTCGGATTCAAAAGACCGCCCCACTGGGCGCTTAGATGTACGGAGGGATGAAAAGATATATTGCCCGATAAGAGTGCAGCTTTTCCGTTGCAGTTAAAACTGAGGCCGTCGAGAATTCCGGTTGGTTGGGCAGTGTTTGTGCCTAGGTTCGGACGAAGCGAGTTGAAGGTCCGAGTAGCAATAGTTGGAGAGGTTGTCGTTACTCCACTGCTCGACTGGGTGATATCAAACTGTCCTTGGGGGACGGCATCGCTGATCTGGCCTGGAGTGCCAACGACAGTAACGGTGCCGCCTGCGTTGGGTGTTACCGAGGTGACATCAATGATGAACCCATTGGGCGCCGAGCTACTGATTCCAGAAGTCAAGACATCCCCAGGTGCAGTCGTATGATTTGGATCGCTGACCACAACTGTATCGTTACCTGTAGCGGATGAGTAACTAAATGACTGAACTGCCGAGGTAGCTGCCACAAGTGTGGTGCTCGGGACAACATTGGCGTAGTTGACCGAAATAGATCCCGCCGCACCGGAGGCGAGGTTGACGGTCGTAGTTTGAACGGTCGGAAAGTACGCCTTAGAACCGACCACTACTTGGTTTGCAACAACGGTCCAGGTGCCAGGAGCCGCCGGACTAATCGTCGTTGTTGCCGTAACTGTCTGCGTAGTGCCACTCGGAGAAGTCGCAGTGATATTTGCGGAAGTGTTAGTGGACAAGTTCGAAACCGTTATAGTCAGACTCGTCATCGCGGGGGCAGCCTGTCCACTTCCACCTGTTGGCGTAGGAGAAGGGGTAGGCGAGGGATTAGGAGTAGGAATGTTCGTCGTTGGTTGACCATTTGCTGCCATCCCAACTATTGGTTGGGCTAGTGGCTTACCACCCATTGAGCCGTAGAAGCTGGCATCACCGAAGGAGAAGACTCCACCGTCTTTTGCAACCAACCAGTAGCCCTTACCATCAGGTGTAGCTGCCATACCAACTATTGGTTGAGCTAGTGGC
>JAJZIP010000305.1 GCA_021810525.1 Actinomycetes bacterium | reverse complement strand
AGCAGGTTGCGCCGCATTTACACACCGAGATGTGCAGGGCAGGTGATCCTAACAGCACCGCTAAAGGAGTCTCTTGCTGCTCGAAGTTTTTCGCTTACCGAATCCAGGGATGAGCCAGGGAGTCGATTCTGACACTTGTTGCCAAAGGGCGATTAATTCTTGTAGAGGTCCTGGCAGGCCTATCTCACGAAGAGGCAGAGGGCACGGGAGGATCTTGGTTATGGGATGCCTCCCTTGCCTCGGCGCGAACGGCCGAGGCCTCCGTGTCGATGTGGGGAATGACTTTGTCTAGCCAGCGTGGCATGTACCAACTCGCACTCCCCAGGATGCTCATTGCGGAGGGAACAAGCAGCAGTCGAACAATGGTGGCATCTATCAGTATGCTGGCGGCAAGTCCGATGGCAAGCATCTTGATAACTACCTGGTTGGAGGTGACGAACGCGGCAAAGACGCTGACCATGATCAAAGCTGCAGCGGTGATGACTCTGGCCGTTGACGCGAGCCCTGCCGCGACGGCGTGGCCAGAGTCTCTCGTCTCATCCCAAATTTCTTTCATCCTGGAGAGGAGGAATATCTCGTAGTCCATCGAAAGTCCAAAGACTATGGCGAACATCATCATCGGGACATAGGACTCTATTGGAACGTTTTCGCTTACACCTATCAGGCCTCGCCCCCATCCCCACTGGAAGACCGCCACAATGACACCGTAGGCTGCCCCAATACTGACCATGTTCAAGATGGCGGCCTTGATTGCGATCACCAGGCTTCTGAAACTCGCCATTATAATAAGAAATGCAGTCAGGACCACGACGATTATGATGATCGGAAGCCGCGATGCAAGTATCTGATCGAACTGCATCTGCACAGCTGTCCCTCCAGTGACATAGGCCCTGGCTCCAGTTCCTGAGACCGCAGTCGGCATCGTGGTATTGACTAAGGTATCGAACAGCCTGGCAGTTTCTTTGTTCTGCGGACCGGTGCTGGGAACTACAGTTGCGATCATGAGCCTCTTATTTGGCGTCAGTGTCGGTTGCGTGACTTCAGCGACATCATTGGTGGCTGAAAGATCCTTGTATACGGTAGGTCCGAGTGTCTCCGCTGGCACCTTTGAACCAGCCAAGTCTACGACGACTTGGAAGGTCCCGTTCGCACCCTTGCCGAAGCCGTTTGAAATCAGGTCGTACGCTCTCTTGTCGGTGAAGCTGATGGGATCCGCTCCGTCAGCTACATGACCAATGTCGATCGAGAAAAGCGGTATTGCGAGAATAGCCATCAATAGGAGCCCGCCGATCAAGAAGGTCCAGGGGTGCCTTCTGACGGTCTGAGCGTACTTGTTCCAACCGTCGGACTCACCGCTCGATTCCGCGACTGGCCTTCTAATTTTGAGCCTATCGATCCCTTTACCAAGTAGGCCGAGCCCGGCCGGTACGAGTGTTATTGCTCCCAATGCGGCGACCACGACGCAGAAGATCGCTGCGACGCCAAGCTGGCCTATGAAGGTGATCCCCGATGCATAGAGGCCAAGCAGGGCGACGGAGACGCTCGCCGCTGCGACAAGTACCGCCTTGCCGCTTGACTTTGCCGTCAATCCGGCCGCAGAGACGGGGTCAACTCCATTGATGATCTGTTGTCTGAATCTGGTGGTTAGAAAGACCGCATAGTCGATTCCAACCCCCAGACCGATCATCACTGCAAGGGTTGGAGAGGCTGTGCCGAAAGTAATGACCGCAGCGACGATTCCGAGGATGCTGAGTCCTATGCCGATGCTCATTACTGCAGTGACTAGAGGGAGGGCGGTACCCGCAACGCTACCGAAGCTGATCAGAAGAACCACCAAAGCGACCAGAAATCCGATTGCTTCTGAACTCAGGCCGGATGGCACTGGCCTCGTGAGCTGGTCCAGTCCTCCGCCGTATTCCACTTGAAGACCTGTGGCGACCATTGGACTGGTTGCTTTGTCGAGGTTGGCGAGGTACTTTATGCCGAGGGCGAGCGGCATCTTGGAGAACTGGATGTCGAAATAAGCCGTCTTTTGGTCTTTCGAGATTGTTGTTGAACCAGGTGAAAGGGGGTAGGTGACGGATAGAACGTCGGGAAGCCTGGCCATGTTGGCATAGCTGGCCTTAATGGCACTGCTGTAGTTGGGCAGTACACCTTTGCTGACATGGATTACGACTAGTCCCGAGTATCCTGAGACGGCCTTGTAGTTCTGTGAGAGGAGGGCCAGGCCTTGAGAGGCCTGAGTTCCAGATATGTCTACGCTGTCCTGGTAGATCCCCCCAAACGTTCTGTTTCCGGCTACCGTCAGAAGCAAGATGAGCAACCAAGCGCCTATGACGACGACAGGCTTTCGAGCCGAGGCTCGTCCGATCCTTTCAAGGCCGCTAAAGCTGTTTTCCTGCAAGCTTCTCTCCTGGTAGTTGTGAGCAGGTAAAGTGCGAAACGTTGCTGTCAGTGTTACTGTATAGTAGAAGGTTCCCCAAAGGCAAACTGTCATAGATGCCAGATGACACTGGTGCCACTTGCTCAGCTCTCACTTGTGTATAATTTTTTTATGGACGTGACAAGCCAATTGGGGAGGCGCGAGCGGAAGAAGGCCGATACTAGGGCTGCTCTTCTGGAATCTGCTAGAAGGCTTTTCGAGACTCAGGGATTTTCGCACACCACCGTCCAGCAGATAACCGAGTCGGCAGATCTATCCGAGAGGACTTTCTTTCGGTATTTTCAATCCAAAGAGGATCTACTGTTGCCCGGTCTGACAGCCTTTTTGGACAGTATTGCCTCGGAATTTGAAGATAATCCTACTCTCGGTGATCCGCTACTGGCTCTGGGAGACTCGATCGAAACTGTATTTTTGAATGAGATCACTCGAAGCGGATTTATGCCGATGCCCCTCCCTGAACCGTGGACGGACAATCTGGCTGCCCGGGTTGCGAAGGTCTACCTGGAGTGGGAGCGGCGCCTTGCGGCGATCATGAGGCAAAGGATCTCGCGCAGCCATCCTGGCATTGAGGATCTGGACCTTGTCGCGGAGGTTGTAGCAAGGTGTGGGGTGGGTGCTATGAGGGCGACGCTGGAGGTAATAAGAGGTTACGGCG
>JAJZIP010000304.1 GCA_021810525.1 Actinomycetes bacterium | reverse complement strand
CGCACCCACCATGAGACCTACGTCGACGGGCCATGCAGTGGACAAAAGGAGTCCCGGAATCGCGGAGTGTTTGTCCAATCCTGTAGCAGACACTGCCCCGATGCCGGCTAGCAACATGAAGCCGACCAATACCACGACCATCACAACGACGCTCAGTATTGTGTCAATTCGTAACCAGCGGTCGCGCGCCATAATCCTCCTTAGGGTCCTACGCCCACCTTGGCATCGCTTCCATGCTCTTCTGGTGAGCCAGACTACGTACATGCCGCGCCACTCCTTACTCAGGCACTCGGGAGATCGGTCCGGGATCCGCATCGACCTGAGCTCTTTCACAGAAAACGGCTTACGTTTACAGGTTGTCGAATCCTGCCACTAAACTGTGTCGGACGCGCCGTTCTCCTTTGGAGATGGCAAGTTTAACTGCCACCGAAACTGCCACCGAACTGGGTGGTAAGCCGTGGCACACGCTGGCAGCACATGACAACTGGCTCCCCCACAAACCGCATCAGATAGTAGTGTATGGCATCGCGTGACTACCAATGGCATCCATGCATTGGTACTACGAATCAAGAGGTCGCAGGTTCGAATCAGTCTGGGTGCGCTCCAATCGTGCCTGCCACCACTCCCTCGGTGCCCACCACTTCCCGTGAAGGTACGTTGGCGGCGTGGGTGCTGGCTCAGCCAGCTCGCGTTCGTCCGTCCACCATTTGTGAAGGATCGCCCTCATCTCGCGGATGTCCCGACCGAATTCTTCTGCGGCCATTCGAGCGGTGAACACGCCATGCTCCCGAGCAGTACGAGTAAGCTCTGCCATCCATTCCTCTTCTGTCAGGGTGGGTTCGCGGGTTGCTCCCGGACCGTCGTAGTTCCAGTAGATCTCAATGGCCCTATCCGTGTCTCGCACCATCGTGGGAGGGAAGGGCCACGGCACTTTCGGTGGGCCTGCGCAGATAGCGCAGTAGGGCAAATTGTCATGGGCTTTACGGAGGAGCCAATAGGCGGCGGTGAAGTGAGTCGCCCAGTCTGCGAGAACGAAAGGGAACGCGGACGTGACCAGAAGTATGGTCGTTGACAGCAACGTCCAAACCAGGAGGACAGGCAGAATTGCTTGAGGGAGGATCGGGTACAGTCCAAGTGCCAACAAGGACATCAACACGATTATGGCAGGCCCACTGTAGAGGCTCGGCATGAATGGTGGAGCTTCGAAGTCCATCGACAGTCTGGAAGGATCAATGGTCGTCCATATCTGCCTGCGGAACAACATAACAGATCTAGATATTGCCGCAGCCACGCCGATAAGCAGTGTGGAGACCAAGCCCTCAAGCGAAATGGTCCCGACGTAGATCGTCGTGTCCAGTGGCCCTTGCCATAAGGAGAACGTGATACAACCCAGTCCGAAATATACGAGAATCCACTTCCAAGGGAAGCGAAACCTCGTCTCCACTCGAATGACTCCCTGCTTGAGTGAGCGATCCTCGATCTTCACCAGTTCGAGCAGCAGCGCCTGCCATGCGTGCAATTTGACGACCACGTAGCTCGTGGCGATACGGTTCAGCCATGCAACCATGAAGTCGTTCGCCTCCGCTCAGTTGCGAAGCGCCCCGACGGCCTCGTTCACCAGGCGAAGGATGTCCCTCCACACCCGAAAGGCCATACGCTCTGCGCTCTCGTCATCAACAACAGGGTCGAACACGCTGATGTCCCGGTGGTGAAACCCTTGGTACGGGCTGAAGTCCGCCTCGTGCATGATGGAGTTCCGAATGGTCAACGCCTTGTCAATCCACCTCGCATGCGAGTCAAAAACGTTCTTCAACCTCGTTTGAACCGAAGAGAGGTCCGGCTTCTCTAGCGCCCTGATAAATTTGTCATATTTGAGCGGGGGCTCGCCGATCGCCACAAGGATCAATCTGGCCAGTACGTCAAGGAAGGTTCGAATGAAGACAAAGAACGCCTCCAATTCGAACCGTAGAGGCATGTCGTCATAGTAGAGAGCCAGATTGTCTGAGACTGGTTCATACCAAACGTGATGTCGCGACTGCAAGACGAACAGCCTATAGAAGAACTGCCGCTGGTGATAGCGCACCATATAGAGCGCATCCTGCAACTGAGAAAGTTCCCTTGCCACGGCTTCAATCTGATGGTTGGTCATGGTGGGATCAACGCGCTGTTGAAGCGTCTCCATGGAGCTCACCAGAACTGCCTCGATGGAGATGTCGACGTCCTCTGCGTTCTTGATTGTCAGGCCGAGTTCGAATCTGTTCCTTCTAGCGATGCGTCGGGCTACTTGGCGCGGCAGCTCAAACTGGTGTCCGCGTGGATCGAGCGCGACGATGCTGGTGTTCAGATTGACCTTTGGATAGTTGAAAGCTGTTCGCATGACCGGCGGTCCAAGGGGCACGCAACACTCCTTCGCCAGCCGACCGCTGCCGCAATGGCACTTCTTCTCGGGCCGGAGCATGCCGTCACCACCCCTTCCGGTGCCGGGATTCGCCAGACACGGACAAACTCCCGCCTTCCAAGAACTAGGATTAGACGGATAGGTGTCGAAGCACGTGCCCTAACCGGGAAGTAAGAGATTGCCAGCAAGGGAGTGGTTGCAGATAGCTGAAGATCTGCTTCGACGAGCGGACGAACTCGCCCAACGAGTGGCAGGGGAGCTAGAGGGGGTTCTACCTCTCCTGTCTGCCGAGCTAGCCAAACGACCGCCTTATCCGCGAGACCGTGCCGATCTGGACATCGCGGCAACGCGCGTTGGCCGTATGCTGCAACTCCTTCAAGGAGCACGATTGATGGGGCATCACCATCTCGGGACGGCCATCGCGCCGGTGGCTCGTGCGATGTGGGAGACATGGTTTGATACCGCGTGGATGTTGCGTGACCCACAAAGGCGCATGGAGCGAGCGACTGCGTTCTGGACCGCTGGAATGGCCCAGCAGTTAGGCGTGATTCGAACTTTTTACGAGCGAGACGGATACCTGGTGCAAGAGTTGCAGGGAGCACAGGACGAATTGGGAAAATGGGTGAAAGCGGAACCCCAACTATACGATCGGTGGCTGGATGATCGCTGCTTTCCGTAGCCGCTCACGGCCAAGGCATGGAGTTGCCCTGATCCGCGGCTGGCCGCCTGGTA
>JAJZIP010000303.1 GCA_021810525.1 Actinomycetes bacterium | reverse complement strand
CTTTCCCGCCAGGCGATGCTCGAGGCATCGAGTCGTTTAGCGGTTCAGAATGAATTGTTGTCAATTCTTCTGAAAGTTGTGCACAACGACGTGTTTCATCTCCTAATTCGATGTGACGCCTGCGGACGGTGCGGATGCGGCATACTCTGAGAGAAGAACTGGATCGATTGGATGGTGTGAGATGGCGCTTGATTCAAACATAACAATTGGTAACTACCAGCAGACTTTCTTTCATGAGCTCAAGAAAAAGTGAGGCCGCCTCACAATTTCGACTGTTCTAATCTCAGCAACCCTGCTCGGAATGCTGTGATCTCCCGAGTGATCAGGCGTGACCCGCAAACAAAGATAGTTGGAGGTGCTTAAGACCCTGTACCTTTTGGACTCTTTTAGAGAATCGCCGTGACTGTGTCCATCGAAGGTTGCGAGGTATTTATGGGGACGCTCGTCATAGGGGTTTCGAAGGTAATTCCCGCCAAAGAGATCGCACGTCTCAGGATGCATCAATCGAGAGTCGAACCTAGTGGCTCATGGTCCTCATGTCGAAATAGTCCCATCCTGGCAACGGATTCTCATGAAAACGTGGAAGACGACCGTGGCTAGCGGCAATGTAAACATATTTCGGGCGGGACACAGCAACATATGCCCTGGCAAGGCTGCTGGAGGCGCTATCGGACTCAGCCAAAAGTGGGTTATGTACCTTCGGCTTCGGCACTCGTTCAGCATGATGTACGAGCACAGCATCAACGGTATCGCCTTTAGCCATTTCGGGTGTCTTGACGATAACTCCGGAGTCCGGCTCATCTGGTTTACGCCTTCGCCAGTCTGCATACTTTTTGTCCAACCAGTCCACTACGGAACCCGGTGCAACGCATTCTTCTCGGATGAGCGCGATGATTCGCGCAGGAAAGGTGGGTACGTCTGTCCTGTTCCGCGTATTATGAAGGTTTCCATTGAATAGAGACTCCAGACCATCTAGCGCTTCGTCTATGCTCTGAGTCCTGCCAGCACGCTCAAAGGCACGAAGCATTCGCTCAGCTGAGTCCAGGTATTCCCGGCCAGCTTCACCGACTGTTCTATGATTGCGAGCACTTTCACAGACTTTGAGCAGCTCTTGGGAGACATACGCTCTGTCATGGCATCATGCTGGGCTGAGGCCATCGAAGCAAGGCTTGAATAACAGGCCTCCAGCTCATCTTTTATGTCTGCTCTCTGTCCGATGTTCCACAGATTGAAATGCCTGTCAAGAAGGCTCCTAGTCGAGACCCCTTGATCTGATTTGAAATCGAACCAAGTATGCAACACTGCTGCATCTCTCGAATCCCAGGGATTGGAAACCGATTGTATCCATGTGAATTCGATGTCATAGGCTTGCAAGCTCGATTCGAGGTCATTGCCTATTTCCCTACTTGGGATGAGAATCTCAACCAGCGGGGGTTTCTTTCCGCAGTTTTCCAACACGAAGTCGGCCCTATCATCGATTCTTTGGATGAGAGATTCGCAAAATGAAAATTCAATCCTGGGCGCAAGCCCGAAGCGCGAGAGGAAGGCGAGATGGATATCGATGAGGTCGCTCTCATTGTATACCAAAGCCACTAGAGGCGAAGGACCCCTCAATCGCTCCTTCGTCGAGCGGGCCAATGGACCCTTCCAGCCACCGGCGATCTGAAGCTGATTTTGAGCATGGACAAGGGCAGAAGTCGAGCGGTGGTTGACGGTGAGTTCTCGGTTATCAACGCGTATGCCGAGATCCTCTAGCTTCGCAGCTATGTTACCGATGCTTCCGCGAAATTCCATTACCGACTGGCCGGGATCTCCGAACCCTAAGACCTGTGTGTCAAAAGTGTCCTTGAGAAGGTGAACTATTGGGCTAAGATCCCGCATGGAGCAGTCCTGGGCCTCATCAACCAGCACTAAGTCGTACGACTCTGCAATGATTTCGGCGATCCTTAAAGCATTCACTGCGACAATTTCTGCTTGAGTGCTCAGAAGAGCGAATCCGGCGTTCTTAGCGCGGGTCTCCAGGTGCCTCCAGAGTGGCCTGATGAGGCCTTCTGGATCTGGGGCAAGCGTCTGTGAACGCTCCATCAGGTCACAAATTTCTCGGAGTTTCTTTTCGAAGTCTAACCTAGTCCAGACGCGAAGTTCGATCCCCTCTTGTCGGAGATTTTCACCACCCATCTCCATAAGGTTTTTCACCTGCCAGTGGAGCGGCGGCGAATTATGGGTTTTGATTCCCAGATCACGGAGGGTGCTCCAGATCATCGAGTCGAACGTGCTGACCCGGATATTTTTACCTCGGAAGTTGCTCCCGGTCAATTTACGCAGCTCGGTCGCGTGGTGTTCTTTGAGGGTCTTCACGATTCCGGCCACACTATTTTTTGTGAAGCTAAGCAAGAGGAGCTGACGGTCTGATCTGGCTATATCGCATGATACTACCACTAAAGTTGAGGTCTTTCCGGTCCCAGCTTTCGAGTTGACATCAATGAAGCGACTGCCAGAGGTAAGGGCGTCGAAAACCCCGATTTGCTCACGGCTGAAAGGCAACGCGTGTCCACAAGGTGCACAGGACTGTGGGATGATTACCGGCTTTGCCATCTCTCCTGCTCCATTGTGATCTGCACAACAATCTCATTAACTGCGGTTTCGAGTATTTGTCTCGCGGGTCTGCTCAGCCATCTGAGATTTTCGAACGGGTCGGCGTCTCCATCGTGGACGAGCTCGCAATACGATGCCTCTTCAAAGTCGCAGCCCTCGGCGAGGCGCTCACGGGCGAGCCGTCTGAGTGACGTGACCCCGATATCAAGGAGCTCATGCCAGTCCGTGTCAGGCTCATCTTTTTCGAGTTTTAACGTAACTACTTTTGCCAAGTTCCCTAGAACGTTCCTGATTGTCTGAGCACTTCTGGGGCGACGTTTGCGTTCGAGCCAGGACCTTATGACTTCGACGTCAACAGGATCAATCTGGATTTCTCGCTCAAAGCCATCGACGACAAGACTGCTCCCTTCAATAGTTGCGGTCGCAATCTGCTCTGGCCGTAGGGTCGCGGTAGGGACTGCCCTTACGGGCAGCCCCCCGCACAGATCCCAGCGTGCAGAATTCCCGCACTGGGCTCCTGCCTTAGGTGCGAACGGCAAAG
>JAJZIP010000302.1 GCA_021810525.1 Actinomycetes bacterium | reverse complement strand
CTTGAGGCGGTTGTTTCCGGAGGGTGCAAACGAACATGGCATCAGGTTGTTGGGAGTAGCTCTGTCCAATCTCAGAGTGAGCGGTGTTGCGCAATTGAGATTTGACGATGGCTATCGCAGCGAACGTGAAGAGGAGCTCGCGAAAAGTGTGGCGAAGATCAGGGAGCGTTTCGGGTCGAGCGCTATTTCGCCGGCTTCTTTGATCGATGCCGCTGAGACCGGGATGCGAAAAGAACGGTATTCGAGCTAGTCGAAGAGTCGGAGGAGCCTGGAGCTGCATGCCAGAGTCGGTCACCTCCTTGTTGCGTCGAGAAAATGGTGGGGCCTTGGGACCATTTTCGACCCGCTGGCTTTCTGACGTGGCTCCGTGCAGGCAGTGACGTTCTCCTGGCAACGAGGCGACCGAGACCGCTCGGGTTATGGCAGCTTTGTGGCTTGGCGAAATTTCACGAGTGGACTTATGGGGCGCCTAGAGATACATGAGGTGGTCGGCTTCGGGGCATTGCCAGTTTGCTGACAATGCGCATCACCACCATTGGTCTTGGCGTTTCGGTCGTGGCGCTTGAGAAATGATCGAGCTGGACTGTGCAGGTCGCAGATGCTGCACGAGGTGAATGTCAAGCGCCAAATCGGGCAGATACATGATCAGGGCCAAGAAGGGCTTCCTTGGTCGATTCTATTTTCGTGTAAACGTGCTTGCTTGCCACACCCCTTCAAGAGTGGGTCAAATCGAGCAGGTATGCTCCGAAGGAGCCGGTATGAGATCACAAGCAACCGAATTTAAGAGATTCCCTGCATTCCACCCAATGTTAAGTAATGAGCTATACTTATCTCGTGAATTTGACACTCTCGAAGCGTGGTGATTACGTAGTACGTGCAGCGGTCAGTCTGGCCTGCGAATACGAGTCGGGTCTACCCACGAAGCGGCACAAAGTCTCTTCGGAGATGGGGATACCTCGCACCTTCGTCTCGCAGATTCTTGGCAACTTGGTCCAAGCCGGTCTCGTCGTGTCCTCGTCCGGCAAGGATGGAGGATATCGGCTAGCCCGCCCGCCATCGGAAGTGAGCCTGCTCGAGATCGTTGAAGCAGGCGAAGGCCCACTATCAACCGGGGCCTGCACGCTTGGCGATGGCCCCTGCCATTGGGATGACGTCTGCCCTCTCCACGAGACGTGGGTACCGGCAAGTTCCGCCTTCAAAAGAGAACTCGCCTCAACAAGCCTTGCAGAGGTTGCCGAGCGGTCCCGAGCGATCGAGACGGGAACCTACGACGTCCCCCCTGATGCTCATCGCGGGAGAGCGTTCATGATGACAGTCTCCGACTCGGTCCAAGTCGAGCTTGCAGCCCCCATTATCGCGGCGAAGCTTCGGGCTGGTGGATCGTGGTTGGCTCCCCATGTCGAGGCAGCCTCAGCTGAGGGCGAGGCCATCCGAGTGAGAGTTGGGCCGGCTGGAGCGGGATGGCTCGGCAAGATTGTTGCAGTAAATCTTGGAGAGCCGGAGGGTACGGATGAGACTCTCGTGATTCCTTTCGCCTGGGAGGCTACCGGAGCAACCGGTTTGTTCCCACATCTAGAGGGCGAGCTGCGTCTCACTGCTGTAGATCCCGAACGAGCCGAGCTGGCGCTCACGGGCAATTATCGGCCCCCACTTGGCCGTGCGGGTCAGGTGCTCGACGAGGCCTTGATGTCGCGAGTTGCTGCCGCAACGGTGCGAGCGTTCCTCCGTCGAGTTGCAAGAACTCTCGAGGAGATGTCGGCAAGCTGGACAACTCCGCAGGCTGTGCCGGTCACGCCGGCGAGGTTGTCCTAGCCTCGGTCATTTCCAGAACATTTCGCGTGAATACGGGCTTTCCGGCTTTCGACACAGACGCACCACATGGAGGAGCTGTCGGTCCTCCGTCGTTCTCATGTCTCGCGATCCAGGTAGTTGACTTCCCTCTCTTACGGAAGGGGATTCCCGAAAACGGGCGGCTCATGGTGCTGATCCTTTGAGGGGTTGACGCTTCATCGGGTCGCTTTCGTTGGTTTGGGCTGGCTTTGCCTGCGGAGTCCCTTTGCGTCCTTCGACCCTTCAAAGGGGGTCCGGTCCTTTGGCAAGCATGTTGCATGGTGCTAAGGCGACCGGGTTGCCAGAGGGTTCTCGAGACCGAGGTTGTAGACAAAGGGGCATCGCAGCTGTGCTTTAGATTCGCCAGTGTGATAATTCTCTGGGGGTACAGAGGCTGGCGGATGTTTACGGTGTCAGCCCATCTTGGGGGTGTGACGTACTAAGTCCTGTAACGGCTTCGTCGCCGGCGCTGTCCTTCCCCGCCTAAGGACGGGGTTTGTCGCGCCGATCGATTAACATGTGCAGAGCACTTAGACTCGGCTGCCGGACAAAGGGAATGGAAGTGCATAACCGACAGCTAAAGAGCGAAGATTGCTTGTACCATACCTGTATGACCGCCGAATACGACCCTGCTTCCGGGCGCGAGAAGACCTGGGAACCCACGATATACAACAAGTTCGCTTTGCAAAGAGAAGAGCCTTTTTGGGAGTTGGCCAGTCTGCTAGAGCCCGCAAATGCTCCACGAGTTGTCGACTTGGGTTGTGGTGATGGTCGGCTCACCTCCGCGCTTCACACATATCTCGGTGCCTCAGAGACCTTGGGAATCGACTCGGCCCCAAGAATGCTGGAGTCGGCGGCAGCCTATGCTGACGGATCCGTAACATTCGCGAGGGGTGACATCGCCGATTGGTGCGCGCCTGCGTCCTTTGACATCATTTTTGCCAATGCGAGCCTGCAGTGGGTGGCTGATCACCGCAGGGTCATTGCTTCCTTGAAGGAGGCCTTGGTCCCAGCTGGCCAGCTGGCCATCCAGGTTCCCAGCAATTCGGATCATGCTGTCTACCAGCTGGCGAATCAGTTGGGCCGCGAGTGGCTGGGAGACGATTCTCCCCAAGACACCGTTGCTATGAACGTGCTCAAGCCCGAAGAGTACTCAGAGCTTCTACAGTCGCTGGGGTTTTGCCGCCAACGCGTTCAACTGGTTGTCTACGGACACCATCTGTCCTCCACTGCACAAACAGTCGAGTGGGTGAAAGGGACCTCATTGAACAGGTTCAAAGCTGTGTTGGGCCAAGCTGAATATCAGA
>JAJZIP010000301.1 GCA_021810525.1 Actinomycetes bacterium | reverse complement strand
CACAGCGGCCCAGCGAAGCGTCAACTCTCTGAAGGGCTGGTGGCGTGAGCTGCTGGTTCTTCATGAATCCTCTTCCTTTAGGGAGAGGAGAGGTCAATTCCCTAAATACTGGTCTCGCCCTCCGCCTTCTCGTAGTCATATCAATTTCGCGTCTAAGGAAATTCATAGTTACTAAACCAGCCTACAGCCCTTTAGTTGTGCGCCTTGATGCCTTCCCTATTACGGATCTGATCCATAATCTCTGGGGTAACCCGGCTCAAGAAGGGCAGCAGCACCCGTGAACACCCTGGCCAGTGCGCAATGGGTTTACCACGTGACTGTTGACCTTACGAAAGAGCGTGCGGTCAATCGCTTGTCATCCCACGTTTTTAGGACATCATAATAAATCAGTTCGAAATCTATATCGATTCGGGAAGCTCGCGGGGAACATGTACCAGCGGTTCAGCTCCATTGGGGCCAACTACCACCATGTCTCCGTACATGCATCCAACATCCATTTTCCAGTTTGGATTGAAGATATCGATGTTGTTGCCAAAGACCATTCCCTCTTCGATCTCCACATCCTCGATCCCCTCTCCACACATGGATCTCGGACCTCCCATTTCGGGCCTGTGGACCACTGTGGGAAATTCCGGTGATGCCATACCGTGACCGTGAAAACCAAGTTCGACAAAATCCATCCCAGCCCGCTCTACCGGTTTTCTAACTGCTTTCCAGACATCCTCCAGCCGCTTGCCTGGCTTCATAATTTCCAGTGTGGCATCCAGACACTCGACCGCAACCTTCCATAGGTCCTTCAGTTTTTCCGGAGCCTTTCTGCCGACATACACCGAAAATTCCGTTGCAGCCAGGTAGCCACCGTATTCGGTATGAAATTCGCTGATCACCACGTCACCATCGGATAAAGGACGCAAGGTGGGGTTAGCGGGCTGCTCTGCACCGTGGAGCAGATGCCATATTTCACTTTGATTGTGATCAACTGGACCGGATGAGATCAGATTGAATACAGAGGGCTCGGCACCATTCACAATCTGTGCCTTTAGCATTTCGGCATATACCTGCGCTTCAGTCATGCCCGGTCTTGCGCTTTGGATCATGGCATTGACCGCCTTTCTTGCAATCTGAGCGGCGTTGGTTAATAGACTGATCTCTTCAGCGCTCTTTATCCGCCTCAGGTTCTGCAAAATGTCCGCCGCATCAATAATCCTTGCCTCAGGAAGCTCCTTTTTTAACCCCTCCATCTCTGCCTGAAAAATCAAAGGTATGGTTACAAGAGTCGAGCTGAATGGGGCTATCCCAATGGTTGATTTCTCAAGTCCCCTGCTTCGAATTTCAGAGGCAACTTCAGCCACTCCTTGATTAATCCGAATATCAGTAACCCACTCTTGCGTGCCTAGATATGGATTGGTCGGTCTGTGCATCTGAGGCTGGTTGCTGTTCCAAATGATCGGGTCTTCGTCAGCAAAAAACACTGCATAACCTCCGAAAACCGAACCAACCTGGGTCAGATAGCGGAGGTTTACTGCTCCCATGCCAAAAAAGCTGTCATTGGCTACAAGCACAATTACATCGATACCCAATCTGGCCATTTCAGAACGAACAGCGCTCCACCGCCTTTCTCTTTCATCGAGAGAGAGCTGGGGCACATATTTGAAAAGCTCCTTGGTGGGACTGGCCCCTTCCGGAAAGCCAGGCCAAGCTGAATTACTCATTTCATCTCCTTAGTTTTTCTCATTTCACCGGACCTAAAAAATTGAAAATCTCTTTCAAATCCTCACTTACATCTAGCCCTTAGCCGTATAACTGATTGCTGCACCTTTGAAATAACCGCAGCTTTTACCTCGGATAGATGTAAGAAGCCGGATCTTTCTGGTAATCGCTATATTGACCAGGGGCACTGATCCCCGGGATGCTGGGTATCCAGCTTTCGCTCAATAGTTCATCAGGATCGCCGTATTTTTCAGCCACCTTGCGTACCCGGTCATCGTCGAGAGCTGTCAGCCTCCCATTTGAAACCAGAGTCAGAACTTCACCGTCTACAGTTTCAAGTTCGAAGGTTGGAAAGAGGAGATGCACGTGCAAGTGGCCGTAGGCGAGGCCGCGTTCCGCTGCCCATGCCTCGTCAAATCCCCGCCAGAAGGTACCGAATCCAAGATGTATTACACCTGAGCGGCGACGCTCCCATTCAAACCCACCGGAACTCCACCACTCGATCGACTCGGCTCTTCTCACCTTTGGATGGCCGCCAATGGCCGCTTCCCACAGGTTGAACAAACCGGGACGCTCAAATCCTGGATATTTGGTCTCTTTGGTTTCCTCCACCTTTTCTGCCCAGGCCTCTCCGTACTGGCCGCCACCCTCAACACTTCGCACCTGACCATCCACTATCTCCAGGCTGATCTCTGGAAATGCTCTGCTGAAGTGAGAAGTGGTTCCTTTTACCACCCCCTGGGCGTCAGCATAAGGAAGGGGCGGGGTTGGATGCCCAAACAAATGCCCATACCACTTACTCGGTTCGGGCACCCAGCCGTGATGAGTTCCGTCCCAATAAGTCTCATTGAGGGAATAGGTTATGTCGGTGCCTTCCAAATCTCTCAAGTGCACCCTTGCGCCCTGGCCTTTATGCCATATACTGTCCCAAGTAATTTGGGAAGACACCGCAATTATCTCTGAGGGATAGGTCACGATTTCAGGGGAGAAATGATCCTTCGACATCCATGGAAATTGCTCGTAACGGAACGGGGTGGCTCCGGTGGGTCCACCCCGGCCATGAACCAAAAGGTCATAGCCCTCGCGTTCCGCAAGCTCTTCTATTTTGGGATCTCCCTCCCACCTGCGAGGGCGGTTTCGCCAGTGTTCGTAGCGGATTGCAACTTCCAGCTCGTCCGTTTCCGCAAATCTTCTATCAGGACCTGAATCTTTCCAAATTACGTCGACTCTGGCGCCCCGGTCTCTAAGGGCCGTTACCAAAGCATCCACTATCTCCCGGTCATAAGCTCTATCGACAGCCACCAGCACCCTGTCTCCGGGCCTTGTACTTCCATAGCCAATAGAACCCAGATGGGCGGATCGACGCTCTGGAATGTCCATCAAATGCTTTGCGATTCTTATCAGTTCTTCTTCACTGCGAAATTCGCTAACCCCCAGTGCCCCAGCCGGGC
>JAJZIP010000300.1 GCA_021810525.1 Actinomycetes bacterium | reverse complement strand
GTGAGGACTGCACAGGCCAGCAAAGAAGCCTCCGGGAGCGGCTGCAAGACCGATCAGATCCTCTTCTAGCCCACTAGCGCCAGGCCCATTACCCGAGCAAGGGTCGCTCATCAAATTCCAGGTGGCACCCTTGTCATCTGAGCGATAGACGTGAGCCTGAGCCGATACTCCTCCAGCCTCATTACCGTAGAGGGCTAGCAGGATTGTTGAGCCTGAACTTGCGAATTGGGCAGTTGAAAATTGGGACGGATGCGAGAGGCCTGCTACCAGAGTCTTCCATGTCACAGACCCTGGAGATGATCCCTGCAAAATCGGTTTACAAAGACTGGAGCATCCTACCCCAGTGGAGGTCACACGGAATACCTTGTTGTCGGCAACCTTTAGGGTCTCAACTTTGGGACCTTGCTGAGCCTTCCAGCTCTGTCCCCCATCAGTTGTGATAAGAAAAGACGAACCATAGAGGTATCCGTCATTTTGGTTGGCGAAACGCACATGACTTACGCAGGTTGACTTGGAGCAAAGAGGATATCCAGCAAGCTGAAGGTCAACCGGCGGGTTGGGCAGCTGTTTCCAGGAAGCTCCTCCGTTGGTGGTATATGCCAAGTGCGCTGGACACGGAGCTTTGCTGCAAACTTTAGAGTAGAGGGCCCATCCATCGGTAGCACCTGTCCAGCTCAGGTCTTGGAGCGAGACATTCGATTGGACGGTAGTCGTCGATGTTGTCGACGTAGCCGTTGCACCAGTGGTTTTGACACTTGTTTGGGAAGCGGTTGATGTTGTTTGGGTACCGCTCGATGAACCACAATTCGCCACAATAAGAACAGCCGCAAATAGTCCAAGCACCGGCTGATAGATTCGTCTGATCATTGGCGCTCCTTGATGCGGTTTCTTATCCTATCACTGCCAATTGTCTTGCATCAGCGGCCGCGCGGGAATTGAACCTGATCTAGCGAATGACCAGGTCTGCGAATGAGTTAATGGCGAGCAGTGCCAGCGTGGTTGTCTTGCCCATTCCCGCCAGTGCGTTCATTGCCGTCACGAGTTCGCCGTGTGCCGCAAATAAACGGTCACAACCATGGATTCGCCAGTTTCAATTTCTTTTTGCCAGTCCTTTCAAAAGCGGTATTGCCCACAACTCCAACGCAACGGAACTTGGAGTCATTCAAAGGTCCAGTAGAGCTTGCTCCAACAGCTCGCTCCGGACGGACTTACCGAGACCACGGAGCGAACAATAAATAGGACGGCACCAAGAGGAGGTTCTGAAACGAACATAGGCAGAGCTGCGGCGACTCATTGTGAGCCCGAGTCGGCGAATACGTGTAAAGCAGAGCGCCCTGGCGATCCGGAGATTGCCGACGCAATTCTGATGCCCATACTCGAATTACTGGCCGAGAACGGGTTTAGAGGTACTTCGCTCGATGCGGTTGCCCTGAGAGCCTGAGTAGGGGAAACCGGCCCTTTACAGGTGCTGGCCTTTGAAACAGGACCTGGTGATAGCAGCCCTGGAAAGGTGCACAGTCAAAGAAGCTACACCATCTTCAGGGAATGTTCGCGAATGCGTTACTAAATTCATGGAAGATTGGTGGCTCTTGGCTGTGCTGCCCGAGAAGACGAGCGTCACTTGTATTTTGGTAGCATCCTTGGTTATGTGCAGCGTTACCCCGAACTTGGGGAAGCCATCCACCGCGGTCTTCTCAACACTCGCCATACCGAGATGCTCCGATTATTGCAGGTAGGCATCGATTCAGGCGAATTGCAACCCGATCCGGACCTCGCTCTAGTCATAGATCTTCTGTTCAGTCCGCTTCTCGTCGGAAGGCTTGATTTTTGTGGTGCGGTGTCTCCTAAAGCAGCCCGCAAGATCGTTGACATCATTTTTGATGGCTGTTGTGCGCCCGTCTAGAACATGGTGATGCCTAACCCAACTTTGTGATGCATCACTACCGGAACAGGCATGCTATGGAATCAGCGACTGACCGGCCCTGCGGGCTCGCCGGAAAAATTATCCACATGCTTGTAGCGGCCACATCCAGCAGGAGAGCGTCCGGAACGAATGATCTAGATAACCTAGCACGTGATAGTTCTGGGTTCAGTGACATTGGAAGCAGGAAATCGCATTGAGGACCCCTCTGAAACGATCCACCTATATCTCTCCCAATCGGATCACTGCAATTGAGGGCATTTGAGCGTTCTTTCAAGGTTTTCAATTTGCCAGTGGCATGGCGGAGACTAAAGGCATGGGCATTTTCATTTTTGGCTCGTTTTCGCAGATGTTCAGAATTCCAAATGTCCGCTTATGGGATTAAGCTTGCAGCTTTTTCTCGAATTTACAATACGCCAGACGACTTTTTGATTTACATTGGAGTTCACGTTTGTTCCACTGGCGGGTTGGCTCAATCAGGCATTTACGAGATAGGAGATTGGCTATTTATGATTCACACTCGCAAGGTATTGGTTACGGTTGTCATTGGTGGGGTAGCGGCGGCCTTCGTTCCCCTAGCCTTTAGTTCGGCCGCGTCGGCTTCCACAATTCCCTCATCAGGCTTTCCACCTCCAGGTAGCGCACTCACCTTCTTGGCACCGTTGACTAATAAGGGAATCTCTACGCAAAACTTGGATATCTCGTTGGTTTCGGATATCACTGTGCTGGTCGTGGACTCTACCACATCCCAGACAGTAGCGTCCTTCAACTATAACGGCACTGGCCCAATGCGCCTTGGGGTGTCTGGTGTCGGCATGTACCACGTTGACTGGAAAGTCACGCGAGCCGAAACGGGGAATACAGACGCGATTGTAGTTGAGGAAAATGGATTGAGTTCAGCGGGTATCAGCCTTCCTCCAATAGTGTTGGGGACACTTCAGATGACTCCGCATCAACCTCGAACAATTCCTATTAATTTTTCTGTTCAAAACAATCCGGCAATTCGTGCACGGCAAATGCGACTTCAAGAAGATTCGTCTATTCAGGTGGCGGACCAGTTAAAAACCGAGTTTGGATTGAGCCCATTAACGTCTGCAGAATTGCTTGCCCAAGAGGAGTATGACTCCATACAGACAGCTCAGGCGTTGCAGAGTGTTTATGGCCAAAGTGCTGCTCAGACTGCAGCAACATTGCAGCAGGTGCAATACACGGTTGACCAGGTAGCAGGTGCCCTGCAAAGCGTGTACCAGCAAACGGC
>JAJZIP010000051.1 GCA_021810525.1 Actinomycetes bacterium | reverse complement strand
CAGAGGTAGCTTCTTACAAAGCTGACAGCCCCCAGAACACCCAGCTCCCGAAAAAGGCCATCAGTGGAAAAGCCGTCGAGTCTTCCGCCAAAACTGAGTACATTGGACCTGTCCACCGTCGGGATCATCGGAATGAAATCTGCAAGCTCTTGCGCAGTGCCTCCGAGAGAGCGCGAGACACTGGCACACTTTATGACCAAGTCGCGCGGCTCGATCTCAGCAGTCGCGAAACCCAACAGCTCAAATCCTATTGAAAATAGAGAACTCAGCCCACCAGCGACGAAGCCGGTCTCGATAATCCCAAGGCCGGGCTCGAACTTACGTTTCGACCAAAAGACGCGTTCCACTTGTTCAGAGGTCAGCTGCACTAATTCACCATCTTCCATGGCTTGAATCCGTTTGTTATCGGCACTCGCCTATCTTTCCCGAAAGCCCTTTGTGTAACTCTGACGCCAGGCGGACTCTGTCTCCTCTTGTACTCGTTGAGATCGATTAGCCTCGCAACCTTGATCACGGTGTCGGAATCGAAACCTGAATCGATGAGGTCTGTTGTGTCAAAATCAAGTTCGACCAAAGCCTCGACGATCGCATCAAGAATCTCATAACTGGGAAGGCTGTCGACATCCCGCTGGTTCGGCCTAAGCTCCGCTGAAGGCTCCTTCGCCAAGATCGTCTCAGGTATAACAGCCCAGCCCGCGAGTTTGTTTCGGTAATTGGCCAGCCGGTACACCATCGTCTTGGTGAGATCCTTTATTACCCCGAAGCCTCCTGCTGTATCCCCGTAAAGAGTCGAATAACCGGTCGCTATCTCCGACTTGTTTCCGGTGGTTAGCACTAGCCAACCCCTCTGGTTCGACAAGGCCATAAGAAAGACCCCACGCAGTCGCGATTGGAGATTCTCATCGGTCACGCCCTCGAAACGTCGAGCCAGAACCAACTCTGAAGTCTCGAGAAAGGCCTGATGCACCCTCTCAATCGGCAAAATGATGAATTCGAAACCCAGATTCTCAGCAATCAGCTTCGCATCTGTCAAAGAGCCCTCCGAGGAGTAGGCGGAGGGCATGCCGATGCAGTGGAGCATCTCAGGTCCCAACGCGTCGTTTGCGACCGCAGCTACTAAAGCTGAGTCGATCCCACCGGACAAGCCCAGCATGACAGCACCGAATCCGTTCTTTTTAACGTAGTCTCTGGTTCCCAACTGAAGCGCCTGGTAGGTTTCGTTTACCATTGTGTCGGGTATCGATGACGCAAGCGGGACTAAGGGCTGCTTCGACCACGTACGTGGCTTGAACTCTTGAGCGAATCCTCTCAAATCCGGCTCCGCAGGGAGTGCGCCAAATGGGATGAAGCCACCCGTCCTCACCAACCCATCTATAACTCTCCCGCCGTTTCCCGCCGAAAGCTCCACGTACTCAAACCTTGCAACGCTCGTCGGATTCTCTAACCTTGCGGCCACAGCTGAGACGTCCACCTTCTCAACCGTAGGCCTTTCCTCGGGAACTTCGATGTTGATGTAAAGAATCTCCTCGATGAACGATTCGGCCAAGGCTACGAGTTCCCCACTGGGCGAATAGACCATAGAAGCACCGTCAAAAACAAGCTCGTCCTGGCCACCGACCTGGTTGACGTATACAATCGATACCCCATTGGTCGCTGAACGATCAGTGAGCATGACAGCCCTGTCCTGACGCTTTCCGATGGAATAGGGCGAGGCGTTTATGTTGATTACCACTTCGGCTCCGTAAGCCGCGAGCTTGGCGATCGGACCATCAGCGAACCAGGCATCCTCGCATATCGAGACAGCAAAGCGAACGTCACCCTTCTCGAAAATTATCGAAGGTCCTGTCCCCGCAGTAAAGTATCGCTTTTCGTCGAAGACAAGGTAGTTCGGCAGGATCTCCTTCCGAACGTATCTTGTGACCTTTCCATCGTCGATCACTGCTGCCGAGTTGAATAGAGCCCCCTTGTCAGCCTCGGGGACACCGGTTATGACCGTGATTCCATGTATCTGAGAGGCCATGCGCTCAAGTTCTGACGCGCACTTGCGTACATAGCTCGGCTTCGCCAGCAGATCTTCGGGGGGGTATCCCGAAACCGCAAGTTCTGGAAAGACGGCAAGTGCCGCCCCGTTTCCCTTCACGGTCTCCACAAGCGCGAGCATCTTGTCGACATTGCCCTCGATGTCTCCCACCAACAGATTGATCTGACAGGCAGCGATCGCAATCGAAGGCATCAAGCCACTGCCTTCAAATCAGTTGAACGCTGAAAGGACGTGTAAGGTGTACCACCGGTGCACTGCCTTCGAAAATAGATGAATGGACCGGGATTTGCGAACCTGGCCATCGAAACAGCTTCAGAACCAGCCGCTTTGCCGAGGCCCATCGAGCAGAGAAAAACCTGCGCCCTATAGCTACAGCCACATTGTCCCGCCGCTCTGGCCCGATCATCAGCTTTCGGCATACGATCTGCCAAAGCAGTACCTTCGTTACAAGCCACAGGAGCAATGCTAACGGCAAGCGGAGCCTGAAGCTACCACGTTTCGAGCGAGTGCGCTCCACCGTTTCGAAGCGCGCCAAATCGCTTGTCAGGTAACTGGCCGATTCTATTGTTCGATGTATTGGCGCAAGACACAGAGCGGTGTGGATCTAGCCGTGTGAACGGGAGTACTTTTTGACCGGAACCTGGGATGGCGAACTTTACGGCCTCATTTTCGTTGCCTTGACCTTTACGAAAGCTCTCACAGACGACACCCGCGTCATCCAGTGCCTGCTGGAGGCGACGGGGCACGGACCTCTGGCAGCAACGGTCTTTCGAGGCGCTGGGCAGCCTCGGTGATGAGCCTGCGAATTCGGCGCTGCTATCTTTTGAAATAACACTCAACACAAGGTTCAATGTGTTCGCTCTGAACTACCTAAGAAACTTCACCCTTCAGATCGGAGACATCGTCAAACTTGGAAAGATGTCCAGACCGACAGCCGAACTGCCTACTTTGCCAGCTTTGAGGACTTCCAGGCCCCTATGCCTTTTTGCCGCATATATAAAACAGCCTGTTCGGCTGAACTCGGATACAGGTAATGATAACCCTGGGCATACCTGCAACCTGAAGCGGCGAGGCTGCTTGCCTGGAACCCGGTCTCAACACCTTCGGCAACGGCGTTCAATCCAAGAGCGGTCGAAAGCCTTACAACGGCGTCGACGATCTGGGCATCGGGACCTTCGCCTGCATCAAGGCCGGAAACAAAGGACTGGTCCAGCTTAACCGCATTGACCGGAAGGCTCTTCAGAGCTGCGAGCGTTGACTGTCCAGTGCCAAAGTCGTCAATCATGATGGGAAATCCCATCTCCGAAAGTTCCTGAAGCGTGCCGATGCTCAACTTGGGATCGGCCATGACCGCCGACTCTGTGACCTCCAGATGCAGCAGGGACGGCTCGATCGAGAACTCGTCGACGGTAGCGGAAACCTCGTCCAGAAAGCTCCCCACCAGCTGGTTCACCGACACATTTACGCTGATAGGCACCTTGATCCCCTGGTTCAACCACTCTCTGACCTGTCTGGCAGCCCTGCGCAGAACCCATTTGCCCAGCGAAGGCATAATTCCTGAGTCTTCAGCGAGCTGAACAATCTCATCAGGAGGAATCGGTCCACGCGTCATGTGGTTCCAGCGAAGGAGAGCCTCCAAGCACACAACCTTGCCCGATTCAATCTCTATAATCGGCTGATAGACCTGGATGAGCTGGTCTGACGTTATTGCCACCTTGAGAGCGCTCTCCAGCTCCAGCCTCGTCGCGAGCTCGGTGGCCATCTCCTCGTCAAAGAACACAACCTTGTTCCGTCCCTGCTCCTTGGCCCTGTACATCGCCGTATCAGCTTGCCGCAGCAGATCGGCAGCCGGCAGAGTCTTGTCACCGGCAATGGCCACGCCCTGAGCGATAGCCAGAGAGATCTGCGAGGAGATGGAGGTGTATGGCTCTGAGATGGCGTCGATGATATTAGAGGTGATCCCGTTGATCAGGCTCACTGATGCGTCGGGAACTAGGATGACGAACTCATCCCCGCCGAGTCGGGCTATCAGCTCATTGCGGTGTGACGAGAACGAAAGCCTCATCGCCACTTCGGTAAGCAGCTCGTCTCCCGCTTCGTGACCCAGAGTATCGTTCACCCGTCTGAAACCGTCCAGGTCCAGAAAGATCAGCCCTAGAGGGCTTTCAGGTCCACAGTTGGAGATAGCCTCTCTCAGCTCCCTGATGAGAAGGTGGCGGTTTGGCAATCCTGTGAGGGCATCATGGTCGGCCACCCACGACAGCCTTTGCGCACCAAGGACTCTTTCTGTGACGTCGGTGTGGGAGATGACCACCCCGGTCTCCTCGTTGGCCAGAACATTGAGCACGACATCGACGTGAAGCCATCTTGCACGATCCTCTTTGGCTGCATTGACGTCAATACTGAACCTGTCTATCTTGCGCGAGAGAACATCTCTGATCCCACTCGCGATCCTTTCAGCGCCCTTGGCGCCCAGAATGTGAGTTGCGATCTCCACGTACGAACGGGGGATGTTTTCGTCCACATGCCATCCAGAACGGCTTGCTGACCGGTTCACGGCTACGATATTCGACTTGGAGTCGATCATCACCACCTCTGCCGGGAGAGACTCGATTACCGAACGTACAAACTCCTCACGACGGGCTGCCGCAATCTCCTGAGCCTTGCGCTCGTCCAGATCATGGTGGATCGCCACATAAACAAAGGAACCATCTTCGCGGTCGAATACTTTGGCCACAGATATTGCCGCCCAGTAGGAACTGCGGTCCTTTCGGTAGAACTCCATCTCCTCTGAGGCAACACGGCCACCGTATACAGCTATCGCTATGCGTGCAAGAGCATGAAGATCAGTGCGCTCGCCGAAGACAATCTCCGGCGAGGCGTCGATAGCCTCCTCATGAGGATACCCGGTACGTCGCTCGAATGCTTTGTTCACATATAGGATGCGATGCCTAGCACGATCCATCGGATCAAGCTCAGCAATCAGAACCGGATCGCCGATAGAGTCGACCACGGCCCGGTACATATCGGCTTGAACCTCGCTCTTAGACGAGTTCCGCCAGCCATCCGGCGTGGCATCCCTAACCCGGTATTTATTACTGACGTCCCTGAAGAGGCAGATGCGCAGAGCCGCTCCGGGAAACGCTATGAACTCTATGTTCGCATCGAGCATAGAGTAATACCGTTCAGTTCGATAGATCGCATGATCGACGTAGCTTTTTGCGAGCAACTCGAAAAAGTCGTCTCCGCCAAAACCCGGAAAAATAGCTTCTAGCTGCTTGCCAACCGCGTCAGCCTCGATGGCACCCAGAATGCGGACGGCAGCCTTGTTCAGCCAGACAACGGTGTTTTCACTATCCAAGACCAATATTCCGTCAGAGCAATCCTGGAGGGCAGACCGGAGTAGCCCTGGGTCCTCGACTCTGAATTTCAGCGGATCCAACGTCGCCATATTGTTTTCGCTCAGTTCCCCGTTTGCCTCCGCGATGGGGTCGCAGAAGATCTCAATGCCATAGAAGCTACCAGGAATTGTTAAGGCTAATTACGCGTTCTCCTCCCCGCACGCCGAATTTACGACCCAACGCGAAAGGTATATGAAATAAGCACTCCGACAACCCCACCACTTAATCAAACCTCATTATTTTACTAGATGCAATGTTGAAATTTCATGTTGGTTCTCCTTTGGATGACGACGACAGGAAACCCTGCTCGCACCTTGCTCCATTCCATTTGCAATCCAGACACTGCGAGACTCGCCACCGGAACCAGAAGCAGGGCACGAGAGACCTCGTACCCTGCTTCTAATTTGCTACACGGCTCTGAACGCGTCGATCTCGGCGACTCAACACGCCCATGCGCCAATTCAATGGTTAGGCACTAGGTCCACCCGGACCACCAGCCCCGCTACCGCCGGAGCCACCGCTACCGCCGGAGCCACCGCTACCGCCGGAGCCACCGCTACCGCCGCTACCGCCGGAGCCACTACCGGAGCCACTGCCGGTGCCTTCGTTCACAACAAATGTGATCGAAGCCGTGTGGTCGTTGATAATACTGGTCGCCGCTGTGTCGCTGCCCTGTGAGACGCCATTGATTAGAACATCTGGCGCGTTGAAGTTCAGAGTGTATGTCCCCGCCTCAGGTGGCGCAGTTGCCGACATTCCACCCGAAACACCCCAGTTGAACCCATAGGTGACAGCTCCGGTAGCGTTGATCTCCGCGCTCATTGGTGTATTCTCTGGAACGATATAGCTCCGGGTGGTGTCATCGTAGAGGCTGAACTTAGCGTTGAGGTCAAAGACCCGTATACCTACCGACACCACTGTTCCCGATTCAGGATCGGTGGTGCTGTAAGGGAATTTTTGCGGGACTGCTGCAAAACCCGTTGTCGGACTGCTGACGGCAAGGGTGCCGTAAGCGGACTTGTTATCAACCAGGCTCGGCTGCAGCTTTATGACATTGTAGCCATCCATTGAGATGCCCGTGCCACCATTTTCAAGGAGCCCAACTTCAATCCTGATAGGCGTACCGGACTTGAGAGCACCGCTTGACAGGTTGTCTCCGAAGTCAGCCAGCGCAGTCGTAGAGTTGGCGCCTGCGGTGTAGCACTGAGCCTGCCAGGTGTTAACGCCCTGGACGTAGTAGTAGCCCGGAACTTCCCAACTGGTGCTCGGCGTACCGGTAGGGGCCACCAACTCTCCTGGAGCACTTGCTGGACAACTCACACCGAACGTCCCGGTGTCGGGAACAAAAATTGCAGGAACTGACAGATTGTTCGTCAGCTCTTGTAGAGGTGGACCGCCTTTTGCGAAGGCGGAGGTTGACGGAATTGCAAGCGCGGCCACCATGGCCACACCAGCTAATGCGGAAAACGACTTCATTCACATGTCGCTCCTCCTTACTCTCTGGGACTTACCCAGTTATGTGCTGGCCGCGCCCCTTGCTTCTCCCTTCCCGCGAAATCCTATTCATTTGGCATCCGCCGTAAGAAGAACCCACAATGCCGTTCCAAACTTTACTCCTTTCCGCGGCAAGATACAACCAGGTAGCTACGGTGATCAGGGATATTGGAAAGCTTCCAGGACCCCAGCGCCCACCAGATTCTCTTGGGGGCCAGAGGGAAAGTCTCCGCGTAGTCCGCCCTTAACTCCCGAACATGTCCGAAACTCGCCGGGTCGCCGGGGCGAATCGCACCCCCTGGCTCCCCCCGGATCCGAACGCAACAGTCTCCCGTTATTCGGCTCTTGTCATCTTGATCCCCTAGATGCGCTGGTCCACGCCCAGTGGGCAAATCGCACCCGGAACTGGTAGGTGATGCGCTGCCAGGCCTCCAATGCCTTGCGGGACGACCGCAGTCGTTTGAACTTCCGACGTAGCCAGCATCAAGTAGGCGTTGACGCGTCGTAGGAGCGAATGCAGAGCGCTGCCGTAAGAGGCGCCGCAGTACTGCATCCAGCCACGCACAACAGGATTGACGATCCGTTTTGCAAGATCGGTCTGTTTTGCAAGATCGGTCTGTTTTGCAAGATCGGTCTGTTTTGCAAGATCGATCAGGCTGACCCCGATTTTCAGGTGTATTCGCATTTGGCGGAGGTCTCCGCTCACCTTCTTGAGAGCGTCCTTGCTGATCGCCGGCAAAAAACCAGGTGAATATCACCCCATCCTTGCCCTTGGCCTTGCGGGCTTCGAAGGTGAACCCCCAAGAACGTGCAGCTGGTGTGCTCATGGTCGAGTCCCGGCCTTCCATCCTTTTTGTACATGATCCTGGTCTTGGTCGGGTGCAACCTCAGCCCGACCTCGGCCATCCTGTCCCCGATCGCCACCACCAGCGCCTCTGCTTGGGCTTTGGTGGCGACGTGCACCACGGCATCATCTGCGAACTGCTCGAAGTGGACCCCCGGATGGTTCCGGGCCATCCACCTGTCGAACGCGTAGTGCATGAAGGTTAACCAGCACGGGTGAAACCGCGGGCCCTTGAGGTGTTCCTCGTTCCAGCTCGACCAACGTCCCGTCGGGCTGACGCAGCGGAGCGGCTAACCACCGCTTCACATACAGTAACACCCACGGCTCTGGGGAGACAGCCTGCACCGCCTTGACCATGAGGTCCGGTCCCACGGGACGCTGTCAAAGAACTTCTCGACGTCCAAATCGACGACCCAGTCGTATCTCCAACAGCGTTGCCGGCACGCCGCCACTGCGTCCAGAGGTCCCCGTCCCGGCCGGTGGCCGTAGGAGTCCGGATGGAAGATCGGTTCGACCTTCACCTTTAGCCTCTTGGCCGGGACCGTTTGTGCGATTCTGTCCGCTATGGTCGGCACACCTAGCACCCGGATGCCTCCGACATGGGGATTCGGAATCTCCACACCTCTCACCGGAGGTGGGAAGTAGCTGCCGGAGAACATCCTGTTCCAGATCCGGTACAGCTTGTTCTTCAAATCGGCTTCGAACTCCACGAGCTTCACCTCGTCCACACCCGGTGCACCCCGGGCCGGTACTCGATCCCTCGCGGGTTCAGCCCGCTTGGGACACTCCCTCTCGCAACCAGGCAGGGATCAAACCGATCTGAGACTGGCGGACAGTACCGGGGGACGCAGCCCCACGCTCCATGTGAGAACAGCAGATCCGGCTCACGTCGCCTACATGCCGAACACCACCCGACCAGTGAGCGGGACACCCGCCGGGCCTTGTTCCCAAGGCGGTCCTGTTTGGCCCCAGTGTCGATGTCATCTATCCGATAACGACACTTCATCGGCGATCCCGTCTCCGGGACTGCGCACTGTCTTTTCGATCCTCACCTGACGTGACCACGTCACGCCTTTTCCGCCACGCTCACCACGACGGTCTTCAACCAACGCAGCATGCGGTGGTTTGAGGGCTCCCCCTGCAGGGACGCCCCGAAGGGCCAGAAAACCTTCATCTCTCGCACAGCATCACATCAAAAGAGCATGACCTACCTCACTTTCGCTCACACTCCTCTCTGCGTTCGTGGCACAACAGGACTCTATGTATACACGCAAAGTCGCTGCACGGTGAGGCGCTTCTTCAAGGCTCGTACTTTAAATAGACACCCTGCTCGTTGAAGTATGAGTGGCAGGCACCGGACAATCGGCATTGCAAAGAATACATTACGGTTGCGGGCGTGGTCTCGATTCCGAGCAGCTAAAAAATGGAAGCACGTCATGAGTCCTGGACTCTGCCGAAGTCAAATCAAGTAGGCACTGCACCAGCTGATCCACTCTTGTCTCGACTGCAAAATGAAAAAGGCAGGGTATAAATACCCTGCCATGAAACTGTAGGTTTTCTTTCGATTAGATGTCGTAGTACATCATGAATTCCCAAGGATGTGGACGAAGTCTGATGGCATCCACCTCGTTCAATCGCTTGTAGGAGATCCAGGTGTCGATCAGGTCCTGAGTAAAGACCCCTCCGGCCAACAGGTAGTCGTGATCGGCCTCGAGTGCGCCAAGTGCCCCCTCCAGAGAGCCTGGAACCTGAGGGACCTTCGCAGCCTCTTCCGGTTCCAGATCGAACAGGTCCAGATCTACCGGAGCCGGTGGTTCGATCTTGTTCCGCACACCATCAAGACCCGCCATGAGCTGTGCTGCAAATGCGAGATAAGGGTTCGACGAAGGATCCGGGCAACGGAACTCGACTCTTTTGGCCTTGGGACTAGACGAGTAGGTCGGTATCCGGCAGGCCGCAGAACGGTTTCGCAGGGAATAGACGAGGTTAACCGGAGCTTCGTATCCAGGAACGAGGCGCTTGTAGGAGTTGGTCGTCGGAGCGGCAAAACCGAGAATTGACGGTCCGTGCGCGAGAATTCCGCCGATGTACCATCTGCCCATGTCAGAAAGTTCAGCGTACTCACCATTGGCGTCGTAGAAGAGTGGATTGCTACCGTTCCAAAGCGACTGGTGGGTATGCATACCCGATCCGTTGTCCTGGAAAAGCGGCTTGGGCATGAAGGTAGCGGTGTAGCCAGCATTGTATGCCACGTTCTTGACCACGTACTTGTAGAGCATTACCTTGTCTGCCATCCGCAAAAGAGTGTCGAAGCGCATGTCGATCTCCGCCTGGCCGGCAGTGGCTACCTCATGGTGCTGCACCTCGATGTCGATACCTAGGCGTATCATGGTGAGGATCATCTCGGAGCGAAGATCTTGGAACTTGTCATTCGGAGGAACCGGAAAGTATCCTCCCTTGATGCCGATCTTGTAACCAAGGTTCGGACCCTCGTCCTTGTCAGAGTTCCAAATTCCTTCGATCGAGTCGACCGAATAGCTGGCGCTTCTCTGATCCTGAGAGTATTGCACATCGTTGAAGATGAAAAACTCGGCCTCCGGGCCAAAGTAAGCGGTGTCCGCTATTCCGGTGGAAGTCAGGTACTCCTCCGCCTTCTTCGCGATGTAACGCGGATCCCTGGCATATGGCTCAAGCGTCCCTGGCTCATGGATGAAGCAGTTGAGGTTTAGCGTACTGTGCTGTCTAAAGGGATCTATCACAGCGGTAGAAGGATCTGGAAGAAGCAGCATGTCCGATTCATGGATTGCCTTGAATCCTCTGATAGATGAGCCGTCGAATCCGAACCCCTCTCTGAACGAATCTTCGGTCAGTTGTGAAATTGGGACAGAGAAGTGCTGCATAACGCCTGGAAGGTCACAAAAGCGAAGATCTACGATCTCAACGCCTTCGTCCTTTGCCAAACGGAGTACTTCCGCTGGAGTACGCTCTTTCATGATCCTCCTCAAAAGTCAAGAAAAGACACTGGTCTTGCACATCTCGATGATGGCAATCCTTTCTTGGCGCAAGATAAATAACTGCAAATAGGCTAACGACAAATGAAAGAGATCTCGCTCAGGTTTTTGTGAACAATTCGTTAACTGTTGGCTGGCACGCGCCTACATTTGTTGGAGAGTAGATAGGTATCTATACGTGAAACCCAAAAACATGTTGGACGCACAGCGGGACTACGTCCTGCGCACCGCAGAGGAACGACAGATCAAGTATATTCAGCTCTGGTTCAGCGACGTTCTCGGAATCCCCAAGAGTTTTCAGATCACGCCCGCTGAGCTGGAAAATGCACTCATCGACGGGATGACCTTTGATGGATCGGCAATAGACGGCTTTTCGCGGATCCAGGAAAGCGATGTCCTGGCCATGCCAGATCCCAAAACCTTTGCAATCCTCGCCACCGACCACAGCGTTGCCAGAATCTTCTGCGACATCGTGAATCTGGACGGTTCGCCCTTTGAGGGCTGTCCCAGAAACGTCTTGAGAAGATCGCTCGAAAAGGCCAGAGCCAAGGGCTTTTCCTTCTTTGCCGCACCTGAGCTGGAGTACTTCTACTTTGCCGATGCAGATCCCAGCCACTCTCCGAAGCCTTTGGATTTCGGCTCCTACTTTGAACTCACCATAGCGGATTTCACTTCAAAGCTGAGACAGGAGACGGTTCTAGCGCTTGAGGACTCCGGGATCCCGGTCGAATACTCTCAGCACGAGGACGCACCATCCCAACACGAGATCGACCTGCGCTACACGGATGCCTTGACAATGGCAGACAACATCTTGGCTGCCAGGTTGATAATAAAAGAGATTGCCTCTAGGCACAGCGTTCATGCCTCCTTCATGCCAAAGCCCATGGCAGGCGTTCAAGGATCGGGGATGCACACCCACTTCTCGCTGTTCAAAGGTGAGCAAAATGCGTTCAGCGACCAGAACGACAAGTACTGGTTATCCGATACTGCTAAAAGATTCATTGCCGGTATCATGCGCCACGCACCAGAGTTCACTGCGGTGACTAACCAGTGGGTCAACTCCTACAAGCGTCTTGTCGCCGGCTACGAAGCTCCAATCTATGTTTCCTGGGCAAGAAACAACCGGTCGGCCTTGGTCAGAATTCCAGTTGCCAAGGGGGCAAACCCCGACTCCTCGAGAATTGAGTATCGCGCCACGGATTCTGCCTGCAATCCATACCTCAGCTTCTCGGTCATCCTCGCAGCCGGCTTGAAAGGAATCGAGGAGGAGTACGAGCTTCCGGAGGAGGCCAGCGACAACCTGTACAACATGTCTGACCAAGAGCTGCAAGCGCACAACATCACATTCCTTCCGGCGAATCTTGATGAGGCGATTGCCAAAATGGAGGAGTCGGAGCTGGTCCGCGAAACACTGGGTTCCCACGTCTTCGAGTGGTTCATACGAAACAAGCAAGACGAGTGGAGTTCCTATAAGACACATGTTTCCCAGTTCGAACTCGATCGCTACCTCAGAGCCCTTTAGTGAGCCAAATGGAATCGCTCCTTCTACTCGGAGGCACCGAGAGCGAAAAGCTGTCAAATGTGCTCCGAGACCTGGGCTATCAAGTGATCTCGATCGCTAAGACAACCCAGATTGGACCTCTCGAGCCAGATGATGGCTACCTCGGCGCGGTGATCAACGCTTCAGATAATCTCGAGCTGGCGCTATCCGTGGCCCGATCGATCCGAAAACGCGAAAACCCAGTTGAACCGGTGATCTTCATTGTAAACCAGGCCCTGCTTTCAGAGCTCAACCTAAGAGACGACCTCTTCGACGACTTCATTGTCGGTCCCATCGACACCGCTGAACTCGATGTTAGGCTCAAGCATCTGCTTTGGAGGTCAGGGAGAGGGCTCGTGCCCGAGATCATCGAATACGGTCCCCTAGTGCTGAACCTGGAAACCTATCAGGCAACCATTTCCGGCCGGGTCATGGATCTGACTTACATGGAGTACGAACTTCTCAAGTTCTTGGCGTCAAGACCGGGCAAGGTGTTCAGCCGGGAAACTCTTCTATCAAGGGTCTGGGGCTACGAGTACTATGGGGGGGCACGCACGGTTGATGTGCATATACGGCGGCTCAGGGCCAAGCTCGGCGAACAGCAGGAATCGCTCATCCAGACTGTGCGCTCAGTTGGCTATCGATTCGGGTCCACTCGGCGCGCGCCTTCAAGCGGCGGCCGATAACCTCACGGGCGAATAAAAGCCCGCCTCAGGCGGCGGGCTCAGACCGGTTGGAATCAGCTCTAAGAGAAGGACGAACCGCAGCCGCAGGTCCTGGCGGCGTTAGGGTTCGAAATGTGAAAGCCCGCGTCCTGGAGACCCTCCTTGTAGTCCAAGGTCGCACCCTTGAGCATCGCAGCGCTAGTCTCGTCGACGACAACTTTGATATCGCCGAAAACACTCACGATGTCGTCACTGGCCAACTCCGAGTCAAAAAACATGTCGTAGCTGAATCCTGAGCAGCCGCCCGGCCGCACGCCAACCCTGAGGAAAAGAGAACTCGAACCTTCCTCTTGAGCCAGCAGTTCGGCGACCTTCTTAGCGGCAATGTCGGTGACGATGATGCTCGATGGCTTTTTGCCAATTGTGATTGTACTGGCTGACATTTCTCTCCTTTGGCCCGCGTGATCCGTCTACACGCAAGCGTTTCGCCACTCAAAACTGTCTTCAAATAATTCTAGCAAGACGGAAAATTAATCTGCAATCAATGGCTCGAGTTTCATCCACACTGCGGATGCTGAAACCGACGCCACGACTCGATGCCGGTCTTCAACTCCTTTGTTGTAACATCACCGCCCGGATGAGACCAACCGGTTGCACCTAGACTTGTAGTTGTGAAAAGCGCGGAAAACACCGATTTTGAGAAGAAGGTGTCACTGGCACTCGAGAACGTTATCGACCCCGAACTTGGCGATAACATCGTCTCTTTGGGCATGTACCTTGGCTCAAGCCTAGGTGACGACGGTACGGCAACGATTAAAATCGGCTTGACCGCTGCTGGTTGTCCCCTGCGCTCTCAAATACAGAGAGACATCGAACAAGCGCTTGGCCACATCACAGAGATCCGCCGGACGATGGTCGAAATGGGTGAATTGACCAGAGAACAGAAAACCCGGCTAATGGATATCGCACGCAAGAACGCGCAGAAGGAATCCCCACAGGTCGAGATTCCTCAATCCGCCCGGATAATCGCAATCTCCTCCGGCAAGGGAGGCGTCGGCAAATCTTCGCTCACGGCGAATCTCGCAGCCGCAATCGCCTCCCAGGGTTTGACGGTTGGATTGCTCGATGCCGACATCTGGGGCTTCTCTTTGCCACGGATGCTTGGAGTATCCGGCAAGATCGAAGCCGAAGGAACCAAGGACTCCTGGAGGATGTCTCCGATACGGAAGCAAATCGGCAGCGGGGAGCTACAGATCATCTCCATGGGCTTTTTGGCGCAGGGAGACTCTGACGCAATCATGTGGCGGGGACTGATGCTTTCACGCGCACTCCAGCACTTCATTGAGAACGTCACATGGGCAAAGGTGGAATACCTGCTGATCGACATGCCCCCCGGAACCGGGGATATCCAGATGGCTCTTTCCCGAATGCTTCCGAGAACGGAGATGATAATTGTCACCACTCCGGCGAAGGGAGCTTCGGTGGTCGCCTCCCGCATGGGAGACATGGCCAAGAAGGGCCATCTCCGCATCGCCGGAGTTGTAGAGAATATGTCCGGGTTCACCTGCGACCATGGTGAAGACTATTCGTTGTTCGGTTCAGGTGGCGGCCAAGAGGTCGCCGATCAGCTAGGGACATCGTTGATCGCCAAGATTCCATTCAGTCCCTCGATTGCACGGCTTGGCGACATGGGTTTGACCCTGATGGAAGCAGAGATGCACCACCAGCACGAGAGGCAGGCTCGCGATGCGATAATCCAGCTGGCTCACGATATTGTAACGAAGATTGCGCCCAACTATGAAGCACAGAGCTGCACCGCAAGGATGTTCGATGCGATAAACGCAGCTTTAGAGCCTCGTTGACTCCTCTCCAGGCAACACGAACTTGGCCTCACCGTTTTCGTAGACGCGAATCGGAGAGAGGGTCGGAATGTCGCTCAAACCCGACGCCCACTCGAATACCTCTTGAGTGCTCTTGAACTCTGCAATAGCTTCCAGATTGCGTAGGGTAGGAAAGATTATCGTCAGCTCGCCATTTTCGAACCTCTCCAGAGCCTCCTTCGGCTTCAGCCAAAGGCTGTCGACGATCTCGCTCTCGTCATGGAGGGCATCTTGATTCTCAGGTGCGAGGGAGACAAAGAACCTGGTGTCATACCTTCTCCGGCCTCCAGGAGGAGTCACCCAGTGACTAACGTAATACAGGTCGTCCGCAGTCAGATAGAGATCCTGAGAATACACCACATCTGAGAACTTGAACTCACCTCCATTGAGGGAGTGTCTGAGGGAGGCAAACTCACTTTTGATCTGTGGAGAACCCAGGTCCAAGTGGCGCGGAAGTGAATCAGATCTTTCGGGCGTCGAGGCGAGGAGCATTATCCCAGCCTCCTCAAAACACTCCCTTATCGCCGCCACATAGAAAGCGATTCCGCCTTCGTCCAGCTCTAGACCTTTGGACGCCTCAGAGTCAGTTATACCGATACATCTTGACGCGAGATCCATATCCGCTTGATCTACGGCGCCTCCAGGAAATACATACGCACCAGCTGAAAAATCAAGCTCGGTTGAGCGCTTGAGCATCAATACCTCAAAACCATCTTCATCTTCGGTTTCACGCATCAAAATGACAGTTGCGGCAGGTCTGGGCTCCACCAGTACAAGGCTAGCGTCAAATTATGCGATATATTGCTCGGGCTGGGAGTAATCTTGGCGTGGTGAGACCTCCTTCTGTAGATTCACTTGCGCACTCTCTCGAAACCTCCGGACTGCCCCACCAACTTCGCGTAGAGGCTGCTCGGCGCTCGATTGCCAATAACGACCATGGGAATGCAGCTCGATATGCGAAAGAGATTCTCGACGATCTCCTTCAGCCTGTCATCAACGGCACCGGCGTGATAATTCACACCAACCTGGGCCGCTCCCCCCTCCGCCCGGAACGCTCTCAGCGGGACGCATACCGCTACTCGAATCTCGAGATCGACCTCAAAAGTGGAAAGAGGGACTCTCGGAACAAGAGGGTCGGATCGCTTCTGGCCGGTTACATCGGAGCACAGTCAGCCATCATCGTGAACAATGGAGCTTCCGCAATCTTTCTCGTGCTTGCCGCCCACGCATTGGGCAGGAGCGTGATCATCTCCAGGGGGGAACTCGTAGAGATCGGCGGAGGATTTCGAATACCTGAGGTTCTGGCATCGGCAGGGGTTCAGCTGGTCGAGGTGGGAACCACCAACAAGACGCGGCTCAAAGACTACGAGACCGCTGCGAAGAACTCTGAAGCCGCACTGATACTTAAGGTTCACAGCTCGAACTACCGAATGACTGGCTTCGTCGAAAGTGTGCCTGTCAGCCAGTTAGGATCTCTCGGAATACCGGTTGTATTTGACATAGGGTCAGGTCTTCTCGACGAGGCAGCACCCTGGATGGGATGGCCAAAGCCTTCTTGGCTCAAAGATGAGCCTGGAGCGAGACAGAGCCTAGCCGCCGGCGCTGATCTGGTAACATTTTCCGGCGACAAGCTCTTGGGTGGCCCCCAAGCTGGCATCATCGCGGGAAGGAGAGAGATGGTCGAGACCTGCGCCCGCCATCCTCTTTACCGAGCCCTCCGTCCGGGCAACCTTGTACTTGAGGCGATGGGAGCAACACTCTTCGCCTACCTGGACAACAGGGCTGACGAGCTTCCGCTCTGGCGGATGGCCAAGCTCAAGGTCGATGAGCTCAAGACGCGGGCCGAGAGGATAGGGGTCGGTCGGCCGGCTCCACTCAGAGCAGCCATAGGGGGCGGCTCGCTTCCGGGACAGGAGCTGGATTCATTCGGCATCGCACTCAAAGGCGACCTTACCGCCAAGCTTCGCCAACTTGAAATACCCGTTGTGGCAAGGATGGAAGGATCAGACACCGTGATCGATCTGAGGACTGTCGATCCCAGCGACGACGACTACCTTAGACGCTCTATCCAATCACTGACCTAGCCGGCCTTTTGGTCTGCCAATTTTCTACCGAAGGGAGAGGAGTCAGATGCACGTACTTTCGACCGCCGGACATGTCGACCATGGCAAGTCATCTCTGATACTTGCCCTTACGGGAACGGATCCAGACCGATGGAAAGAGGAGAAAGAGCGCGGGCTCACGATAGATCTTGGTTTCGCGCATCTCAGGCTTCCTTCGGGGCAGGAGCTGTCACTTGTCGATGTGCCTGGCCATATTCGCTTCATCAAGAACATGCTTGCCGGGGTGGGAGCAATCGATGGGACAATTTTCGTGGTGGCTGCAAACGAGGTATGGAAGCCGCAGAGCGAGGAGCATCTGCGGATACTCGATTTGCTCGGAACCAGGACCGGAATAATTGTCATCACAAAGGCCGATCTTGTAGACGAAGAGTGGCTTGAACTGGCACGAATGGAGATCGGGGAGCACGTCGCCGGGAGCTTTCTAGAAAAGGCTCCCGTCATTGCCGTCGACTCTCTCTCCAGGCGCGGCCTCGACCAGCTGATAGTTGAGATCGAAAAGCTTTTGGCGTCCACTCCGAATGCCGCCAACCTGAACAGACCGAGGCTATGGATCGATAGGGTCTTTTCCTCGCGCGGCTCGGGAACAGTGGTGACCGGTACTCTCACTGGAGGAGAAGTCCGCCTGGATCAAGAGCTCGCCATCTTTCACTCCTCGGGCAGATCTTGGAATGTCATGGTCTCCAATCTGAATAGGGAGTTCTTTGAGGATCTCGGAGATACCAGCTCCAAGGTGAGGGTTCGTGGCCTGGAGTCTCATGGAGCAAAGCTGAGCGTAGCGGACCCTGGAAGAAGACTGGCATTGAACCTCCTCGGAGTATCCCCCAACCAGGTTTCTCGCGGGGATGTGCTGCTCGATCCCTCCCAATGGTGTGCAACATCAACCTTCGACGCCACGATCAAGGTCTTGCCAAACCTCTCCCACGGCATCACGAAAAAGGGCGCTTACGCGATTTATGTTGGCTCTGGAGACTTCCCCGCAGGTATAAATGTCTTGGGAAAGGGTGAGCTCAAATCCGGAGAGATCGGAGCCATTCGAGTTCATTTGAACTCCGTGGTCCCTTTGACCAAGGGAGACCGCTTCATCCTGAGAGAGTTGGGACGCCGGGAGACAGTCGCCGGAGGAGAAGTCACAAACGTGAACCCTCTCACTCCTGTGAGCAAGCCTGCCCCGCCCTTCGACATCATGCAGATCGTCAAAGAACGCGGCTTTATCGACACCAGGCTTCTTTACAAGATGACGGGCGAGAACGTTTCACCAAATGCAGGCGAGCGATACGTCATCTCCGAATCGCTTGAAGCTGAGATCACTCGTGAGCTGACGGAAAGGGCCGTGAACGCTGGCGAACTTGGTTTCGACATCTCAGAGCTGGATGAGATCTCGAGAGCAGTTCTTCAAGGCGTCCAAGATCTCACCGTCGACTCCTCAAGGGTCTACAGTTCCAGGTTCGGCCAGATGAGGGACACGCTAAGCAAACATCCCTTCATCAAGGAGTTGGAGAGTTCGCTGTTCAAGCCGCCGGCGCCTGACGGAGTGAACCGACAGCAGTTGCGGGAGCTCGTAAGACAGGGACTCGTGATCGATTGTGAGGGAAGC
>JAJZIP010000050.1 GCA_021810525.1 Actinomycetes bacterium | reverse complement strand
AGGAAAGCCTCGCAAGTTCTTTTTCGGCGTCGCGCTTTCCACCAACGAAGGTCGCATACTTGTGAATCACCTTCCCGCTTTCATCCCTGCCTAGATAAAGACGAAGCTCCCAAACGTCGGGTTTTCTTCTTAAACGGATCGAACCCACTTTCATAACCTCGCTCAATTGTTGGGTCAACTGTTGGGTTAATCGTATCTCAAGGGAGCAACAACTGCAAATATATGCTATAACCAGGCGCCCCCGGCAGGATTCGAACCTGCGACCAACTGCTTAGAAGGCAGCTGCTCTGTCCGGCTGAGCTACAGGGGCGGGTTTGTCAACGAGTCAATATCCTAATCCGTCCGACACTCTTTGAGCTATTTAACATCTTTAGGCAGCAAAAACTTTCCTACTAACCGAGAAATACCAGGGTTTTGATCGCGGTTGTCTAAGTATGGTACTACTAACCCTAAATGCGTGACTATGATGAATGAGCACTGTGGTGGCCATAGCTCAGTTGGTTAGAGCGCCAGGTTGTGGCCCTGGAGGTCGGGGGTTCAAGTCCCCTTGGCCACCCCATCCAGTCGTTGGTTTGACTGGCCAGCTTTTCTATGTGGTTTTGCTGGTCATTCGGCCTGGTCTACTAGTTGTCACAACTAAGTTGAGACCTGAAATTGAGCGCGCCTCTAGCTCAACGGCAGAGCAACGGACTCTTAATCCGCAGGTTCTGGGTTCGAATCCCAGGGGGCGCACCAGGTCAGAAGGTATTTCTCCAAAGTCACGTGCAAGCCAGTACCTAATATGTGCTTAATTGGTAAATGACTGGACAGAGAAAAGAGATACGTCCTGGCGTGTGGAAGCTCCGTGTAAGTGCGGGGAAGGACCCCGCAACTGGTAAGTACATTTACGTTGCTAAGACCGTGTATGGAGGTCCTCGTCTCGCTAGTCAAGAGCTGGCTAAGTTAGCTGTGTCGGCTAAGAACGAGCGCGGTTCGGGGATCTCGCTGGAGAGGTTGCTCGCTGAGTTTTTTGATTCTTGCGCCCGCTCCGCTATGGCTGCGAAGATGCTTTTTGGTTATCGCGAAATCGCTCGGAATCACATCGTACCGAATTTAGGCGGCAAAAGTATTGACAAGCTTACAGCTCGTGACCTGGACAATCTTTATCGCCAAATGGCGGAGAAGGGCTTGAGTGCTTCGAGGGTTCACCATGTCCATGCGGTGCTCAGCAGAGCTCTCGGGCAAGCTTTGAAGTGGGGCTGGGTAACTACGAACGTCGCCAAGCTCGCCTCGCCTCCGACTGCTCGTCGAACGGTTGCGGTCGCTCCAAGTCCGGAAGAGTTGGGGCAAATTCTGACCGTTACCTCACAGCGTAGCCCTCAGCTTGCGGCCGTCTTTGCTCTCTGTGCGCTCACCGGTGCACGACGAGGCGAGGCGCTGGCATTGCGGTGGTCAGATTACGACCGTGAGGTAAAGGTATTGACGATTGCGCGATCTATCGGTTACACCCCCAACGACGGCATTTACGAAAAGGCAACTAAGACCCACAGTGTGCGTAAGATAGGTGTTGACGAAATTCTGGAAGGCGTTATCGTTTCTCAGATCGACGCGCTTGAGAAGAATACTGAACTGGGCTTTTACCTGGTGGACGACCCATTTTTGTTCTACGGTTTGCCTGACGGTTCCAAGCCTCTGCACCCTGATACTCCCTCCAAATACTTTCGGAAGATGTGTAATCAGCTCGGACTCTCGTACCACTTGCATCAGCTAAGACATTTCACAGCGACAGAGCTCATAGCTGCCGGAGTGGACATTAGGACCGTTAGTGGCAGATTGGGCCACGCTGATGCCTCTGTGACGTTGAGAGTCTATAGTCACGTCCTGGAGGCTCAAGACAGGGCAGCCTCGGAGTATATCGGCTCTCGAGTTTTTATTCCTAAGCCGATTGATCGCACATGATTTTGCCGGTTTCTTGAAGCGAGGTTATGGTATCGGTTCGAGTTCCCATGGCGCTCAATTTGAGAACTTATAAACTTGGATGAAGTGCCCCATTCTAAGGAACGCCATGGACAAGCTCGAAGAATTTGAAATCATACTTACTCCTCAACCAGAGGGTGGATTTACTGTGACTGTACCCGAACTTCCTGACGTTGTAACCGAGGGTGACACCAGAGAAGAAGCCATTGACATGGCCCGAGAGGCGATAGAGGGCTACTTGGAAACGGTCGCAAACCTTGGATATCCGATCCGCCGTGGGATTCGAGAACATATAATCGTCCATGCCTCATGAGCGACAAGCTGCCAGCGGTTCGACCGATCCAACTTATTAAAGTTCTGCAATGAAAGGGTTGGCAGCTCGAACGAGTCCGTGGAAGCCACTACATCATGAAAGATCCAGAAATGCGACGAGTAGTTCCGATCCCCATGCATTCCAAAGAACTAAAGACTGGGACGTTACTCGCAATAATGCGGTCTACGGGGATCTCGAAAGAGGATTTGTAAGACCTGTTGTAGCGGCGTTACGCACATTCTCAACGGGTTGAACAAAGTGAACCCGTTACTTGATTTGTGGGAGTTAGGGAAGCGTACAAAATAAATTTTGTAAATCCATTAATTTGCATAATCTCAGGGTGACAATAGAGCTTTCCTCAGCGACAGGGCTTGGGCGCGAAGAGCTCTTTGGCCTGTAGCGGGGAGACGTAGCTGAGAGAGTCTTGACCGTACAGAACTCAATTGGTTAATCGGTTATGCGCCGACAGTCGATGTTTTCGACAGTCCAACGAGGACAAGGCAGACACGCACTTTTGCACCTAATCACCGTAAAGTGTACGGATCGCCGATGCTGCTTTTGGAACTTTCATATGCGAGTCCATCAAACACATCCGGCTATTGAACTTCAAAGCTTTCGAAGCTGAAGTGGTAGCCGTAATTGCCGAACTGAAGATAAATGGCGCCGATGTTGCTAGAAATGGTCATCTTCGCTGACGAACGAAGGATGACCCGATTGACCTTCATTTGGATAAACTTGTACACTCCAGTGGCAGATCCATCGGCACGCGACAAGCATCACCCATGCCAGAGTCGCCTCTTCAGAATGCAGCCAATGGCACCTGGCGATGATCAAGCGGATCTTAGGTATTCAACCCCTCCGCTCTGCCGTTGGAAACACCTTGCTCACTCGAGGCCGTTGTCCCTTCCTAGTGGTGGCGGATCGTCCGTTTACGAACTCCCAGACGTAGTAGAGACCGCCGAAACGATCCTTACCTTAAATGGGAAAGTATCTCAGCCCATGGGAATTTCTGAACAGAAAGACCTCGCATCAGCATGCCGGTGACAACTGTGCACATGAAGCTTTGCCACGATGTCGGAACGGCCTACATTTTGGTGATGTACGATGGTCACGGTTTCGAGTCTCAGAGCTTGGAAAGTAGGTACATATGGCTGAGCTTGTTCGTGAAGACGGTGCTCTCGTGCTCAAATTGAGCACCATCGAGAAGGCGGAATCAGTACACGGCGATATCACCGTGCCACTGTCGTCGGTCCAAGAGATAACCGTCGTCGACGACATCATTCGCGCAGTCCACGGAATCAAGCTGCCTGGCAGCCGAATTCCTGGCATCTTTGCAATGGGGACCTTCTTGTCCGGCACCGAAAAGATCTTTGCCATCGTCCATCACCAAAACCAACGTGGTGTCAAGGTTCGTCTGCAAAGTGAGACTTTCGACACCCTCCTGGTAGGAGCGGACAATCCCGAAAAGCTTGTGGAATCGCTCGGCTACTAGTTGAAATCCTTCCCACTCTCGCGCACGGGGATTCCAAGCCTAATAAGCGACACAAAGACGCATCTGAACCCGGACAAGTTTTGCGTACAGTATAACTTTACAACTCATGATCGAAAGTGCTGGAGCAAGAAAGGCCAGCGGGGTGAAACCTGCGAGCATATGAATACTCGAGCACGTGACCTCCTAATTGTGAGCGCCGATGCTAATAGGTCGGCTGACCGAATTTGGAGCGTTTATATACCAGCTTCTTCTCCAGGTGTCGACACATGACAGCTGGCTGAAGATCCTGGGCCAGGTCGTGCTTGGCTCCCCTAAATCACGCGATCACGGCTTCCAGGCCTCTTCGCTTTTGGGGGGAGGGCGAAATGAGACGGTGGAGCTTCACAAGGTCATAGCACCATGATTTTTCGGTTTCGTTCTGGACGATCAACGTGGTCCTCTGCCCAACGTCTCGTTGTTGCGGGATGCACACCCAACTCCCTTACCGCTATTCCGATCGGTAACAGCTCGCTTATCAGCTCACACGGATGTCATGCATATGAGATACATACAGCTAGCTAGCTAGTGATCAGCTCCAATTCACTTAGGCAAGAACTTGCTTTGGCGGTCTGCCCTTCACCATCGGGGCAAGCTTCCTAGCATGAAAGGGCTAACACCTTCCGATGCCAGCCCTTTCATATTCCTACGACCACCCTCGCCGTCACAGCGCAAGGGCATGTCAATACTCGCCGCGGAGCTTGCAGCTCAGCGTTACCCGGCCGCTACGGCCATCGGTACCTCTTGCCCGCTCGCAACGGCCACCGGGTTGGTGCCGTCAAGGCCGGCCATAGTGACTGTACCCGCGTTGATGTCCGTCCAGTACAGGTTGTAACTGCTCACAGCCACCCCGCTGATCATATCGCCGGTGCCAACGGTCTGGGGACTGCTGCCGTCCAGATTGGCCATCGTAACCGTAGCCACAAAGTTGTTGTTATGCCCCGTCCAGTACAAGTGCGTACTGTCGGCCGCCAGCTGGAAAACCTGGAGATTGGGGGCGATCACATGTGCGCCGGTCCCGTCCAGGTTGGCTTCCATTACCCCATATTGCTGCGAAAAGTTGTCAGGATCGTAGCCCTGCGTCCAGTAAAGGTGGGTTCCACTAACTGCGACCCCTTGGCCACCCGTGAAATTGGCGATGCTGTGTGCGCCGGTCCCGTCCAGGTTGGCTTCCATGATCGAAGAGCCATCCCCAAACATACCTGTTCCGGAGTTGGCCCAATACAGGTGGCCGTTGGCGCCGTCAATGGCTATTTCCACTGGCGTCTGTCCACTGACAATTGCTTGGGGGTTGGTGCCGTCAAGATTGGCCTCAACGATCGTCCCGCCAACCGAGTTATCCCAATATAGGTGGGTGCCATCGACGGCAACACCCTCGGCTTGGATGCCGGCCCCGCCCGCGATCTGATGCGGGTTGGTGCCGTCAAGGCCAGCCATCATAACCGTCCCGCTGGAGTGGATCCCGAGGGTGGTCCAGTAGAGGTGTTCGGGGACTACTCCAGTCCCATTGAGATTCACCGTCGTGACTACGCCAGGCCTGCCATTGTCACCAGTCGCCGTCAGCGTCCCGCTGTAAGCGACCGCGCTGGTAGGAGCAAACTCAACGGTAACCGTGCAGGTCCGACCCAGAGGTAGACTGACCGCGCTGCAGGTATCGCCAATTACGGTGAATGCGCTTGAGCCAGCCAAGGTGACAGTTAGCGAGCTGCTTGCAGCTCGGCCGGAGTTGGTAAGCGTAAATTCCGTTGACGAGGCCTGGCCAACAGTGACCTGACCGAAATCACCGGACGATGGGCTGAACGCAAGCACTGGAGTCGGCGGCGCTGGCGCAGCTCCTGCGGTAGCGGTCCCAGTCAGCATCGTGCCCATGGCCAACGTTGTAACACTAAGAGTTCGGATCCAACGCGACTTCAACTTTCTCTTCTCTAACATTTCGCTACCTCCCCTTACTATGCCACCGAGCGTGGCTTTAAATGAGCTAGCTTGAACCAAACTACTTATATAGCGCCTTCTGCAACACCCGGGAATTCCGGTATTGGTTTTCCAGGGGGCCTAAGGATCACATGGGGCTGAAACATGAGGAGACTCAGAAGAACCTCGTTGGTGAGCCGCTACCTCTGGCGCCAGCTGGACTTTGCCTCACTGGGTACCCATTGGTGTTGGCGGCGGCGACAAAGTTTCTTTAGAATCAACCAGGTCGTAGCTGCCTTGGTTCGAACAGGCAAACTAAGGTCGGAGTTGAGACTGCATGCCAGGGCGATAAATTGTCATCGCACAATACGAATCAGATTGTGGCGCTTGTACTTTTTTCGGCTAAATGAGGATTCCGCTTGCGCAAGGATTCACCCCTTAAGAAAAAGGGATCCGAGTTGGCCGTGCTGTGTTCAGAAATATATTGTGTCACGAAAATAGCTCAAAGCAAGGCAAAGCCCGCCATCCTACCAAACTGGCCATCCGGACAACAGGCTGCCAGTAGGAGGGTTGTTCTGCAACACGCCGCCCGGTGCACCGAGCGACCGCAACAATTGCGAGAAGTTGAAGCCGTATGCTGTAGAGTTCGAGCCACCGAACTGGCCAGAAGTGCGAGCCATGGTCTCTCCAGTAAGCGAAGGGCTTGCCCAACCGGTCTCGATTCCAGCAAATCCTTCATACATCGTCCCAATCACAGTGTTTGGCGTCACGCTCTGACCCAAACCAACCTGTGGTCTTATGTCCTCCGCCGCGTAGACGACGAGCCCAGCCGCAGGCCCTTGGGTAAGCCGGTATGAGATGAAGGTTCCTCCTGGCCACCCGCTATTGTAGACGCTCAAGACTACACCATTACCCAGGGCGTAGATTGGCCCATATCCGTGATAATCGACCCCCTGGTCTATCCTTTCCGGAGATAGGCCTGCTATTGAACGAAGCGGATTGCCGTATGTACCCCCAACAAACGGCTTCACTGGAGTCACGGAAGGTGCGCTTGCTGCAATTATGTGAGCTCTCGCTGCCGCTTGTTGCGCGAGAATTGCTGCCTGAGCAGCTGCGGCCTGAGCAGCTGCGGCCTGAGCAGCTGCGGCCTGAGCAGCTGCGGCCTGAGCGGCTGCGGCCTGAGCCGCCTGCTGTTGCGCTACAAGAGAAGCAACTAGAGAGTTCTCGGAGGCAAGTTGCGCCTTCTGCTGGACCTCTGCCGCCAGCACCGCGTTCTTGGCTGCAGTCGCCTGGCTCAGCACGGAAATCGCCTGATCTTGAAGAGTCTTTAAAGATGCCTGTTGCATGTGGAGAGATTGGACCGCAGCTTGGTACGATGCTACCAAATCGGCTTGTGAGTTGGTCACCGTGTTGAGAAACTCCTGCCGCACGGCAGCCTGAGTGGGATTCTCGTTGAAAAGCGCATACAGAGTGGAAAGGTTCCCACCTGTCATATAACTATCGATTGCTTCCTGGGAAAGTGCGACCCTGATTGATGCAATCTGTGACTGAGTTCCAGACATCTGGTTTTGGGTGTCTTTGATCTTCTGATTGACTTGTGAAAGCGAGGCCTCTGCCTGATCATAGTTTTGGATCATCCGCGACGCTTGCGCGCCGAGAGCATTCAGGCGAGCTGCAATCGCCGCTGCCTGGGCTTGGGCACTGGCAACTGTCTGCCCGCTGGCCGCTCCGCCGCCGGGCAACAACTGGGAAAGAATTGCTACGCCGACAAATAGAGAGGCTAAAGTAGCATTTTTCCCCAGCACACCCTTGCGTTTTAACTTCACTCTTGAGAAGATCCAAAGTGGTTTCACGACGTTGCCACTTTAGTCAATATCAACTCTCCTCACACCCAATACCAGAATTTCAAAAACAAAATATCGAAAAGACCTGGTAGACTGTATCGGAAAAATTTACACTTCAGCAAAGAATTTCACAAATCTGCGCGCTTCGCCTCCAGGATGAGGTTACAGTGCGAAGGTCTCATCCAGCATGCATATTCGTTACATGCGCCCGAGAGTGCCTGGATAAAGGAGGGAGGTGCCGCAGCGTGTTGCACCGAGGAATTCACTACGACACTGGGACCACGTTCCGCGGCCCGGGTTATGCGATATCTTCACGCCGCGCGGACCTCGACATGTCGGTGGTGCGTCGTGAGATCGAGATCATCCGTGATGATCTGCATGCCAATGCAGTGCGTGTCGGAGGCAGCGACATTAAGCGGATAACCTCCGCTGCAGAGGTAGCGCTAGGACTTGATCTCGAGGTGTGGTTCTCCCCGGCCTTCTACGAATACTCACCGGAGGAAACGGCGATGCGCATCGTCGCTGCGGCCAATGCCGCAACATTTCTGTCGGCCGCACACCCAGGGCGTGTGATCTTCGTGGTCGGAGGCGAACTCATACTCTTCATGAAGGGCCTAGTCGCTGGCAAGAGCGTGATCGAGCGCCTGCATCGTCTTAGAGAAGAGCCATCGCTGGTTCACAGCGGGAGGCTTGATGAGTACTTGTCTAAGCTGGTGCCCAGAGTGCGCGCTGTTTTCAATGGTCCACTGACCTACGCCTCACTCGTCTTCGAACAGGTGGACTGGTCACTCTTCGACTACGTGGGTGTCGACCATTACCGTGAAGCACGGAACAAGGTGCGCTACATCGAAATACTCCAACCCTTCCTCTCCACCGGCAAGCCAGTGATCGTCACCGAGTTTGGGATGCGCACCTACCGAGGAGCCGAGAACTCTGGCACCCTGGGGTTCGGAGTCACCGACACCACCCGGCTCTGGCTCCACACTCGGCCCGTGATTGGACACTTCATCCGCGCACGCCTAAAGGGTACGTTCCAGCGTGATGAAGCCATGCAGGCCCGGGAGTTGGACGAGACCCTCGGCGAGCTCGAACGCTCCGGAGTAGCCGGGGCCCTGCTTTCGACATTCACGACGCCTGAGGCCGGGACCGACGATGACCCTCGCTACGACCTAGACATGGATTCGATGTCCATCGTGAAATCCCTTCCCCCTGGTCGCCACGGGACGGCCTACCCAGACATGCCCTGGGAGCCAAAAGAGTCGTTCGCCGTCGTGGCCCGCCACTTCGCCATTCATTGAACAAGGGTGACTTGGAGGTACTTTCGTCCATCGTTGGCAAGACATTCCCTACCGTCATGCCCATCTTGGTGCCAAACCAAAATCTACCTTTATTTTTATTTCCATCGTACCGTTGACAACCAATGGCCTGAGACCTATGCTCGCAACTTACGTGGAATGATGTTCCAAATGGTCTTTAGATCATCACGTGCGTTATGAAGTATCCGTGGTCTCTCGACTGCAGATTCTTGGGGCCAGCCGCACGCGAAACCGATCTGGATTCGGCCCAAAAACTGAACAGGAGCTCATTTGTAAAAGGAGGCACTTCCCATCAGTGGCTTAGTCACTCGTTCCCCGAGGAGGCTATAGGGAGCACTGGGAAACGCCTTGTCGTTGACAACCACTCCCTGATCGTCAACGAGCGGACGCAATCAAAGGTGCATAGGCAACCCATACCGGCGGAAATGAACACCACTACCTATACGGCAGCTGGCTTGAAAAGTAGTTCATGAGGGCTTATGGCGATCAAGCTGGCAAAAAGGACATTTAGGCACAGGAATAAGGCTGTTACGAGAAGCGACGTGAACTGCAACGCTTTCGCCGGAGGCAGAGGCGGAGGTGTCTATAGATCTCAAAAACATGAATACACAGGGGGTATTCCTTGAAGCTACCAAACAGAAACGGCTATCTTCGAACCCGGGCAAGCGTACAGGAGGCGAATCATGAGCGTTGATTCAAAAAAGCTCAGACTAGAAGGAAAGGCTGCCCTCATTACAGGCGCGGGCTCGGGGATTGGGAGAGCGGCTTCACTCCTGTTTGCATCGGAGGGGGCGGAAGTTGCCTGCGCAGACCTGATTCCTGAAGCAGCTGAAGAAACCGTCGCCAAGATCCGTTCAGAGGGCGGCAAAGCCGTAAGCATTCAGGTCGACGTTCGCTTGGCGAACGATGCCGAGCGCATGGTGAGTTCGGCAATAAAAGCATTTCGACATCTGGATATCTTGTTCAACAATGCCGGAACCGGAATTCGCGGCATGGTACATGAGCTAGATGAGGAACAGTGGGATACCGTCATCGACATCAACCTAAAGGGCGTATACCAGTGTTCCAAGGCGGCAATACCTATATTCCTTGAACAAAACTCTGGAAACATCATAAATACGGCATCGACATTTGGCTTGCTGGCATCACCACGCTACGCCGCGTACTGTGCCTCGAAAGGTGGCGTCATCATGCTCACCAAACAGATGGCCTTGGACTATGGACCCGACATCCGGGTCAACTGCATTTGCCCTGGTGCAACCGACACCCCACGTCTTCGTAGGAACATGAGTGTCAGACCCGATCCGGTTGCTTACGAACAGCAGCTATCTGCTTTGAATCGTGCCGCTGGCAGGCTTGCGGATCCCAAGGAAATAGCTTACGCAGCTCTTTTTCTTGCCTCTGATGAATCGTCGTTCGTGACCGGTTCTGCTCTAGTGGTAGACGGGGGACAAACAATCGATGCGTAAGACGATTACACCGAGTCGCGTCTGATAATTATTGAAGCCGATCCGGTCTGGCGTCGACATTGCAGCTCGCGTACTTCCCTTTCCCGAGGTGAGCTACAAGAAAGACTGTGAGCCTACGCCAGGACCTTCGCAGACCCACAACTCAATTCGAAAGTACTCCTGGTATCTCCACACCGGCCCTGACCGCCCCACTGGCCACAAAGCCTCTTGTAGAGATCGTAAGAAGGATCGCAGTTTCCAGTGATTCTGAAGCTTTTACGAAGCGGTCATCGAGCATTGGCTTGTAATGTGGGCTAGGTGACTGTTGGATGACCCCGAAAAAGTCGAATCTTAGAGATTTCCGGCTGAAGACGGTTCCATTCTTAGCCCTCTTGGCGTTAACGGCCTTGTTCAGGTCGACTCAGAACGCATTTCAGACCACCATTGGCCCGATAGGCCATAGCATTCTCCATTTGACCCCTTCTGTTATCGGTATCGGGATTGCCCTAGCAGGAGCCGTCAACACTTTAGCCAACCTGTGGTTAGCCATGCGATTACGCTCCGGGCACCTCAGGCTCATTGCCATGGCAGGGCTTACCTCCATGCTTGTAGCAATTCTTGTAGTAGAAGTTGGCGGCAGTATTTACAGTTTCTTGGTTTCCGCCGTTATCTTTGGAGCATCAGGCGGTCTGGCCATGCCAGTCCTCGCTACACTTGCAAGCAGGGTGGAAGGTGTCTCACGAGACAGAGCAATCTCCGCGTACACCGTCGCACTCAGTGCCAGCTTGGCCCTCGGACCATTCTTCGAATCCATAATCTTGAAAGTCACACACGACTCTCTGAAAAGCGGGTTGTCAAGTTTCCTACCATTTCCGCTCGCTGCTTTGGTTCTTCTATCGTTCGTCAAGCCCTCCATGAAGCCGTCCAAGATAAGCACCGAGGACCGGCCATTTTCCGGACACATTTCGAAAAACCCGCACTTCCGCATGGCGATCGTGGCATTGCTTCTCTACCAAGTGCCATTTGTCGCGATCACCAGCTTCGGTGCGTTGATGGCACACTACGTTTACCACGCGACCATCGCACTTGCTCAACTTTGCTTCACCGTCTTCTTTCTTGTCTCTTTGTCAACGCGCTCAGTACTTGTATGGAGACCTCCTGGCAGGCACGAATATACCCTTCTCCGCATCTCCGCCACGTTGACTCTTACAGGCACACTCGTGCTCGCTGTGGGCCATGGTCTGGTCTCCTTGTTCGCGGCAATGGTGCTCCTTGGCGTCCCCCATGGTTTGGTCTATCCGGTATCCATATCGACCGTTGCCCGCACAACCACCTCAAAGGATGTGCCAAGAGCAAATGCCACACTTGCCGCGGCAACCAGCGCAGCCTCGGTCGTCAGCCCTCTTCTGTTGGGTGAAGTTGCCAGCTACTTCGGTTATCGAGCTATATCAATTTTGACATTGGTACCGGTGGCGATATTAGCTGCATTTCTGTTCTTGATGAACCCATCGAAGACACCAGAGACAACGGGTCCTACTATCGAAGCGGGGCCTCCCGAGATCTCGAGCAGTTGAACTATCCAAAATCCTAAGCGGTTGCCGACCTCCACATCATTTGTGCAGGCGGGACTGACCGTGCGCCGAGTGAGACGCTTTCGCATTCGTCTCTCTCGCACGACGAAACCTGGCAAATAATGTTGACAATCAAAATAATCCGAGAGAATCGCACGACATGACACCGACCGAGCCCTGTCGCCATCTGAGCAGCTCTATTTTCGGTTGAAAGACCTACTTGGTTGCCGCTGGAATTGATTCCCAACCCATGTGGTGACCGTAGATCAAACCTGAGTCGATCGGCTCTCCCGCCAGAACATCATCGGGAATCTCTTCATCGTCTCCTCAAGGATAATTGACATCTCCAATCTGGCAAGGTGCATTCCTGAACAGCTGTGTATCCCATGACCGAATGAGAGATGCTGACTTGAGCCGCGCGTGAAATCAAACCCCTCGGGATGATCGAATTCGACCTCGTCATGGTTGCTGGCGGCATAAACAAGAACGACCTGGGAATCGGCCGGAATCTTCACTCCGCTGATTTCAACCGGCGCAGCCGTGATTCTGGCCTATAGATGAACGGGAGGATCACACCTCAGTGTCTCTTTTGCCATGTTCGGTCCAAGTCTCGTCTCGGCCAGGTAGGCCTTCCTAGCCCTTGTGTCAGCCGTTCTTCGCAGAAGTGATGATACTGCGTTCATAGACGTATGATGACCTGCCGGTGCAAGTGCAACGAGAACGCTGATCAATTCCGCTTCACTGAACTTGGTTCCGTCAAAGTAATCTCAACAGAGGTGGCAGAAGAAATCATCTCCTGGTTCCGACTGACGCTTATGGATCTCCTCTCGCGAGAACGAGCGGAGGTCGTTCCACGCTCCCCCACTTGAACCGAAATGAGCATGTACCACCGCGAAAACAAACTTTCTGTTTTTGATCTTGGCCTCCTCGTCAAAACGAAGGATCCTTGCGAGAACTTCTTGGGGCACTGGCTCCGCCAGGTCTTTCACAATGTGGAAGCTCCCCTTTGCAGCAATACCGTCCAAAAGCTCGTTCACACCGGATCGGATTCCTTCGGAAAGCATCTTGACATTATTGGGCAGAAACGGACGGAGTCTGCATGGCCTTACGCAACCTCGTATGTACAGGCGAATCGTGTGCTACTGGAGCCTTCGGTGTTGCAGGTGTGTCGGCACCGCGAGCGCCAATTGAGGTACCAAGAGCTGAGGAGAAAGCCCGAAAATCCCTGCAGCTCTTTTGATGTCGTTGTACCTGACTATCGACCAAAAGCCACCAGGTGCGTGGCCGTGAACTGCAGGAGCGTCTTGGCGCATCGCTCTGTACATCCCCAGACATTGGAATAGGTGATGCGTTTGTCCCACGGATCGAAGTGCTCCAAGCACCATTCCGGCGTAACTTGAGCTTCACTCATTTTGGGGAATCCTGCATATCGAACCAGGTCTGCACGAACTTACCCTTCTGTTCCAGACAAAGCTAGCCCATCCGAACGTCGTGCCAAAGAGACCCCTCCAAAACAATTGATCGGCAATTCCACTCTCAGGCGCCATACCGGCGACGTGACCGCTGGGGGCTGCAGTCGAGAGGCGCGTTGGCTGGCCTCGCGCAAATCACAATTGCGACCGCCAGCTCGAAAATGTCACCCGAACTGCTGGCGATTCGAGCTTGGAGAAAGGGAAAATACTCTGCGGTTACTCAACCATCCTCCCAAGACAACCATAGTCGCGTCAACACACTCGGGATCAAACTCGCTCCCCTTCTGACCCACTAGGTACTCACTAGCGGCCCCGGAGCTATAAATCCTCTTCCTATAAGCTCTCTGGTTCGTCATTGCGTCGTAGACGTCCACGACCGCGAGCAATCTTGCCATCAGGGGAATTTCTTCTCCGGAGAGGCCACTGGGATATCCCGCGCCGTTCAATCGCTCATGATGGGATCGCACCCCCTCGGCAACGAGGCCGAAGTCGGAGCTTATGGCTAGCAAGATCTCCGCACCAATCTCACAGTGGGCCTCAATCTTGGAGCGTTCATCCGCTGTAAGCGCCGAGGACTTGTTTAGTAGACCCCGCGAGACTTTCAGTTTCCCGATGTCATGAACGATCCCGCTTATCTGAGCAAGCTCTCGTTCGGGATCGGCAAGATCAAGTTCTGCAGCAACCAAAAAGCTGATCTCGGCAACCCTTTCGGCGTGGCTAGCGGTCACCGGATCGTAAACTGCCAATACCTGATTCAAGGTCGTTAGCAGCAAGCCTCTATGTTCACGAGGCCATGAAGTAACATCTCCAAACTCTGCCATCAGTCTCCACGCCTAAATTCACAGTTTGCAATCACTATAACCTAATTTTGTCATTTAAGTCGGCCGCGATCACAGGAGACTCCAACGCTGGCGCTGGTGGTTGCAGCAAGGACGTCGTTTTTGTGTGACGACATCGATGCTCACAACAGCACAGAAAAGGTCTTGGTTATAAAAATTCGTTAGACCAAAGGTCTGGCCAAGCAGGCACCAGGATGAAGGGCTGTAATAGACTTCGAGTCATGTCAAAACACCAGCCAGCCAGAGATTCAGCTGGCGCAAGCTCGGTCAGCGATTACCCACATGCAACTAAGGCGGCAGTCGTCGTCCTATGCCCGCGTGACACACCGAAGGCGACTATCCGCAAAAAGAGTTCTCGGTGCACACGATCCTGATTGTCGCCTGCGGCCTTTTCGGGCTTGCAATAGGGTCTTTTGTTAACGTCGTGATCTATCGGGTCCCACTCGACAAGTCTGTTGTCCGACCGCGCTCGTCGTGTCCTTCGTGCAGTACCGAGATCCGTGCCAGAGACAATATTCCCGTTCTGTCATGGATGATGCTGAAGGGCCGGTGCCGCAGCTGCGGCGCCTCGATTTCAAAGCGGTATCCAACCGTGGAGCTGAGCTGTGCGGCTCTGTTTGCGGCCACTGGAGCTCGAATCGGCCTGGAATGGGACCTCCCAGCACTTCTTGTGTTGCTGGCAACCCTGCTTGCATTGGCGTTGATCGATCTTGAACACTATCTGGTTCCCAAACGGATCGTATATTGGTCGCTGGCAATGGTTTACGGCCTTTTGGTCGTCGCTTCAGCCGCCACAGGCGAATGGCACAGGCTTCTCGTAGCATCTTTGTGTGCCATAGCATGGTTCGGCGTCTTTTTTGTGATCAATGCATCCAGCCCGCGTGCATTGGGATATGGCGATGTGCGGTTGGCCCTTTTGCTGGGAGTCGGTCTTGGCTGGCTGGGTATCGGATATGTAGTGGTTGGATTCTTTGCGGCCAACCTTATTGGTGCGACAGTAGGTGTGGCCCTGATCGTCACGAAGAAGATGGAGCGACGTCAGCGGATCCCCTACGCGGTATTTTTGGCAATCGGTGCCGCAGTTGCCATTTTCACAGGATCGCTCCTTTTGCCCCCTTTGCAACCGTATCTGTAGAGACATTCAATTTATTGACTGATTTTGCTGGGTCAATAAACCATCTCGATGCGCAATCCTTCGCTATCCCACTCGGCGGAGCTCGGAATCCTCGTTGCGGCGCGACCGAATACGCGACGGGCAGTCCAAAGAAGAGCGGCGGCATCGAGAAGGTGCTTCGACGGAACCCGCTCCAGGCCCGACTCAAGGATCTTGCCGATATCAGGAATCCTCTCTTCAACGAGTTTGCGACGCTCAATCCGTCCAGCTTCGGTGTTCTTCGACCACCGAAGCGGCGTGCTCGAATTCAGCTGAAAGAAGCTCAGCTCCGGATGGCCTTCGAATACAACTCGCTGACGGTACTGAGACATCTGAGCCGCCACCTCCCTGTAGCGTGGAAGCATCTTGACCGTGACCGCATCAAGGCTCTCATGCTCCTGCCCCCCTTCCAATGTGGACCTAGCAGGTGAGCTGTGCACCGTCGATGCCCGCCGGCCAAGAAGTGCCCTCACCTCGAGGTCGCACGTCCTATTTGTGAAACCCGGCCTATCGACGTAACCGATTGGAGCATTCACGACGATAACTGAGTAGGGTGGACTCTCGCTCAGAATTTCCGCGAAGGAGTCGAAGATGCGTGGCGACTCGGGAGCAAAAACTGAACCAGCCATCTTTGCGCTTGCTCCAAGCCAGGATGACCTCCAAGGCGTAACCCCTGCCACAATTGAATAGGGAAGATCCGGACCGCGTCGGGGGCTCACTGCGCTATCTGGCCTTCAAGCCGGATTGGCTGGGCTGCTCCATCTGACGTGCCAGCTCCTTGGGATGCGCGCTCGCCGCAAGAGCGTCCTCGTAGCTGATAACTTTATCGGCTAGCAGTTTGGCCAGGCTGCTTTCCATTGTTTGCATGCCGTCTTTGGTTCCCGTGAACATGACGTTGGCCAGCTGGCTCGAACGGCCCTCACGGATGAGATTTCTCACGGAATGCGTCGCAACCAATACCTCGAACGCTGCGACCATTCCTCCATCGATCTTCGGAATAAGTCTCTGCGCAATAACAGTACTCAACGACGCAGCGAGCTGAACTCGCGTCTGTTCCTGCCGCTCTGCCGGAAAGACATCGACGATCCTGTCGATAGCTTGAGGAGCATCATTTGTGTGGAGAGTCGCAAACACCAAATGCCCCGTCTCAGCCATGGTTAGTGCAATCTGGATCGAATCGATATCTCGCATCTCACCTATAAGAAGCACGTCCGGGTCTTCACGCAGCGCCGAGCGGAGAGCTCGATCGAATGACGGGCTGTCAAGGCCGATCTCTCGTTGAGTCACCGCTGACATCTTGTGATTATGCACGTACTCGACGGGATCTTCAATGGTCAAAATGTGAGCAGACCGCGTCTCGTTGATTCGATTGATTATTGACGCTAGTGTCGTAGATTTGCCTGAACCCGTTGGACCGGTCACAAGAACGAAGCCTCGTGGCTGCTCGACAACCATGTTTGCCGCGAACGGCAGGCCGAGCTCTTCGAAGGTTGGGATCTTGGATGGGATGATTCGCAGTGAAAGTGCCGATTGGCCCCTCTGTGTAAAAAGGCTTCCCCTGATCCTGGCAAGATCACGCCAAGAAAATGCGAAATCGACATCGAGCTTCTCGGCGAAGATCTCCTTCTGTCCAGAGGTCAGAAGCGGCTGGACAATCCTGTCGATCTCTTCCGCCGCAAGCTCTGGGGCACCTTCAACTGGAAGAAGCCTGCCGCTGACACGTATCCGAGGAGCTGAACCTCCCGCAAGAAGCAGGTCCGAACCACCCTGATCCCAAAGTATCTGGAGCCAGGGATCCATGAGATCGAACTGCGCGCTACCTGTCAACTCCCACCCTCCTACGAAACTGCCATAACGGAAAGGTGCCCCGCACTTGGCTGGGGCACCCGATGTCAAACTAAGAGAAAAGGGCTAGCTCACGCCGGTACAAGAGGTGACGCCGGCGTATGGGGTCGCAGGTGCTGTAGACGTGGTCACGGGGCCTGAAGCATCAGTTGCAATGTCCAACACACCGTTATTTATGGCATACGCATAATAGGGAAGGTTTGAAGGCCAGGACTGAATGTACGGCCCTCCCAACCCTGATGTTCCGGGCAGGAGGTCTGCTTTCGTCACCGGGACCCCCGGGTTGTTGGCGTTGAACGCTGCGATCGCAGTCTCGATGGTAGTGCCATCAGCTTCGCACGCGGAGAGCGCACTCTTTCCTGTCACACCTCCCAGGGCGAACACAACCACTGCGGCAAGAATGCCAAGCACGACAATTACGATCAAAAGTTCGATCAAGGTGAAACCTGACTCACCTTCTGGTAAGGCTGCTCTGCGCTCGTTTATTCTACGATAGGCCGCAAGCACGCCTCTATCTTTCAATGGGCTAACCATCCGTGGAACTCCCCCGCTTCCTCACTGCCTGAAAATAGGCTGAACGTTAATTTACACACAATCCGTGGATCCGAACCCAGAATCCTCACCTTTGACCACTGATCAATGCTTTTGTAAGAAATTGCAGTGCCGACTGTACTAGGAGTTAATATGCCTTGACTAGGGACACTGTAGAATCACTACTTTCTAGCTTACGCACGGTGTTTTATCCACCACTAATAGTGGTGTTCTGCCAGGCTAAATCTCAGATGATTAGCACCCCTCGAGAGAATCTCCACACGACAATTCAATATCTTCACCCATGCGCCGGCTTCACAAAAGGCGTGGTGAGACCATAAGAGAGCGCCTCAGCCGAGTATCAGTTATATGTAGGGCCATAGACGCTGGTTCCGATGGGAGTCGAGACTGTGACGTAGTAGCTTGCCCCCGATGCCAAAGCGGGGGCGACGGCGGTAAGCGTCGTCGAGCTCAAAACACTCACATTTGCCGCAGCTAAAACGACGTTGGAACCCAGCTTGGTGTCAACGAAGTTGACCGACGCGCCGTTTATGAACCCTGTGCCGGTAACGGTTATTGTCGAGCCCCCAGCCACAGCTCCGCTCGTCGGAGAGATGCTTTGAACCGTTGGAGGTACTGCGTCGAAGACCCAGCTATTTATGGTCATTCCCACTCCGCAGGTTGAGGTGCATTGTGCAGTGGAAACAGCTCCCCTCGGAGAGGGGTAGTCATCGAATGTAACAACGCCTTCGAGGAGTGGGTTTACGGCACAGGCTAGTACAGAGGTCGAACTCGGACAGGCGACAAATGTCACTACTCGCGTCTTGGCGCTCAGTGGATTCCAACGAGTGCTGCACCAAACCGAC
>JAJZIP010000299.1 GCA_021810525.1 Actinomycetes bacterium | reverse complement strand
CGTCGACGGTGCAGATCTCGACTACACCTTCGCACAGGTCAGTGTCGCCAAGGCACAGGTAAACATGGACATGAACTGCGGCAACATCTCCGCAGCCGTTGGGATCTACGCGATAGATCACGGATATGTCAAAGCGAGCTCTCCTCTGACCACGGTGAGAGTTCACAATACCAATACTCACAAGGTGTTCGTAGCTACGGTTCCGATATCACAAGGCAAGCCCGCAGTGGAAGGAAACTGCGAGGTTGATGGAGTTCCCGGTACAGGTGCCGAGATCGTTCTCGACTATAGCGAAACCGTAGGAACGGTGACCGGCAAGCTACTGCCGACCGGCTCGGTTTTGGATCAGATCGAAGTGCCGCTGGTCGGGACGATTTCAGTTTCGATCGTAGACATTGCCAACCTGTGCGTACTGGCTAGGGCGTCTGACCTTGGATTCAGCCCGGGAGACATTCCATGTGCCCCTTCCGAGGCCCAAGTGGCCAAGGTGGACTCCCTGCAGCGGTCGGTGGCCAGGCTGCTCGGGGTTCCCGAAGGCGGGCTGGTTCCAATCCCGGTGTTGTTGGATCATCCGCGCAGCTACTCCACGGTGGTCGGAGATCGAATGGTAAAACGCGAGGACGTTGACTTCGTGGCGGAGGTGATCGGAGGCCAGCCGCTTGTCTTGCACAAGGCCTTCCCGGGAACAGCCAGCGTGACTGTCGCCGTGGCGGCCCGATTGCCGGGGAGCGTCGCGCATCAGCTGGGCAATTCGTCTGATGGACAGGTTCGAATCGGGCATCCAACGGGGCGCAACATTGTGACTGCGCAGGTGAGCAGCGATGAGACAGGTACTCCTGTCGTGATGAAGGCGGCATACACAAGGACAGCTCGGAAGCTGATGGAGGGCAAAGCATTTGTCCAAGCTTCCAAAGTACTTACAAGGGGGAACAACGGTGATATTCGAGCCTGAGATAGAGACTATGGAGCACGATGCGCTGGTAGAGCTGCAATCCGCTCGGCTACGCGAAGTGGTGTCAACGGTGTACGAGCGCGTTCCCTACCAGAGAGAGCGGCTTGATGCCGCAGGGGTCAAACCCAGTGACATAAGTGGAGTTTCGGATCTGTGGAAACTCCCCTTTACCAGAAAGTCCGATCTGAGAGACACCTATCCTTTCGGCCTATTCGCAAAGGAAAGGGGCGAGCTGCTTAGGATACATGCCTCGTCTGGGACCACCGGGAAGCCAACCGTGGTCGGCTACACATCCGGGGATCTCGAGGTGTTCGGAAAGGTGTGTGCAAGAGCCCTCGCAGGTGGTGGAGGGCGGCGCGGAATGTTGCTTCACAATGCCTACGGTTACGGGCTTTTCACCGGTGGTCTCGGGATCCACCAAGGAGGCGAAGCACTGGGCATGATCGTGGTGCCGGCTTCGACAGGGATGACCGAACGTCAGGTCAAATTGATAATGGACTTTGGTGCCGAAGTTCTCTGTTGCACTCCCAGTTACGCCCTTACGATATCTCGAGAGTTCGCCAAGCAGGGAATCGAGCCTTGCGAGATACCACTTCAGTATGCGCTGGTTGGAGCAGAGCCCTGGACCGAAACGATGCGCGCAGAGATAGATTCCAGCCTCGGTGTCAAAAGCGTCAATATATATGGGTTGTCGGAGATCATCGGTCCCGGGGTGTCCTTCGAGTGCGTAGAGGAACGTCATGGTTCGCACATCAACGAAGATCACTTCCTGGCCGAGGTTGTTGATCCTGATACCGGCGCGGTGTTGCCGGACGGAGAAGAGGGGGTTCTGGTCATCACAACTCTCACCAAAGAAGCCCTTCCTCTGATCCGTTACTGGACCGGTGATATCACAAGCCTCGATCGCTCCAGGTGCAGCTGCGGCCGGACATTAACCAGAATGACCGGGGTCAAAGGAAGAACTGACGACATGCTGATTATCAGGGGCGTAAATGTTTATCCGACCCAGATCGAAGCCGCACTTGGCAGAGTTGGAGCACTGGCTCCGTACTACAGGCTCTTGGTGGATCGCTCGGGAACCCTGGATCAACTCGAAGTTGAAGCAGAACTGTCGAAAGAAGTCTTTGCTGAGATCACCTCGGACTTTTTATCAGAGGAGATCGTGGAGGCGGACCAGCTGTTGCGCAGAGTCAAAGAAGATGCACAGCGGGCCATTCGCGACAACGTCGGAATTTCAGCCAGGGTGACCCTGCTTGAGCCTGACAGGCTGCCTCGCTCAGAGGGTGGAAAATCTCAGCGCGTGGTGGACAAGAGGAAAGTGTTAGCTGGTTGAGCCAAGCCGGGGATCATTCCGAGCTTGCAGGTTGTGGCTAACGTCGCTAAAGGGGGGATGTGTAGCGGATAGTCGGTACAGGATTATCAAACAAGGTGGGGCGGCAATGAATTGCTCCACCAGCTCTCGAACATAGCGCCTATGAGAAAAGCATTCTGAAAAACGTTGTCAGTCGGTTTTGTGGCGGTGCGCGCTTCGGCCAAGCCGCGGCGAATATCGAGGCATGGCTGTACTTCATTGAATCCGCTTTAGCGGGCGGGCACCCATGCACTCAAGTTCATTTGCTGGGTTGAGTGGACAAGTTTCTTCTGGTGGCGGCGGCAATGAGTACAAATAACATTTAGGGGGTACAGTTGTGATTAATCGGTTTTTGGATAATGGTGGACTAAGTAATTGTTTCTTACGAGGCAGTCCTGGACGGTCTCAAAAATCGGCGGTGGCTCTGGCGGTAGCTTCGGCTGCACTGCTTTTCTCCGCTTGCGGCTCCAGTACTGCTTCAAACGCCAGTTCCAGCTCGAGTGCCGGAGCAACGGCCACTACGGCGCAGAGCGCCGCTGCCAAGGGCCCTCTCAAGATTGGAATGATCACCTCGTTGACCGGGCCGTACACCCCGCTCGGCACTAATGACAAGCTTGGCGCGGAGCAGGAGGTGAATGCCATCAACGCTGCTGGTGGTGTTGGCGGCAGGAAGATCGACCTCATTATAGAGAACGACGCAACCAACCCCACGCAAGCGGTCGTAGACTTCAAGACTCTGCAGTCCGACGGTGTCGTGGCGGTCGTGGGGCCGGTCTTCTCCTCATCTTGTTTGGCAATAATCTCTGACGTCCAAGCTGCAAAGATTCCATTCATCGACACCTGTGCTGACGACTCGCAGGTTACGCCGGTGAGAAGCTATGTCTTC
>JAJZIP010000298.1 GCA_021810525.1 Actinomycetes bacterium | reverse complement strand
TATGCATATATGTTCACTTGACCTGAACAGTTGTTCACTACACTGTGTGAATACTAAACCACCGGCATGCTGCAATGTCAAGGATTCCAAAACAAAATCCTCCTGAAGCGGCGGCAGCGAAGTTCGCATTGGCTACCCTTGGCGCGAATGAGACGCTAAGCCCAGTCGCCTCACGAGAACCAGCCACGGGCCGTATTCATGGTGGATTGAATGGGAATTTCCGTAGCTGAAATAGTTGGGTTTGCTCAAGAACCATTTGAGCCCGGCGGAGGCAAACCAGGTACAGCGGACTGGAAAGTTTCAAGTTGGTTCGAAGGGCGCCAATACTGGTTGGATATTTTAGATGCACCACACCGAAATCAAAGTGCTATCCTTGCGCTGGATAGCTCGATACAAGAACCGATAAACGAGCCTGTTACTCATTGCAATCATCAAGAAGTTCGATTGAGACAGGCGTTGAAGCGTGCAGTTACTGGGGGTAACCGTCATCATGGCTTTTCGCGATCTTAGAGCCTTCATTGAGGAGGCCGAGAAAATTGGGGAAGTTGCAAAGGTCCTTGGAGCCGATACCAAGTCAGAGATCGGTTCCATAACAGAAATAACAGCCTGGTCGCCCGAACACCCGATGATCATCTTCGATGAGATCGACGGATATCCCCAAGGCTCGAGAATCGCTGTCCATTCGCTTGATTCGTACAATAGGATGCAGCTGGTATACGGTTTTCCAGACGGCATGAGAGGAGCAGAGCTGACCCGGTGGTGGAAGAACAAACTGGATCACCTAACGCCAATCGGATTCACAGAAGTCGATGACGGGCCGGCATTCGAGAACATTCAGACCGGAGATGACGTCAATCTGTACGAGTTTCCCGCACCTCTGTGGCACCAAAAAGACGCAGGACCCTATCTGATCAGTGGCGGTGCATCGGTACTCAAAGATCCCGAAACAGGAAAGCTGAACGTCGGTTGCTACCGCGGAATGCTCTACGACAGAAATACCTTGGGACATCACCTGGCTGCAGGGCACAACGGCCAGGTGATCCGGGACAAATACTTCGCACTCGGGAAGAACTGTCCAGTGGTAGTCAGCCTCGGCCACGATCCTTCATTCTCCGTTGCGGCATCGGAAGGCATTGGTTTCAATGAGAACGAATTCGAATTCGGAGGATACCTTCGAGGCGAGCCTTATGAGGTGCTTAGGGGACCTCTCACTGGACTTCCCTTTCTGTCCACCTCGGAGATCGTCTTGGAAGGAGAGATCCTGCACCCGGACAACGAACCTCAGCGGGTGGAGGCTCCCTGGGGAGAGGCGCATGGCTACTACTCCTCGGGCTTTCCGCAACCGCCTCTTCGGATAAATGCGGTATACCACAGAAATAACCCCATAATTCTCGCCGATCCGACACTGCGATACAAGAACCGCGGAGCAGCCGGAGGATTTCCTAAACTGGCCCGGGCCTGGCACATGCTCGAACTTTCCGGGCTGGAAGGAATCAAAGGCGTAGGCCGGGTCGGACCCTACTTTGTGATCTCGATCAAGCAGTACTACTCCGGCCAGGCACTTAGGATCGCCGACTATGCAATGTCGGGCCTTGGGGACCGCCCTCCCCGCTTTTTGGTCCTGGTCGACGACGATATCGATCCCAACAACCGTAACCAGGTAGAGTGGGCGATTTCCACCAGGATGGACCCCGCCGCACAGGTCCATATACAAAGGGAGAGATGGACCAGTCCGCCAAATCCAGCCGGCCTGACACCCGAAAAGAGAATGATCGAGGATTACACGGTCGGTACGATGATCATTGATGCCTGCAAGCCGTTCCGATGGAGAGAGGACTGGGACAAGATGTTCCTGCTCTCAGACATCGATGAAGAGTTGCGAAAGCAGACCGCTGACAAATGGAAAGACATCCTCGGCCAATTCATTACCGAACCAAAACCCAGATGATCGCTAGAAAGGTAGTCAACCAAAGCTTGATCAGCTGAATCAACGACAAAGGACAACCATAGCCTGGCATCAAGCCAATGATGGTAGGACGCGAAATTGACTCTATCGAACGCCCTGCGATGGCTCGAGAACCTCTGCATCGACAACCTCCGCCCACGCCTCAACCCCAGTCTGAAATGCCACCACACCCGCCTCAGGCAGCGCTATCTCAATGGCCTCAAGTATCTCTGAAGGTGACACTCCAAGCTTCAGTGCCACCTTTATGTGACCTTGGATGTGCTCCTTGGGGGCGCGTAAGACCGTCAGGCTAACAATGAAGATCAGTTCCTTGGTTCGGCGGTCAAGAGTCCTCTGTTTCAGATACGCTGCGTCGATCATGTTGTTTGCTGCCGTCAAAACCTCGAAATCCTGCTTGGCCATGATCTTGTGATACTCGAGAACGTACCCACGATCCCGAATCATCCCATCGATATAAGCTTGAGCATCCTGATCACTCATTAAGTCCTCCCCAAATCGGTCTCTCAGCTTCTGACGGAAAACAATATGTCTTGCCAGAATCAGACCAGTTAACCATAGACAAAATTTTCAGCAAGAAACCTGAATCTGGGATCATTGCCGAAGCAGCTACTCGACCGCCCGATAGCCGTGAAAAACGGCCAGCGAGGACCGCCAGAACCCAAAAGAGCATGTCGAAGGTCCGCATTCACCCGATTGTTCATCAGCAATGAAATGACCAACCGGCCCCAGTAATTTAGCGGATCACATGGTCGCCAACAACCAACTACTCGAGACCACCTCACAGTAGAAGGACAGCCCTTGACATAAGGACCGGCAATGCCTGCTTAGCCAAAAACCGCCATGGCCATCGCGAGAATCTGATAGTAACCTACAACAACAACCAGGTCATAAAGACCAGCCAAGGTAATGGTCGAGGTGGCCAGCTCCCACAATTCATCGGACAGCTTCCCGGTTGAAACCAACTCTCTCACCACCTGCCATACCACCTGCTCGACGCTTGAGACCTCCATTGGCAGCTGCTGCTCACAAATTCGCTTGATGTCTGCCTCCGAGAGGCCAGCGACGCTAGCGGCATGGGAATGAAGCCGAATCTCGTAATCCGATCCCACATGGGCCGCCACGGTCAGGATCGCGACTTCACGTTCTAGCGCTGAAAGGTTTTCGCTATATCTGACTCTGCTGCCAAGTTCTTGTAGTGCCAATCCCACTTTGGGGCTGAGGAGCATC
>JAJZIP010000297.1 GCA_021810525.1 Actinomycetes bacterium | reverse complement strand
GCATCCCGATGTCACAGACAGGCTGGTAGATCTTCTTCTGGGAGTGAGGTGGCACGAGAAGCACCGCAACGATCTGTCCCCCACCCAGATGGTTTCCTACCGGGAGATGGTCAAATACCTCGCGCTAGAGGCAAAGCAGTCACTTGCTGACTGCTGGCTGAAAGAAGCACAATATACGGATACGGGCCGATCCTATACCTACGTGGAGCATCATGCCGAGTTTTCGACCAAGTTCTGGATCGAGTCGCTTCTTGGCCGGGTTTTTGAATTCGATGGCGCGCTTCTTCCTCCATCACCTGTTATGAACACCAGCTTTGCACTCAGGGGTTTAGAGGGAGATGAGGGGGACGACGACTCTTAGAGTCGGGAACCCGTTTTCCTGGCAATCGGGGTCAAGGCGTGGCTGAAATGCCATGCCTTTTCTCATTAGCGCCATCTCACACCATCCAATCGATCCAGTTCTTCTCTCAGAGCATGCCGCATCCGCACCGACCGCAGGCGTCACATCGAATGAGGAGATGAAACACGTCGTTGTCCACAACTTTCAGAAGAATTGACAACAATTCATTCTGTACCGCTAAACGACTCGATGCCTCGAGCATCGCCTGGCGGGAAAGTTTCTCCTTGGTCAATAATCAGCACCCAGGGCCTTTGGATCTGACGGGCAATGGACCGCGTTGACGATAGGACACGAGCCTGTCGCGGGTGATTCGCAACTCGTTCCAAATCTCACAAACAAGCCGTCTTGGCTCTCACAGCGAGGAATCATGTGTGAATGACACGACAGGTTCGAAAAGAGATGCGGCACCTTTCGAGCGGTATTTGCTTGGCGAACGGAGCATGTAACGAGTTCGCAATCGCACGGGAACGGATGAGTGCAATGGCGGCACCGTAGCTTCAGCCGCCTGATCTTAGAGCGGGTTCTGATCTCGGGATGTGCCCATGAGATTGCTAGCTCGAATCGCCCGCGACCCATCTGTGGCCCACATTAGAGGAGAGTCGAAGAAGCTCAGCCTAGATTCCATGAATCTCTTGGACCATGTCCCGAGGTCTCGAAATTTCATATGCAGGACAGAGCTTTGGCCTAAGCTGCTCAACTCTCTGAGATTCAGGACCAGACATAAAGCGCCGTCATTACTCGCAAGCACGAGCGAGGCCGACCGGCTCCATAGCCAGCCCCAGCGATCGACTCGCCGATGAGCTCGTGTGGGTCCTGATATCAAAGGGCAGATCCAGAGCACCGGCTGTTGTGGTTGTTTAGGTGGGTTGATGTTGAGTTGTTTAGGTGGTCGTTGCTATGAAGTTTGGGCGGGTTGGTGATGTGTTTAGCTGGTGTCTTGGTTTGGTTCTGAGGCGTTCGAAAATTTCTTGAGAAAATTTCTTGAGCACAGATGCACTATCGTGCTACTTTCCCACCATAAAAAATGATGCCGCGTCACATTTCCGTGAGTATTACAGTGTTAAATACCAGGTCACTATCCATCATTATGTTCAAGACACAGGCGGTGGCCGGGCTCCGGTGCTCGCCAGGCGTGCCAGCCAATCGTGGATCGTGCCTCCGCCACTCTCATGTAGGCGGGTCGAAACCGCAGTTTGTCTATCCGCAGAAAGTTGCCCCAAACTGGTAACGGTACCGGTGTTACCCGGCTCCAAAGATGAAACGGGGATCTGGTCTGCGACGGCGGAAGGCTGGCACGCCTGGTGAACAACGGACACCTCTGGCGACGATTGGCGAGGTGACCGCAAGAGGATGTCCCCCATATGGTGGGCTAGAGTTGACGAACCTGCTACAGGTGCAGATGACATTCTCAGACACCTTGGGGAGACAGGTAGTTGGTCGAAGGGGGCATGCAAGGCTTCTTAGGTGTTGAGAAGCTCACTGAGGGCGACTGGTTCATCGCAACTCGGACAGATCCCGCCCGGACCAACCTTAGCCATGAAGGACCCACATTCGCAGTGCTGTTCACCGAGCAGACGTATGCCACAGGCCGAGCACTCGTAGATGGTGTGGGCCTTTCTGGGTTGTGCTGGCAGAAGCTCGGGGATCGGATGCACAGGCTGGTGCCGGAGCCTGTAAGCCTTGGAACGACAGGCATCAGAGCATGTGCTGCGCAACTGGCCAGTGGGCAAAGGACTACCACATACCCAGCAGCTATCCGTTACGTAAACGTGATGGAGCGGCAATTTGGGCTCTTGCTGCGGTGATGTCTGAGACGAAGATGTCGGAGGTGACGATCTCATCTCAGGAGATCATCTCGGCATAGATGAACCCGGCGAGCTCTCTTGCAATCGCGGTGACGACAACGTTTCTAGAGTCCTTGCGACTAGCGAGGCGTCGGAACCGTCCGCACAGACGCAGTTGGGCATGCCAGGCACGATCGATCACCTCTTTTTCTATGCCATTTTGGCGGGTTTTCATCCCAACTCCGGTGCTCGGACCGTACTGGTAGGCCCAGGCGGACTCTATGAGCTGGGTACGCACATGCACGTTGCCGGCGTGGGTGATACCTCCCCTCGATACAGAGGCTCCAGAGGAGTACTCAGAAGGTACCAGTCCACAAAAGCCCATGAACGCTCCGGAGTGGCCAAAGCGCCGGAAGTCACAGACTTCGCTTATGATGCTGAGCGCTCCCAGGTGGTCGATGCCTCGGTATGCCCCCAGGCGATGAAGAGGACCTGAAAACAGTGGATCACAGAAGTATGGAGTGAGATCCGCTGTGATTGCCCCCAAGGTGGCGTCTTGTATTGTAACGCCGGAACGATAGAACGAAAAGCCAGCCTTGGTTGGCTGGTCTTCAAAGCGTCTAGAAGCTATCCAGCTCTCATGACGTTGTGTCCAGGTCGCCCCGTCTCTGTAGACCTCGTTGTGTCGTAGCAAAAACGACGACAGCCTCTGGCGTGCTTGTCTGCGTTCTCCGACTGCGACCTGGCGTGCCCGACATAGGTCACGGACCCCTTCTTCTCAGTGTCGGGCACCACCTCGTCTGGGCGAAGAACCCCTACAGCTATTGAGTCTTTTGCTACGTCAAGACCTAGATATATCAGGCCCCTTTGAGTAGAATTGTTGTTTGACACGGTTGGCTCCCTTCTGTTTGTGGCAACCTGCACCTCAATAGTGCACGACCCACGTCATGTTTGCTGAACGGGAGCCGGCCGTTCCATTACAACTGGCCAAAGTGCTCCTTGTAGGCAA
>JAJZIP010000296.1 GCA_021810525.1 Actinomycetes bacterium | reverse complement strand
TTCTCGGGCCGGGCTGACGAGATCATCAAGATCGCAGGTCACCGCATCGGCACAATCGAGGTAGAGACGGCCTTTCTCCACAATCCGGCGGTTGCGGAGGCCGGCGTCACCGGCAGGCCGGACGAGCTGAGAGGCGAGGTGATCTCGGCCTTCATAGTCTTGCGCGCTGGAAGCACTCCATCGGATGAACTCCGCGAGTCGCTTCTGAGGACGGTGCGCGACCAGCTTGGCCCGATAGCCGTCGTATCCGACGTCAACTTCGTGGACGCCCTGCCCAAGACACGCTCAGGCAAGATCATGCGCCGCGTCCTGAAGGCGGTGACACTCGGCAGGGATCCCGGGGATGTCTCCACCATCGAGGATGAGGGCTCAGTCGCCGACGCCCGCGAGGCCTGGGAGAAGATGAAGGCCGCAAAGGCGGACTGAGAACTTTGCACCGCGCACCACCTCACATCGTAAAAAGCTCATGAGCCCCGGAGTTCTTAGGCCAAGCTCTCGGGGCTGTGCTTTGGGCGGTCGCTACGGCTGCGTTCTGAACGGAGGGTACTCGTCTGTCATGAGATAAAGATATGCCCTGACACGCGTGCCCCAACGTATCGTCCCAACCACGAATCTCCGCATCCCCTCTGGCCATTCTCCGGTGATCAGCACGGCAAACCAGGCGATGATCAGCTCGACAGCTGCTGCCAGCGCGACGAAGCAGAGGACCAGGAGATTAGGTATCACCAGAAGCCACTTTATGAAGATGAGGCCCCTGCTGAGCCTGTCCGGGTAGGGGATCGAAAAGGTTGCCTGGTCGGTCCCAGGGTCGAGTTCTGAAGGTGTGAAGTCGAACTCGGGGTAACTCTCGCGCATGAACAGCAGATAGGTCGTAACGCGCCAGGTGTAGCGGAGGATCATTGCCATGAACTTGAACAGGCCGCGCGGAATGTTTCCGGTGAAGAGAATCGTGATGAACGCCACCACAGCAAGTGCTTCCAGGAGACTCTGGAGAGCCCAAGCGATGATGAGGTGCGGGATAACCAGGATCAGGTTGCCTACCACCCGCCATCGTTCTATTGTCAGCGGCCCGGACAGGTCAAGCTGTAGTGGGTAGGCTCCAGATTGTGGTCCAGCTGCTGTCTCCATGTCTAGCAGAAGGCTACTTCTACGCCAGCCCTTTTGGCAAGGGGTTTCGAACGCAGCGAGGTGGTTGACCAAGATTAAATCGCTGCCAAAGCATGTGCTGGGGATGATGCTACAGGTTGCGCACCTGTGGTTGCCAGGTGCCTCGCCAGCTCAAGATGCCCGGCCTGGCTCATCTTTCGAAATCTCGTCGGAGAGCTGCGCCTTGGTGTTTTCTTTGGCGCCCTTGTCGACGGCGGTGTCGACTGCCGGCTCAACGAAGTGGTACTTCCCTCCCCTCAAAGCCGAGGCTATTGCTGCAACGACGCACATCAGGGCGGCGAACAAGAAGCTCAGGGCCAGCCCGTGGTGAAATGCGGGCGAGATGAGTTCCGGGAAGAAGGTCCGGCTCGTGAGGATAGCCGCCTGGTGGGCCGGAAGAGAGTTGAGAACGCCCGGTCCAAGCAGCTTCTGCATAGGGTTGTAGCCGAGGAGCGCTGCGAAGAGATAGCTCAGCGGTGGTTCGTGCGCCAATGCGGAGGCATGTGCCAGCGGAACGCCGTGGGCCACCAGTCCCGACTGCATCGTCCCAGGCAGTCGTGCAGCGAGGCCTACGGCGACCAGGGTGAAGAAGACGCCGATGGAAAGCGGCATCCCGGCATTTCGAAAAGTCACCCGCATCCCGGACGCCGCACCGCGGTGGCGGGCGGGAACGCTGTTCATGATCGCTGCCGAGTTCGGAGATGAGAAAAGGCCCATCCCTATCCCGTTGAAAAAGATGATTGCCGCCATCTCCGGATAGGAGAAATTGGCTGGCACGAAGATCAAAGCGACGAAGGACGCTGCGGCCAAGAGCATTCCGCCGGTGGAGAAGGGCCGGGCTCCATATCGGTCTGAAAGTGTCCCAGATACCGGTCCGGCGACAAGGAATCCGAGCGTCAGGGGCAGCATGTAGATACCCGCCCAGAGCGGCGTCGAGACGAAGTCGTAACCGTGGCTCGGAAGCCAGATGCCCTGAAACCAGATCACCAGCATGAACATCAGGCCACCTCTGCCTACCGCAGCGAGAAACTGGGCGAGATTTCCTGCAGTGAAGGCCCGGATGCGAAAGAGCCCGAGGTTGAACATCGGTTGCGCAACATGAAGCTCTACTAGGGAGAACAGGACAAGGAGGGCCACACCCCCAACGAGCATCCATATGACAAACGGGTCGCTCCATCCCATTACCGACGAACCATAGGGCTTGATTCCGTAAGTTATCCCTACCAGCACCATGGTAAGCCCGGCGGCAAAGGTGAGGTTGCCGGTCCAATCAATTCGAGCAGGGCTCCTGACGGCCAGTTCATGGAGCCGGAGATAGGCCCAAACCGTCCCGAGTACTCCGATTGGAACGTTGATCAGGAATACCCAGCGCCAATCGATCTCAGCTAGCACGGCGCCGAGGACCAGTCCCAAGAACTGGCCTGCTATCGCCGAGATCTGGTTGATCCCGAGTGCCAGCCCTCTTTGGTCCTCGGGAAACGCGTCGGTGAGAATGGCGGCGGAGTTGGCCATAAGCATGGCTCCGCCAACAGCCTGTACCATCCGCAGAATGATGATCTCGAGCGCTCCGGCCGTTCCCTGGCTCCAGGTGAGAGAGAGCGCCACCGAGCCTACAGTGAACACCACAAATCCCAGGTTGTACATCTTGACCCGGCCGAACATGTCGCCTATGCGTCCCAAGGTCACTACTAGAACAGCGGTAACGAGAACGTATCCGATCAGCACCCACAGAAGGTAGGTGAAGTTCGAAGGCGCGAGCGGATCAAGATTGATTCCACGGAAGATCACCGGAAGAGCGATGATCAAGCTCGACATGTTTATCGAGGCCATGAGTGAGCCAAGGGTGGTGTTGGAGAGCGCCACCCATTTGTACCTCGGCCCTGGCTTGTACACAGCTGTTTCTGGCTTCAGCAGCCTTCCTTCCACGTTGTTGCCCTCCTTGGTCCTCACGGTCTCAGCAGTCCGGGGCGCCTTGGCAAAGAGTGCGCTTCCGCTCCAACGCCTCCTCTTACGGCTGAACCCAAGGCTAGCACCGACGGGATTTGCCGGAAATAAGATAACTCGTCTTGCCCGCA
>JAJZIP010000049.1 GCA_021810525.1 Actinomycetes bacterium | reverse complement strand
TCTTGTCGAATCTGCGGAGGTCTTGTAAATTACGCGTAACGACCCATCAGTCGGCCAACAGGTGCGAACTTGAACACAGGTTAACTCCGACGAGTTCTTGCCAAAAGCGATCTGAATCTAGCCTCTAAGGCGGCCTGTCGATTGCAAATTCCACACCGTGCCTCGTTGCTCCCCTGCATCTAATGTGCCAACAAGAATGTGCGTGTGGTGGTCGGAATGTGGTCTGCGTATAACTGTTGGAACTGACATGCAGTTCATCGGTCGTTAGAAACAGCCGTAGAACAGCCAATATACCAAGAGCGGGCGACGAGAATCGAACTCGCGTTCTCAGCTTGGGAAGCTGATGTTCTGCCTCTGAACTACGCCCGCACTGTGTTTTTGTCCGTAATATACACTATCGTATGTACCCATGATCTTGTCGGATCGAACGATAAAAGAGGAACTTGCAAACGGTCGAATAGTCATTGATCCTTTGGACATGGGGTGTATCCAGCCCTCCTCCGTTGATCTTCACATCGATAACTATTTCAGAGTTTTCCTTAACCATACAGCTCGAGTAATAGACGTGAAAGAAGATCAGTCTGGGATGACGGAACTGGTCGAAATTGGAGACGACGAGGTCTTTATTCTTCATCCCGGTGAATTTGTTCTCGGCTCCACGCTTGAGAGAATTGGGGTCCCAGATGACCTCGTGGGCCGGCTTGAAGGCAAGTCGTCACTTGGCCGTCTCGGGCTATTAATACATTCGACTGCTGGCTTTGTCGATGCGGGATTCAACGGCAATATAACTTTAGAGCTTTCGAATGTTGCGAATCTTCCGATCACGGTGTATCCGGGGATGAAGATCGGTCAAATCTCTTTTTTGAGGATGACAACCAAGGCAGACATACCATATGGTTCGAATTCGGTAGGGTCAAAATACCAGGGGCAGAGGGGGCCGACCCCATCACGATATTTTGAGAACTTCCACAGGTGACCTTCGTTTAGCAGGAGCTATGTTGTGAATTTATTCACATTAATGTTGTTGGATTGTGATAGTTGCGTCAATGTTAGCTAGTGTAAACTAACCGCTTTTTAGAAAGAACCCAGTAACTGGATTTGCGAGGGTTGATTCACGATCAACATTCGGTTTGCTAGGAGGATTTAGTTGAGATTGCTGATTGGCGCCGTCATTGTCGTGGTGGCTGCAGTGTTCGCGGGGAGAAGGCTTTTCTTTCTGTATGGCCTGATTTCATCTGGCAGGCCAGCTCCGGGAAGAACTGACAATGTGGGAGGCCGGATCTGGGCTGAGCTTTCTGAGGTCATCGGACAGCGCAAGCTGCTTAAAAAGACCGTTCCGGGAGTTGCCCATGCACTCACTTTTTGGGGTTTCATCATCCTTCTTGCCACGATTATCGAGGCTATTGGGGCGCTCTTCAGCCAGACATTTGCGATCCCCCTTATCGGACATGATTCGTGGCTTGGATTTCTGGAGGATTTATTTTGCGTTTTGATCCTCGTTTCACTTGTAGTCTTTACCGTCCTAAGAATCCGGAATGCGCCGTCGCGAAGGCAGAGAGAGTCCAGGTTCTACGGCTCGCATACCCGCGCAGCCTGGATCGTGCTTGTGGGCATAGCGCTCGTCATTGTGACCCTGCTCATGTACCGGGCTGCCCAGGTCAATCTTGGACACTTTCCGTATGGCGATGCAGCGTTTGCCTCACATGCGATCGCATCATGGATCAAGGGGCTCGGCACCAGCGCCAACAAGGTTATCGAGTTTGTCTTTTTGGAATTGAACATTGCCGTCATAATGGGATTCTTGATATTCGTGACCTACTCGAAGCACCTTCACATCATGACGGCGCCTCTCAACGTCATCTTCTCGCGAAGGCCGAAGGCGCTTGGAGCGCTGTATAGCACTCCAAACATGGACCCTGATCAGTTGAGCGAAGACGACGTTTTTGGTTCCGGCAAGATCGAGCACCTTAGCTGGAAGCAGAATCTAGATCTTGCCACCTGCACGGAGTGCGGGAGATGCCAGGAGCAATGCCCTGCGTGGAACACGGGAAAGCCGCTGTCACCGAAACTTGTGATAATGGCACTGCGAGACCATTTGTTCAAGTCCGCGCCTTCCCTCATCGGACCGAGAGCGACTAAAACGACCGAAGTTCCACTTGTTCCAGACGTGATCGAAAGCGACGTGCTTTGGTCATGCACAACCTGTGGGGCTTGCGTGGAGGCGTGTCCCGTGGATATCGAGCATGTCGATGTCATCGTCGACATGCGCCGCTACAAGGTTCTTATGGATTCCGAGTTTCCAACCGAAGCCAACCTCATGCTCCGCAATGTTGAGAATCAGGGAGATCCGTGGGGGTTGGGGCCATCCAAGAGGCTCGACTGGACCAAGGCCCTTGACTTTCAAATACCTGTCATTACGGGTCAGATCCCCGATGATGTAGAGTATCTTTTCTGGGTCGGATGTGCCGGTGCCCTAGATGAAAGGGCCGCAAAGACGACACAAAGCATTGCGCGACTTCTCCATTCAGGTGGTGTGAGGTTCGCAGTCCTTGGACCCAAGGAGACCTGTACTGGAGATCCTCCCCGAAGGCTGGGGAATGAGTACCTTTATCAGATGCAGGCGATGACAAACATCGAGACTTTGAACAGTTCGGGCGTCAAGAAGATCATCGCCTCGTGCCCTCACTGCGTCAACTCGTTGGCCAACGAGTATCCATCTCTTGGAGGCAACTACGAGGTGATCCACCACTCCCAGGTACTCGACAAGCTGGTATCGGAGAGAAAGCTTTCGCCGGTAGCGCCGGTTCAAGCCACCGTCACCTACCACGATCCCTGCTATCTAGGCAGACATAATTCTGTTTATGACGAGCCGAGGTCCGTGCTGAACTCGGTTCCAGGCGTGAAGACGATCGAGATGCATAAGCACCGTTCAAAGGGTTTCTGCTGCGGCGCGGGCGGGTCTCGCATGTGGCTGGAGGAGAGCATAGGCAAGCGCATAAACATGGAAAGAACCGACCAGGCGCTCACAACCGGCGCAGATATGGTGTCTACAGCCTGTCCTTACTGCATGATCATGCTCGACGACGGGCTGAAGCAGCGGCAAGCGGAAGGAACTGCGCCGGAGGGGATGCGGGTTTTGGACGTATCACAGATTCTGGAACGCTCAATTGACAATGAGCGGATAGGCGTGGAGAACAAGTGATCAGAAAGCGCCTGGACCAACGAGCCAGGCGCTTTGATCTAGTGAACCTGTCGCGCCACTTAAGACTATGGCTGTTCTAGGTCGGACTAGCCGAATGCCTTGTCGTCCGCGTCTCGCAGCCTTTTTGACATGGCCTCGAGAAGCCGGACTGCCATGGACGGTATCTCCTCCAAGACCGAGGTGAACTCCCTTGCGGGAAGGACCAGAAGGTCCATTTCCGACTCCGCGGTCACTGTAGCTGATCTGGGAAGGTGGTCAAGAAGTGAAAGCTCTCCGAATCCATCTCCGGGTCCAAGCACTGCAACCTCATGGTTGTTCTTTGTCACCTTGGCTCTTCCTGAAACAATAAGGCAGAACTCTTTTCCAACCTTGCCCTCTTCGCACAGCACTGAACCCGGATGAACTACCACCTCGTCGCACGCGGACTCCAAAAGGGCGAGTTCCTTGCGGTTGCAGTCGCTGAAAAGCCAGCTCGACCTGAGTGCAGTGGCCTTTGAATCTCTTGCGTCGTTTTTAACCATTTACAAAAGATAACACTAATTCTCTGAAACAGCGCCATGGATTTCAGAGCCAAATTGAAATTTTTGACCCAGCATCATCTGAAAACTGAAACAGGGTTTGTGCAAATCATGATCAGTTTGGCCAGCTCGATTCGAGGCAATCGCGGGAGAGTCGTCCAGCGATTCTGCTGGTTTCCACTAACCTGGCATAGCGGACATTAGTCGAGGTGGTCCTGGCGCACGCAGACGCTGCAATTCAGCTAACTGAGTTCCTATTCACGACAGTTCTTGCACTCTTGGTGGCCCGATTCATTCGCGCGGTCCCATCCATAGTTTTGGAGATCATTTTCGGGATAGGCGTAGGCGCTGGGATATTTTCCCTCAATATGCGTAGTTATGGGATAGACGCACTTTCAAGTATCGGCCTTTTTGCCATCTTCTTCGAGGTTGGGCTTGATTTTGACCTCACTGCACCGGAGCTGACTTCTGTCACTCCCGCACGTTCAGCGGCGGCGGGCGTCGTCGCATCCTTGGTGCTGGTCGCTCTGGCGACCCTGGCTCTGGGCTATCCTTTCGAGGCAGCCGTCTTGGTGGGTCTGGCCACCGTTTCCACGTCTGTTTCGGTCTCTGTTTACAGCTTCCGCACACTTGGACCGCTGTCGCATCTCGAGGCCAAAGCGGCAGTGATCGCGGGGCTGTTTGACGATATGTTGGGTTTGGTGCTGATAGCAGTTACCGCCTCTCTGCTGTCACATTCGCTTGAGAGCCTTGTCTCGCTGGCAGTAGGTCTGGTAGTGGTGTTCGTCAGCTACATTCTCAAACGGCGCTTGTCGGACAGGTCGTTCGAGCTTGGACGGCTTCCGCGCTATGTGATGGTGTTGGCGCTAATTGCTGTTATGGCCTTTCTCTGGCGCAGTTTTGGCCTTACCCTGGCAATCGCGGGCTTTGTGGGCGGAGCATTTTCGGGTCCGATGCTCACCAAGGCTGACCAGAGGGTCCTGGTCAGGCTTTCCGGCTTCCTTGGACCGCTCTTCCTTGTTTCGATCGGACTTCTCGTGAAGCTGAAGGGAGGGCTGACATTTGCGGAGGTGCTAGGCATTCTGGTGCTTTCCACTGCGCTTATCGCCGCCAAATGGGCAAATGCGCTAACCATTGGAGCCGAGGTCAAAGACAGAGTGCTCTACTGGTTCTCAATGGTCCCCAGGGCGGAGGTGGCTGGTATCGGTCTTTTGCTGATCGAGCCCAAGATCTCCTCATCTCTTGAATTGCAGGCCGTGTTGGCTGTAGTCATTACCTCGCTCGCAGCGCCGTTCGTGATCACGCATAGGGCGCACGGTATCAGTCAAGCTGAAGGGTCTTGACCGCTTTGAAGTTCTCGTCAAACTCGTAGATGATCGGGACGCCGTTGGGGAGTTCAAGATCGAGGATCTCCTCGTCCCCTATGTTCTCGAGGTGCTTGATCATCGCTCTGAGCGAGTTCCCATGGGCTGAGACGAGGACGTTTTTCTCAGCCATCAGATCCGGGACTATGGCGTCGAAGAAGTAGGGGAGCATGCGTAAGAGAACATCTTTGAGACACTCTCCCCTTGGGAGAAGGTCGGGCGCGAGGTTTTGGTAGCGCGGATCGTACTTGGGATGCCTCTCGTCATCCGGTTCGAGCAGCGGAGGCCTGATGTCGTAACTCCGCCTCCAGAGCCTTACCTGGTCAGCACCGTGTATGGCCGCCATCTCCGCCCGGTTGAAGCCCTGGAGCGCTCCGTAGTGTCTCTCGTTCAGGCGCCAGTGCTTGTACACGGGAACCCACGATCTTCCGCAGGCGTGAAGCGTCGCGTCGACAGTACGTATCGCCCTTACGAGCACGGAGGTGTGGACAACGTCGATCGGGATCTTCTCGTCAGCAAGCCGCCGGCCGGCTTCGTACGCCTCCTCCACGCCTTTGTCGGTTAGATCCACGTCGATCCATCCTGTGAATCGCTCTTCGAAGTTCCACGTGCTTTGACCGTGGCGTAGAAGTATCAATCTTGCCATGCACACAAAATAGCGCGAAACTTCACACTGTAGACAATTTTGTTAGATTATGAGGATCGACATAGAAAAGTTGATAGTGATACGCTCAACTTAGATATAATGGGTGTTGTGAATTTCTACAAGCTTCATAAGGAGGCCTCAAAGTGCCAAAGGCCGTAGGCATAGACTTAGGAACTACCAACTCAGTTGTTAGCGTGCTAGAGGCAGGCGAGCCTGTTGTAATTCCTAACGCAGAAGGTGGACGGACCACACCGTCAGTCGTCGGATTCGCCAAGAACGGTGAAGTGCTGGTGGGTGAAGTGGCCAAGCGCCAGGCGATCACAAATCCTGACCGTACGATCCGGTCGGTCAAGCGTCAAATGGGTACGAACTGGACTGTCGACATAGATGGCAAGGCATACACCCCACAAGAGATTTCAGCCAGGATCTTGTCAAAGCTGAAGCGAGATGCAGAGAGTTATCTTGGCGACACAGTGAACCAGGCTGTGATCACGGTCCCCGCTTACTTCGATGACGCGCAACGGACCGCCACCAAAGAGGCGGGACAGATCGCAGGGCTTGAGGTGCTGAGGATCATAAACGAGCCGACTGCTGCAGCCCTTGCGTATGGATTGGACAAAGAAGGTCAGGAGCAGACGGTTCTTGTCTTCGACCTTGGCGGCGGGACCTTTGACGTCTCTATCTTAGAGATCGGGGAAGGGGTCTTCGAAGTCAAGTCCACCTCGGGCAACACCCATCTAGGTGGAGATGATTGGGATCAGAGAGTGATCGATTGGCTGGTGAAGTCGTTCAAAGATACTGAGGGAGTCGATCTTTCGACGGATAAGATGGCTCTTCAGCGGCTGAAGGAAGCCGCTGAAAAGGCCAAGATAGAGCTCTCCTCGGTTCAGGAGACGAATATAAACCTTCCGTTCATAACTGCCACCTCGGAGGGCCCAAAGCACCTCGATTTCAAGCTCACAAGGGCCAAGTTCCAAGAGCTGACCAGCGACCTCACCGATGCATGCAAGGGACCATTCGAGCAGGCAATCAAAGATGCCGGCCTGAGCAAAGATCAGATCCACCATGTAATCCTGGTCGGTGGATCAACCCGTATGCCCGCGATCCAGGACTTGGTACAGTCGTTGACCGGCAAGGAGCCACACAAAGGTGTCAACCCGGATGAGGTGGTCGCGGTCGGTGCAGCCGTCCAGGCCGGAGTTCTGAAGGGCGAAGTCAAAGATGTTCTTTTGCTTGACGTGACTCCTCTGAGCCTTGGCATCGAGACCAAGGGCGGGGTCATGACGAAGCTGATCGAAAAGAACACTACAATTCCAACCCGCCGTTCCGAAGTCTTCACTACGGCCGATGACAATCAGCCGTCGGTTGAGATCCACGTTCTCCAGGGCGAGCGCGAGATGGCGATGTACAACAAGACACTCGGGAAGTTCCAGTTGGTGGGATTGCCCCCAGCTCCGCGCGGAGTGCCTCAGATCGAGGTGACCTTTGACATCGACGCGAACGGCATAGTGCATGTCTCTGCGAAAGACCGTGCTACAAACCAGGAGCAGTCGATCACGATCACGGGTCAGTCCTCGCTTTCCAAGGAGGACATCGAGCGGATGGTCAAGGACGCAGAGGCCCATGTCGAAGACGACAGAAGGCGTAAGGAAGAGGCGGAGACGCGCAATAACGCGGACACCCTCGTCTATCAAACCGACAAGCTCCTCAAGGACCAGGGAGAGAAGATCTCCGGTCCCGAAAAGGAGTCGGTCGAGAGCGCCCTCGCGACTCTGAAGAAAGCCCTTGAGGGAACTGACGTCGAGGCCATCAAGACAGCAACAGAGGGGCTGATGACGGCAAGCCAGTCGTTTACTCAGCGTCTTTACGAAGAGGCTGCTAAGAGTGCCAGTGCCGCGCAGGCGTCAGGAGACGAATCTGCCACTGCCACCTCCGATGAGGAGATTGTGGAGGCTGAGATTGTCGATGAGGACAAGAACTAAAAGTGTTGGCTATCCGAGGGGAGTCTCTTTCGAGCTTCTCTCGGACTCAGCGGGATAAAGAGACGATGAGCGAATTTGATAATGACAATTCAGAGTTGCCCGACGAAAACATTGAGATTCCGGATGACCTGTCCTCTCTCAGCCAGGAAGCCGAAGCTGTCGAGGGGGAGCTGGTGTTAGAGGAGGCCGTTGAGGGTGAAGCCACGACCGAGGATCTGATCGAGAGGTTGACGGCCGAGCGTGACAATTATTTGAAAGCCCTGCAGCAGACTGCGGCCGATTTTGACAATTACCGTAAGCGGGTGACCAGACAGTTCCAAGACGCAGGCGATCAGAAGGTCGAGGGCTTGATCGCCAAGCTCCTGCCTGCGCTCGACAACATTGAACTCGCCCTGGTCCACTCCAAGGAGAACCCTGAGCTTTCATCTGCGCTTTCGCAGATTTCTAACGGGCTTCTGGACATCCTGACAAAGGAAGGTCTGGAATTGATCGACACGGCGGACGTCGATTTCGACCCTACGTGTCACGACGCGGTCATGCATGAGCCCGGCGAGGGCGCTGCGAAGGTGTCGGAGGTGCTCCGTTCCGGATACAAATGGAAGCAAAGGGTAATTCGCCCAGCAATGGTGAAGGTAGTAGGACAAGGATAGGGCTAAGGCATGGCTCCACAGCGTGAGTGGTTCGAAAAGGATTACTACAAGGTTCTCGGTGTCCCCAAGACGGCGACCGATAAGGAGATCACTCGTGCCTATAGGAAGCTGGCCAAGCAGTACCATCCCGATACCAATGCGGGGAAAGAGGATCTTTTCAAAGATGTGTCTGCCGCCTATGAGGTTTTGGGCGATCCAGCCAAGCGCAAGGAGTACGACGAAGTACGATCTATGGCAGCTTCAGGAGGTTTCGCAGGCGCGGGAGCCCCAGGTGGAGGATGGAGCGGACCTAGGGTCGAGGACCTTGGCGACCTCATCGGTGGTCTTTTCAATAGAGGTAGCAGGCGGACTTCGGGAGCGCGCGGTCCGGTCAGGGGGTCCGACCTGGAAGTCGAGGCCCATATCAGTTTTGAAGACGCTGCACACGGAGTCACTACCACGCTCAACATGGTGTCGGATGTAACCTGCGAGACCTGTCACGGCACGGGAAGCGCTCCAGGCACTTCCCCTGTAGTTTGCGCACGGTGCCAGGGGACCGGATCGATCTCTGACAACCAGGGATTCTTTTCGTTCTCTGTGCCATGCCCCGCGTGTGGCGGTCGCGGCATTCGGATAGAGAAGGTCTGTCCGACCTGTCACGGCACGGGTGTCGAGTCCAAGAGCCGTCAGATCAAGGTGAGGATTCCACACGGTGTCGAGGATGGTTCACGGATACGACTCAAGGGCAAGGGAAGCGCTGGTGCCAATGGAGGTCCGCCCGGGGATCTTTACGTGGTGATTCATGTTGCGCCCCACAAGATCTTCTCCATGCGTGGCCCTGACCTGCTTCTTACGGTTCCAGTCACTTTCGCCGAAGCCGCCCTCGGAACGAAGCTGACTGTTCCAACTCTCGATGGCCAGGTGACATTGCGAGTTCCACCTGGAGCCAAGTCCGGGCTGACCTTGAGGGCGCGATCAAAGGGCTTGCCCAAGAGTGGAAGAACTGACGAGATGGGAGACCTGCTAGTAACACTTGAAATCGATGTGCCCAAGCATCTCAGCGAAGAACAGCGCCAAGCCGTCGAGGAGTATGCCAAAGCCACAACTGAGTCTCCCAGGAAGTACTTGGAGGTTGAGTCAAATGCTAGAAAATGAGGGATACCTGCAGCCGGGCAGCACAACGTTAAAAGCGGTCTACGTCATCTCCGTGGCCGCGGAACTTGCTGGGATGCATCCTCAAACCCTTCGCATATACGAGAGGAAGGGCCTCGTCTACCCAATCAGGACAGACGGGGGTTCAAGACGCTATAGCGAAGAGGATGTACGTCGGCTTCGCAGGATTCAAGAGCTTACGAACGCCGGATTGAATCTGGAGGGCGTGAAGAAGTTCATGGAGATGGAGAGCGAGATCGAAACGTTGAAAAGAGAGCTTGACGTCACCAAGGAGGAACTCAAGCGGCAGAGAGAAGAGACCGATCGTCTCTATAAACGGGAGATCGTGCCGTTCTCACACGGACTGAAGGTGTTCACTAATTACCTGGGGCGGGGTTGATGGAAAAGGTGGGAGCAGTAAGGAGTAGCATATGGCTGGGACCGATCCAAATCGTTGGACAATAAAGACGCAGGAAGCGATTGCCGAGGCCGCTTCCAGCGCTAAAGCCACTTCGTCATCGGAGATCACCCCTGCACACCTGCTGCTAGCTCTGATGTCCCAACCCGAAGGACTCACGCTCCCGATCTTGAATCGGGTCGGAGTCTCGCCGATGTCGCTCCGCAACACGCTGACGGATGCGACATCGAAGATGTCTAGAGCTTATGGTACCGAGCCCCAGTACTCTAGAACGTTCATCGAGGTATTGAACGGCGCGGATTCGCTGAGACAGGAGATGGGAGACGAGTACATCTCCGTGGAGCACCTGCTGGTGAACTTGTCCGATCTGATAGGGGTTTCGCGGGAGCAGCTGATGATTGCCCTTCGTGAGATTAGAGGTTCTCACAACGTCACGTCCCAGAATCCTGAAGCGGCTTACCAGGCTCTCGAGAAGTATGGCCGCGATCTCACCGAACAGGCACGCAAAGGAAAGATCGATCCTGTCATCGGTCGTGACGATGAGATCAGGCGGATAATCCAGGTTCTTTCACGGCGGACAAAGAACAACCCGGTGATAATAGGAGAGCCCGGGGTTGGGAAGACGGCGATTGTGGAGGGGCTTGCAAAGAGGATCGTCGAAGGTGATGTGCCTGAATCGCTGCGGCACAAGCGAATCGTCGGATTGGACCTTGCCGCCATGGTTGCAGGTGCGAAGTTCAGGGGAGAGTTCGAAGAGAGGCTCAAGGCGGTGCTCAAGGAGATATCCGACTCTGAGGGCGAGGTGGTAACTTTCATCGACGAAATGCACACCGTCGTCGGAGCCGGGGCGACAGAGGGTTCAATGGATGCTTCGAATATGCTCAAGCCGATGCTTGCCCGAGGCGAGCTGCGCATGATAGGAGCCACGACGCTCGATGAGTACCGCAAGTACATCGAGAAGGACCCGGCCCTCGAGCGCAGATTCCAGAAAGTCTTGGTCGACCCACCTAGCGTGGAGGCGACGGTGGCGATACTCCGCGGTCTAAAGGAGAAGTATGAGGTGCATCACGGAGTTCGCATCCAGGACTCAGCCCTGATCGCGGCTGCGATATTCTCTGACAGGTACATAACCGATAGGTTTCTTCCTGACAAGGCCATAGACCTTATCGACGAAGCTGCCTCCAGGCTTCGAATCGAGATCGATTCGATGCCTACCGAGATCGACGTGGTCAACAGAAGGATCAGGCAGCTCGAGATCGAGAAGATCTCTCTGGAAAAGGAGACCGACAAGGCTTCCGAGGACCGCCTTGCCCGTCTTGAAAGCGAGATCGCCAATCTAAACGAGGAGTTCAATGTCCTCAAGGCCCGTTGGATCGCAGAGAAAGAGGCTATCGATGCGATACGGTCCACCAAGGAGAGGCTTGAGAGCGTCAAAGATGAAGCCGAGCGTTTCGAACGTGAAGGCCAGCTGGGCCGAGCGGCCGAACTGCGTTACGGCGAGATCCCTCGCCTGACAAAGGAGGTGGAGGTCGTGACTGCGAAGCTGATGGAGCTTCAGGCTCACGGCAGGATGCTCAAAGAAGAGGTCGACGAAGAAGACATAGCCGAAGTGGTGTCGAAGGCGACAAACATCCCCGTCTCAAAGCTCTTGGAGAGCGAGGTTGCACGGCTGATACACATGGAGGAGTTCCTCCACAAGCGCGTGATCGGCCAGGACGAAGCCGCCTCGGCGGTGGCCAATGCCATCAGGCGCTCCCGTGCAGGACTTTCGGATCCGCATCGTCCAATCGGGTCGTTCCTGTTCATGGGTCCCACCGGGGTGGGTAAGACTGAGATGGCAAGGACACTGGCGGAGTTTCTGTTCGACGATGAACGGGCCATGATAAGAATCGATATGAGCGAGTACCAGGAGCGACACACTGTCTCACGCCTTGTGGGTGCTCCTCCAGGCTATGTCGGCTTCGACGAGGGAGGTCAGCTGACCGAAGCCGTCAGGAGAAGGCCGTACTCCGTCGTGCTGTTGGATGAGGTGGAGAAGGCTCACCCTGATGTCTTCAACGTCCTGCTCCAGGTCCTCGACGATGGTCGCCTCACCGACTCTCAGGGTAGGACCGTGAACTTCACCAACACCGTTCTTATCATGACTTCCAACATCTCCGGTGAGCCTTCGAGCGTCTTCAGGCCGGAGTTCATCAACCGAATAGACGAGATCATCCGCTTCCATGCCCTCAGCGAGGATGACCTCTCACAGATAGTGGAGCTGGTCGTGGACTCCCTTCGCAAGAGATTAGAGGACCGCTCGGTCGATCTGCAGCTCACGGAAGATGCAAAGAAGTGGGTTGCCAAAGTCGGCTACGATCCAATTTACGGTGCTCGTCCGCTTAAGCGGGTGGTGCAAAGAGAGCTCGGGGATCCGATCGCGATTGCGCTCCTCGAAGGCCGTTACGAGGAAGGCTCTGTGATAAGGGCCGACGCTCCGTCTCTAGATGCGCCGCATCTTGTTATATCTTGAGTTTCTCGTCAGCTAGTATTTATAATCTGTGCCGATGAGGTGCTGACAAATTCAAGAGAACGATGAATCAGGCGTCTGGGACGTTCTGAATCAAGATGGAGGTAAGCCTTGCCCGTAACAATAGTGCTGGGCACTCAGTGGGGCGATGAGGGCAAAGGAAAGCTGACCGACCTACTTGCAGCTGATATGGACTTCGTCGTCCGTTATCAGGGCGGTCATAATGCCGGCCACACCGTTGTGGTAGAAGGCGAATCCTTTGCGCTCCAGTTGATTCCATCCGGTGTTCTGAATGCGTCGGTCACATCCGTGATCGGGAACGGAGTGGTGATCGATCCTGGTGTTCTCATTGCCGAGATAGACCAGCTTGCTTCCAGAGGCGTAGATACATCGCGGATCAAGGTATCCGGGCAGGCGCATCTGATCATGCCGTATCACATCGAGCTGGATCGCGTCGCGGAGAGACATCTAGGGAAGAACTCGCTTGGTACGACCAAGCGTGGAATTGGGCCAACCTATGCCGATAAGGCTGCGCGAATCGGTCTCAGAGTCCAGGACTTGGAGGATCCCAAGATCTTCAGGCAGAAGCTCGAGGTGGTTCTCAAGGAGAAGAACGCCATATTGGCAAAGGTTTACAACAGGCTTCCGCTCTCTTTGGATCAGATTGCAGATACCTATCTGAACGAGTATGCACCTAGAATTGCTCCGCTCATCTCGGACACGGTATCGCTTCTACACGATGCGATAGCTGACGGCAAGCAAATACTCCTTGAAGGTGCCCAGGCGACATTTTTGGATCTCGACCATGGCACCTATCCCTTTGTCACATCCTCGAACCCGACTGCGGGTGGAGCAATTACCGGTTCTGGTATCGGCCCTCGCAATATCTCGAGGATTATCGGAGTTGCCAAGGCTTATCTCACCCGCGTGGGTTCGGGACCGTTTCCAACTGAAGTTTTCGACGAGACTGCAGATCAGCTTGTCGAAAGAGGTCACGAATTCGGCACCAATACCGGTCGGCGTCGCAGGACCGGATGGTTTGATGCAGTCCTGTTGAGACAGGCCGTCCGGCTCAACTCTCTCTCAGAGGTATTCATCACAAAGCTGGACGTGCTGGACTCCTTCGACGTTGTCAAAGTGGCTGTCGCATATGAGTGCGAGGGTGAGAGGTATGAATCGGTTCCGTACCACCAGTCCGTCTTTCACAAGTCGGTTCCCGTCTACAAAGAGTTTCCCGGTTGGCTTCGCGACCTTTCCACGGTTCGAAAGAGATCGGACATGCCAATTGAGGCTATCAATTATATCGAGTTCCTCTCGGAGCAGATTGGTGTGCCGGTGACCATGATCGGTGTGGGTCCTTCTCGTGAGCAGTATGTGGAGATCTAGGTGAGGATAGCCGTCTATGGCTCCGGAGGTAGGGAGCATGCGCTCGTCTCTGCATTCGCCGCACACGGGCATGAAGTGATCGCCTTTCCTGGCAATCCAGGGATTGCACGAATCGCCTCCATCTCATCCGGCCCCTTTGAAGAGATCGAAGCGGAGCTGTATGTCATAGGCCCTGAGGCACCGCTGGTAGCCGGCTTGGCAGACCTTTTGCGCAGCCAGGGGAAGCTCGTCGTTGGGCCGGGCAAGGATGGCGCCCAGCTGGAGGGGTCCAAGGCATGGATGAAGGAGATCTTGGCAAATGCAAAGATTCCCACCGCGCCATTTAGGACATTTTCCGATCGGGAAAGTGCAATAGAGCATCTGAATTCTTATGACGGACCGTATGTAGTCAAGACTGACGGGCTCGCTGCCGGCAAGGGAGTGCTGGTAACCGAAAGTCGTGAAGAGGCAATTCGAGATGTCATCGAGAAGCTGAGCGGACAGGCATTTGGAGCAGCTGGAACGACCGTCGTTATTGAAGAGGCCATGGAAGGCCCCGAACTTTCCCTTCTGGTCCTTTGTGACGGCAACCAAGGCGTCGCGTTAGCGCCGGCGCAGGACTTCAAACGTATCTACGATGGCGACAGAGGTCCCAACACGGGAGGCATGGGCGCGTTCAGCCCGGTCCCCAACGTTGGTCAAGACCTGGTCGATCTTATAATGAGCGAGTCTGTCGATCCTTTGATACGAGAGCTCAAAAGGCGCGGAATCGACTATAGGGGAATTCTGTACGCGGGCTTGATGCTGACCAAGCAAGGACCAAAGATCGTCGAGTTCAACATCCGCTTCGGCGATCCAGAGACCCAGGTTGTGGTGCCCAGGGTCAAGAACGATCTAGCCCAGATCCTTTTCGAGGTGGCCTCGGGCAAGCTAGAAACGGAGCCGGAGTTCATTGCTGAGGCAACGGTGACTGTAGTTTTGGCGGCCGAGGGTTATCCGATTTCCCCCCGGACTGGAGCTGTAATAAAAGGGGCAGAGGGTATCGAGCTTGACGGTGTCCAGATCTTCCATGCCGGAACCAAGAGAGCCGACTCCGGCGAACTTGTTGTCGGAGGGGGCAGAGTCCTCAACGTGACGGCAAAGGGACGGGATCTCGCAGCTGCCAGAAAGTTGGCATATGAGTCAATATCTGGAATATCTTTTGAGAACATGCAGTACAGGATGGACATTGCGCTCAGCGCGAGCGAGGTCAAAGACACGTATTGTGGATGACGGTGCACAGACAGGCTTTGGATTTGAGATGGGTTTGACGTGATTGACAGGTACAGTCCGAAAGAGATAGCAGAAATATTTTCTGACCAGTCAAGGTTCGCCACATGGCTGGAGATAGAGATCCTCGCGACGGAGGCATGGGCTGAACTGGGGGTCGTTCCTCGAGATCATGCCCGGGCGGCCAGGGACAACGCTCCGAAGATCGATGCCGAGTTCGTCACCCTGGTGAACGAGCGAGAGAAGGTCACGAACCATGACGTAGCCGCATTCGTGGACGTCGTTCAGTCCAAGATCGGCTTTCCACAAGGTTCATGGATTCACTACGGCCTCACTTCGTCAGACGTTGTGGACACGGCACTCTGCTATTTGATGACAAAGGCCGCAGATACCGTAATAAGAGCTGTGGAGCAGTTGCTCGATACGCTCGTCGACCAGGCGTTCGCCCATTACAAGACGCCCATGCTCGGCCGCACACACGGAATGGCGGCGGAGCCGACCACCTTCGGAAACAAGGTTGCCCTATGGGCTCTTCAGGTGAACAGAGATCTGGCACGCCTGCAAAGAGCTCGAGATGGGATCGCTGTCGGGAAGCTATCCGGTGCTGTTGGAACCTACTCTAATGTGGACCCGGCCGTAGAGGCCTATGTTTGCACACGACTTGGATTGAGGAATGTTCCCGCCACTCAAGTGATCTCCAGGGATCGCCATGCGGAGGTCATGTACGCGCTAACCGCCCTCGCATCCTCCATCGAGACCTTCGCCACCGAGATTCGCCACCTTCAGCGAACGGAGGTTCAAGAGGCCGAAGAGTATTTCAGTCCAGGGCAAAAAGGTTCATCGGCTATGCCTCACAAGCGCAATCCGATCCTGGCTGAACGTCTAGTCGGCATGTCGCGGATCATGAGAGGCTATCTGGTCTCGTCCTTGGAAGACGTGGCCTTATGGCACGAGAGAGACATCTCCCACTCCTCGGTGGAGCGGATAATTGTGCCGGATGCATTTTCGTTGGCCTTTTATATGACGGAAAGATTCGACGGTCTGATCTCCCGGCTGGTCGTCTATCCGCAGAGGATGCTCGAGAACCTCGACCGCACCTTGGGACTGGTCTTTTCGCAGCCGATCCTTTTGACCCTTGTCGCCTCCGGTCTGAGCAGGGACGACGCCTATAGGATTGTGCAGCGATGCGCGCACACTGCGTGGGATACCAGAACACCGTTCTTAAAGGTACTGCTGGATGACCCAGATGTCCCTCTGGGCGAAGCAGATCTGCTTGCTGCCATGGATCTCGATGCAGCACTTAAAAACGTAAGAAAGACCTTTGAGACTCTTCTTTCCGAGGTTGCCATGCCTGAACAGAAGAGACTGCAGCTGGAGTCCAAGCTCGGCTGATCCTTGCACCAAGTCGTGGCTCAAGAGGTTCATCTGTGAATCTCCAAGTCAGCTCAAGTTCCGAACAGCTCAAATGCCGAGTTCGAGCAGTTTTGGGTGGCTTCAGCTCATCTGAGGTAATTTCCGCCCTTTAGCAGGGTTTTGCTAATATCCTTCGACTCCTGTTCATTGCGCTCAACCCGTTCAGCTGCTTTCGGAGCCCTTTGCGAAATCCTGCCAGGTGGTTTGACACGGAGATGCGTGATCGCTATGGTTGTTTCTGTGCCGGATATGCCGTTTCCAGATAGCGAATCTAATGTAGAGATTTTGGGCTCTGTGAGCAAAGCGCTCGATGTCTTGGAGGCGTTTTCTTACGAACAGCCGGAGATGGCTTTGGGTGAGATTGCTTTCAAGCTAAAGATGGGAAAGTCCACCGTTCATAAGCTGCTTCAGACGCTCCTTGTCCGCGGATTTGTGGCACAGGACCCCGACACCAGGCGCTATCGGCTGGGTCTGCGCAACTGGCAGCTGGGGAACTTGGCGGTCGGCACGATCGATCTTCGTGTAATTGTGGCGCCCCACCTCAAACACCTGGCTGGGCTCACTGGGGAGCAGCTCACTCTTTGGGTGCTCGAGAACAGTTGGGCAGTGTGCATTGACCGTATCGAGAGCCGTCACCGGGTGCGAAATTACACCAGGACGGGAACCGTGGAGAAGCCCGAAGACTTTGCCAGCGGAAGGTGTTTGCTGGCATTTTCGCCTCCCTCGGAGATCAACAAGGCGTTGTCTCGTGTGTCAAGGGCGCGGGGTGTGGGGGCGGTCGATCTTTTGGAAAGACGACTGGCAGCGATCAAAGAGGGCGGATACGACACTAACCCGGGTGACCTTTGGGAAGAGATAAGGGCAATTTCCGCGCCGTTCTTTGACCACGCCGGAGTTGCGGGCTCCATTTCGGTCTCCGGTCCGAAGACTAGGTTTGACGAAGGTGCTATCGAAGCTATGCTGCCGCAACTGCTGGAGGTAACAGGACAAATATCGGTAGAGCTAGGACGTGTCCCACAGAGCCCGATCTGGGGAATAAAGGGGCAACGGTAATGGTACATTGCCGGGATCAGGTAGAGAACCCTTGGCAATCGAGCTGGAAACGGTATTTGGCTCTTTTGAATAGCGGATGTATTTTCGTGGGGTTGGCCGAGGCGGATAATCGATTCTCAGAGTGAGTTGGGGCCTTTGGCATTGCGGACTCAGACAATCGATCGGAGGCTGGAGGGGAGTTGGAACTTAAAAGTGTAGATCAAGCGAGCATGGCTGTACTCGAAGCGGTGGTAGCAGAGCCTAGCCTCATGGTCCGGCGAGTGCTGGAGGAGCGGCGAATTGATTGTGCCAAGCTATTTCCGGTAAAGTCCAGTAATCCCGGTTGGGCGCGCGCACGGCTAGCATCCGTGCCTGCCGGGCGGGTTCTTGAACATGAGTTGGAGTTGTGGAATTACTGGGGAAAACCGGGAAATCAGGGGGATTTGTCGGCTGCTAGAAGAAATAGAGGGGGAACCAATGGATTCCAGGTACATTCGTTCAAACGCTAGAAAATTGAAAGTGCTGTCGGTACTGGGCGGGCTGTCTCTTCTGGCAGCAGCTTGTGGCAGCAGCACTTCATCAAGTGCAGCAGGCACCGCCACCTCGACCACGCAAGGGAGCTTGGCACCCTATGTGTTCCATGCCGACCTTTCTGAGACGGGTCAGGGTTCATTCTTGGGTTCACGTGAGGCCAAAGCGCTGACCGGCCTTGTGGCATATCTGAACTCAAAGGGAGGAATCAAGGGACACAAGATTCAGCTACAGCTTCAAGACAACCAGTCAAGCCCTTCGACCAGCGTTTCTATTGCCACGCAGTGGATCTCTCAGGGTGTTCCGTTCATTTTCAACGGCAGCATTGCGGCCGCAGCGAAGGCGGTTGACGCTTTGGCAACCTCGAACGGGCCGGTGATCTGGGACCTGACCCCAGTGAATCCCGCACCGCCAAATAGTTTCATCTTCTCATCGGGCATCTCTTACAAGCTCGATCTTGAGGCGGTCTTGAACATGTTGAAGTCAAAGGGGTTGACCAAGATCGCATTCCTCAATACGACTGATGTCAGCGGTGCGAGTGGATGGCCCGTAATGCAGTCGTTGCTGGCGCAGCCTAGCAATGCCGGCTTTCAGGTCGTGAGCCACCAGACCTACGATCCGACCTCTGTGAATGTCACTACGCAGATGTCGGTGATCAAAGCCGCAAATCCGCAGGCTTTGATCATTTGGACCACAGGAACGCCTTTCGGCACTGCACTGCAGGCGCAGAAGCAGTTGGGACTTGGCAATCTGCCTACGTTCACTAGTGGCGGCAACGCCGTTGCC
>JAJZIP010000295.1 GCA_021810525.1 Actinomycetes bacterium | reverse complement strand
ATCAAGCCCGCTTGGACTTGTCTATGGCGTCATCAAGAAATTCGGAGATGATCAGGGTGGCTCACTGGCGGCTCTGATAACTTTTTTCGGCTTCACCTCGATGTTCCCGTTGCTTCTCCTTGTCGTGACTATCCTTGGGTCGATCGCCGGCAGCAGCTCCGCTCTCACCGAGAGGGTGGTCAACTCTGCACTATCGCAGTTTCCGATACTTGGATCGGAGATTGCCAACAACATCCACGCTCTCCACCGCAAGAACGCAGTCAGCCTGGTTGTCGGGATCGTAGGCCTGATCCTTGGATCTCAGGGCGCGAGCCAGTCGAGCCAGTACGCGATGTCCCAGGTCTGGAACATCCCGATGACTCAGCGCCCCAACTACCTCGCAAGGCTTGTCAGGACCGCAGGGCTGATCGTCGTCCTTGGAGTCTTTTTCCTACTTGGCACCTCACTGAGCGCGTTTTCGAGCTTCACTTCGCCAAACTACCTACTTAGAGCGACAGCCCTGGTACTTTCGCTTGCCGTGAACCTATCGCTCTATTTGATAGCCTTCCGCATCCTCACCCCTCGACAGATCGGAACCAGACATCTCGTCCTCGGAGCGGTCATCGGAGGGGTAGCTTGGACCATTCTCCAACTAGTCGGCGGCTACCTCGTGAGCCACCAGCTCACCCACGCCAGCCAGGTATACGGCTTCTTCGCAATCGTCCTTGGAATCCTGTCCTGGATCTATCTTGGTGCACGGATCCTCATCTACAGCGCTGAGATCAATGTGGTCGTCACTAGGAGACTCTGGCCCCGTTCGATGTCCGGGCCTCTGCGGACCCAAGCCGACAGGAAAGTGCTGATCGCCCTAAGCGAGCAGCAGGACCGGGCAAAAGATGAACATACGAAGGTGGAGTTCGACAAACAGCCCAAGGTCCAATGAGACGATGAACTCGAGGATACACAGCCCAGCCGGAACTCACAATCTCGCGTTGCACCCGGCGTGGGCTTCACATAACCTACATATGTGAACTCATCAGAACTCCTGGCGATCGTATTGGACATACTTGAATTCGAGCCGAAGCCGCTCGTAGATATTGTCCAAAGGTTGGCTGAGATAGGCATAATCAGCAACCTTGACTCGCCTTCTGACGACCTTTCCCTGCTCTTGGACGACTCTGACGCGATCTGGGGCACCGCTTCAGGACTCTACAACCGGACCGACAAGATGCTTGATGGAGCGTGTCTGACGCACAGGATCACCGCATCTGAGATCGAGAACGACCTTGTCCACATCATCCCCGACCTCGATGGTCTGAATTACAACCTTGACAGGATCTTCATTTCGGAAAGCGAGCAGCTCAGCATCGTCTACAGAAACCAGGATGGGATTGAAAATGCGGCAGAACATGGATCCTACCTGGGTCCCCGCGGCTGGCTAGGCCACTTCGCGCCGGGCGATCTCATCTGCTTCCGGCGAAGCGGCAACACCTTTTCGGTCTTCCGCCCGCGTGAGCTTTACCGGGGAGATGAAGAACAGGTCGCTCTGCTCAAAGCCTTCAACGGCCTCTTCGCCAACTCGAGAGGCGTAGAGCCGATGGAGATTCTCCTCGACGCGATGTGCGAGAATCCGGCACTCTTCCGCTATCCGGTCCCTCCCATAGCGGAGTTGACACAATCCCTTCTCTTAGAACCTAGGGGGATCTGGCTTGGTCCTGCTGTAGAGGACTGGAACACCCCAGACGAGGCTTGGCAGAAGGAGAAGAAGAGAAAGCTTGCGAAGAACTTGGGCTTCGAGCGATGCTGCATCAGAGAGTTCGACCTCGCTCTGACGGCGTGGAGGAAGTGGAGAAAGAGCAAGCATGCCGACGTCGACTACAAGGCGGTCCTCAACTCGCTTGCCCACGATGACGTCGCAAAGGGCTTCACCTCATGGGTCTTCCAGTTCGAGACCTTTCCGCAACGCTCCGTTGACGCTTTCATGACTGACTTGGTGGCGTCGGGAGGATCGAAGGCAGCTGCCGGATACTACGTGCGAGCCGTCTCCCGCGCTCTGGAAGGAAAGGCGATTTTAGCAGAGAAGGATCTCCGATTGGCGCTGCAATACGACCCAAAGTACGAGCCGGCACGGCTCGAACTTGCCCGTTGCATGGCGGACAGAGGCGAGATCCACGGATACATAGCAGAGCTCAGGCAGTGCAATCCAAGCTCGGTGCTGACGCAGATAACCGACGCTGAGGCCCTCCTTCCGAACTATCCTCCAACCGATCGCAACGAGCCTTGCCCCTGCGGATCACAGCTCAAGTACAAAGCGTGCTGCCAGAAGAGTCCCAAGCTCAAGATGAATGTCCGAGTCCTGTGGCTCATGCAAAAGGTCATCCACTGGATGGCAAGGCCTGAGCGTGCCGAGAATCTTTCAGACTTTTTCCTCACCTTCGACGAGATGCTGAGCGAGCCCACAGATGAAGATTACGGTGAGTTCATACTCGATGTCGCCATGTTCGAAGGGCGGGGGATTGAGGAGTACATGAGCCTGAGAAAAGAGCTCCTCTCACCGGTCGATCGGCAGCTCCTTGAAGCAATGAAAAGCTCCAAGCGGGCCCTCTACGAAATTGTGGATGTCGACCGTGGCCGGTCGCTCACCCTGAGGGACACCATGACCGGCGAATATGCCACCGTGACCGAGCATCTGAGCTCTCTTGATTCAAAGGTGGGGGACTATTTGATGGGAAGGGTCGTCGAAACCCCGGAAGGTCAGCTCTTGGTCGGCAAGAGCGTGCAAATCCTGCTTAGACAGAGAGACGACCTCTTAGGGCTGCTGCGCCATTCGCCGGAACCCTTCGACTTCCTCCGCTGGTTTGCCTCGACGATCAAGCCGGCAAAGCTGCTCAACTTCGAAGGGGAAGAGATAGTCTTCTGCAAAGCTCGGCTGAAACCGGCCGGCACCCTAGACATCTCAGACGCTCTTTCTTCTGAGTTCTCCGAGACAGAACCAGGCACGTGGACTCTGTCGCAAACAGGCCCAGGAGCGGGCCGCATAGAGACCGCAAAGATATCAGTCGAAAACGGGACGCTGGTTGTGCAGACGAGTTCGGTTGAAAGGCTCGAAAGAACGCTGGACAGGCTTCGGCTGGTAATCGGGGAGTTCGAAGTCACGCAGAGCTCGCAGCAGACGATCAGCTCAAGTGTGGAGAACTTCAGCGGGCACGTGAGCATCGACTCCGACAACGAACTCAGCGAAGAGGTCAAAGAGGTGATGGAATCGCA
>JAJZIP010000294.1 GCA_021810525.1 Actinomycetes bacterium | reverse complement strand
AATTTCGGGCTTACTCAGCTGATAGGAGATTCGCTGATTCGCATCCTTTGGATTCGAAGAAGTGATAATGTTCGATACCCTCGAGTACGCCGTAAGCGTAGCCAGCCTTCGCGAAGTAGATCTGGTGGTGACCTCTCAACTGTTCTAGCTCCGGACTGTAATTGCCTACCACAACTCCGAGGGTGCGCCCCTCCAGCATCTCTTCGTCATTTCCGGAATCGCCTGCTACGAGTATCTTTTCGAGTGGGAGGCTCCACTTGTAAGAGAGGTAGCGGATAGCTCGCCCTTTTGAGGCTCTTATGGGGAGGATATCGAGGAATGCGCCGTGGGAATAGATCAGGTTGGCTCTGAGTCCGTGAGAGGCAAGCAGGGCTGCGATCTCTTCTACGGGAGGCATTTTCTCATTGGTGTTGTATGAGATCTTGAACTCTGCCTGGTTCTCTTTTGGCTGCGGTGACAGTCCCGGGACTTCCTTCAGCACTATGGCAGTTTCTTCTCGACGCCAGGAGTAGTGGATATGGGTGGCCCATCCCAGGTCCGGTAGAATCTTGGGGCCATAATAAATCTCGCTGCCGACGGAGCTGATGATGACATCTGGCGTGGGCACGCTGTTGTCGCGAATCACCGTCAGCGCCTCTTCGAGGGAACGGCCTGTCGCCACGGCGAAGATTGTTCCCTTGTGGTGGAGGTCGATCCATTCCAGGAGTTTTTTCTGCCCACCACCATCGCCGATCAGCACGTTGTCGATGTCCAGTGCAAGCATACGATTTGCACGTAGAAGTGGCGGCTTGTGCAGAAGCTCGATGCGTTGGCGAGTTGACTTGCGATTGCCCCGAATGACTAGTCTTACCTCTTTGAGGTACTTGTTGACATGGGCGTCCCAGGCATAATGGTTCTTGACTCCAGCAAGGCCGTTACGTGCCCATTGGCGCCATCTTGGTCCTGCTGTGACGACGTTGAGCAGCGAATCGGCCAAGGCGTCGTGATTGAGGGTCTCGACCAGCAAACCATTTCGGCAGTGACGAATAATGTCGACAGGTCCGCCGTCGTCGGGCGCAACTATTGGAACGCCGCTGGCAGCAGCTTCGAGCAAGGTCAGGCCGAACGCCTCCGTTATCGCCGAGTTGACGAAAACCCCTCTTCGCTTTGCGGCAAGCCTAAAGAGGTCCGGGACTTCATCCGGTTGGTGATGCTTGGGTAGAGAAACCTTGCCATTGAGGGAGTAGTCGTCGACCAAGAGGAGGATATTCGTGAGGATCTGTGCCGCACTCTCTTCAAGGTTGGAGATGTGATCCCGGTTTCCCGCGACGATCACAAGGTTGGCTCGTTCCTGCAATTCGGGATTTTTGCCGTATGCTTCAACAAGACCTTCCAGATTCTTGCGACGGTCGGCGCGGGCTATCGTCAAGATCATCGGCTTGTTGGGTTTGGTCAGGAAGCGGTCAACCTCTTTCTGAATGGCATGGGTCGGATGCCAGTCTCGTTCGGGAGGGTGGAACCTTGAAAGGTCCAGACCTGGCGGTATCACCTTGATCTTGTTGGGGCGCGTCCTCTCGTAAAGGCCGTACTGCTGGTCGGCCTCCTGGCGTGTGCTGGCAATGATCATTGCAGCTTGGTCCAGCACCTGCTCCTCGACCTCGATGCGTCGGCTGATGCGAAAGCGCCGCTCCACCTGAGCTGAACTCATCCCACCTTCCAGGAGGTATTGTTGCTTCACTCTGCCAAGCGAGTGCCCGGTGTGAATCTGGGGAAGGTTCAGCATGCTCGACAGTTGAAGTCCTACGTAGCCAGCATCTGCGTAATGTGTGTGAATGACATCGGGCAGCCGATCTTGGGCCTTGAAATGCTGAAGCGTCCGGTCGACGAACTCATCCAGGTACGGCCACAGCGCCTCCTTGCGAATATATCGCCTTGGCCCGCAGCGTAGCCTCACGATTCGAGAATCGGGCGACAGCCATTCCTCGTCGACCGCGTAGTCACTTGAGATTGCTGGACTCTCCACCTTTCTGGTTAGTAACTCAACCTTCTCAACAGTGGCGTTATTGGCTAGCGCTTGAACGAGATCCAGCACGTAGCCAACCTGTCCTCCTGTGTCGGGGTCGCGTCCTAGTTCAGGCTCCTTGCCTCGGATGAGTCCGTGGACACTAACCATACAAAGGTAAAGACCTTTTTCTTCGATAAGAGTCTCTCCTATTAATCGGCTGAATTTTGACAGTCATATGACCTATTTGAACTGAGTCATTGCTTATGGAAGTGTGTGTAGTCACTCTAGCAACGATCCGGCAGTGGGTGCAAGGGTGCAGCTGTCGTCGAGAGCTACCTCATTTGCTTTTGCACATCGTTGAGCTGGGAGAACACGAGTTGCGTGCCCAAAGTCTGAATTCTAATGGGGTGAGTTGTAACCGCTGGATTCTTCACGTAACGTAAGTTTCCCAGTAATCATGAGAAGCGTTGACAACCTCCTCTTTCTGGTGGGGCTTGATGGTGAAAACTGAAAGCTTTTAGCGGCCAAGACCCGTTGGCCTGTCGCGGATGGCTCTACAAAAGCGGCTTTTACCAGGAGGTAGCGATATATTTGGTCTCGGTGTACTCGAGAACCCCCTCGCGGCCTCCTTCTCGGCCGAGTCCGCTCTGCTTCACGCCACCGAAAGGAGCGGCCGGATCTGAAACAAGGCCTCTGTTGAGGCCTACCATGCCGCATTCGAGTTCTTCTGCTACGCGGATCCCTTTCTTGAGGTCACCGGTGTACAGGTAGGATACCAAGCCGTACTGAGTGGCATTCGCCAATGCGACGACCTCATCTTCGGAGTCGAAGTTGACTATGGGTGCAACCGGCCCGAAGATCTCTTCTTTGAGAATCTGCGCGCCAGGCGGCACGTTCGCGAGCACAGTAGCCTCGTAGAAATATCCCTTGCGATCCATGGCGTTTCCTCCGAGGCGAACCTTGGCACCGCTACCGATGGCACCGCCCACCAGGGATTCGACCTTTTTAAGAGCCGATGGGTTGATCAGAGGACCAAGTTTAGAGTCCTCCTCCAGGCCGGGTCCGACCTTGAGGGAACCCATGGCCGCGGCCAGTCTCTTCGTGAACTCCTCCAGGGCGGGAGTCTGCACGTAGAAGCGGTTAGCTGCTGTGCAGGCCTCGCCGCCATTTCTCATCTTGGCAATCATCGCACCTTCTACCGCTGCGTTCATATCGGCATCGGCGAAGACGATGAAGGGCGCATTTCCACCCAGTTCCATGGAGCTGTT
>JAJZIP010000293.1 GCA_021810525.1 Actinomycetes bacterium | reverse complement strand
AGACTGTCAAGCTGGACCGTAAGGATTGGCCGGTTGTGATCTACGACCATCACCAGGGATACATCTCCTGGGATGACTATTTAGCGAATCAGGCCCGCTTGGCAGCAAATACCACCAATGCAGGTGCCCGACCGCCGCGTGAAGGACTGCCATTGTGTCAGGGGATCATCTTCTGTGGGTCATGAGGGAGGCCGATGTCTACCCGTTATCATCGCAATGGCCAGCCTGCATATGAGTGCACCACAGCTAAAAGAGATCATGTGTCTACATCCACCTGTAGGTCAATAACGACGACCACCTTGGATGATGCAGTTACAGAACAGCTCTTGGCTGTGCTCAACCCCGAAGAGGTCGCTTTGGCAATTGCAGTTGCAGACGAGGTGTCTGATCGCATCGGTTGTCAAAGTCGCTCACTTGAGCTGGCAGTGGAACGAGCGCATTATGAAGCCCAAAGAGCTGAGCGTGCCTTTAGCGCTTGCGAGCCGGAAAACAGACTTGTCGCCCGTTCTTTAGAACAGCGCTGGGAAGCCCGCTTAGTTGCACTTTCTGAAGCTGAAGCTGCACTTGGGGTGTCAAAGAAAGCAATTCCACCACTTCCGTCGCGAAAAGACCTTGAAGCACTTACCACTGATCTCGAAAAGTTGTGGCATAACCCCTCCACCTCGCCTAGGGATCGTAAACGGCTCCTACGCACGCTCATCTCAGATGTCACCCTGCTGGTGGAGCCGGATCTGTCCAAAGCCCGCATAGGAATCCGCTGGCACAGCGGAGCGACCGACGAGATCGTTGTCTCCCGCCTTCCCGGGGTAGGCGAGAAGTGCCGAAGCGACCCGGCCGTCATTGAGATGATCTGCGACCTTGGCCCCACGCACTCCAATACCGAGCTGGCCGAGCTACTAAATGACGCTGGCTATACCACTGGCAAAGGACGATCCTTTGATCGGGACGCGGTCGCTTACATACGCTTTGCTTACAACATCGCGTCCTCCGAGTTGTGCAGTGATGGTGAGCTGAGCGTAAGAGAACTCGCCTGCAAGTTGAAAGTCAGTGGCGCCACCATCTACGACTGGATCACCAAAGGCTGGCTGGTCGCTCGCAAAGGCCTGGGTAGAAGGGTCTTCATACCCTTCGACTCCGAGGTAGAGCGGGCATGTCTGGACCGAGTTGCAATGAGCGTTCACATATCCGGCCATAGTGAAGCAGCCTCCGGAGAGCCACATGAGCGCAGGGTAAGCCAAGTCGCCTCGGTACTTTGTATCCCTACTTGTACGGTGTACAACTGGATCAAGACCCACCGGGTTGATGCACGCAAGGACCGAGGTGGCCACTGGCTCGTAACATTTGGTGACGAAGTGCAGGCAACATGCAGGGAGCGCATCTCAGCATCGGTCCATACGCCCTACACCACCAGCATCGAAGGGAGCAGGCGTTGAACAAACACGACAACTCTTCGACACGTCAGAATCCACCACTTATCCCTGGTGGCGCTGACTCTGAGATCACGCCCAAAAACAGCGACGAACTCAACGTTGCGAATTCAGTATTGCATGACGCTTCAGAGACGCCCGTCCGTGAGGGCTTTTTGTGTGCCAACTGCGGCCGGTTCAATGTCACTACGGTTCTCGGGGTCTACGCCAACGCAAGAGCTGGATCTTCTCGGCGGTTCTGCAACCCTGCCTGCAGGCAATCCGCCTATCGTCGACGTCGTGGCGGAGTACCCGAAAATGCGCCACAACAAATCAGAGGAGGACGCAGCCGTCGACTCAATCCAGCCAAAACCGACAAGCTGTCTCTGCTCCAAAGTATTATCAAACCTGAAAGCTCAAGTAATGGAGGGGCAGTATGAAGCCACCATCCCGACAATGGAAGACAGGGCTATGCAGGCTTTATACAAGCTAGCCCTCGATCCCATAGCTGAGACGTTGGCAGATCCGAACTCTTATGGATTTCGGACCGCCCGTTCAAGCGCTGATGCCGCCAGCCAGTGTTTTACTGCATTGGCCAGAAGCAACTGCGCCCAGTGGATGCTTGAAGGTGACATCAAAGGCTGCTTTGACAACATCAGCCATGACTGGATGCTAGCTAACATCCCAATGGACAAGGTTATCTTACAGAAATGGCTGAAGGCTGGACTGATGGAAAATGGAAAGTTCTTTCCCACTTATGCCGGAACACCTCAGGGGAGTGTCACTTCAGCAGTATTGGCAAACCTGACACTTGATGGTCTCGAAGCAATGCTCAAGAAGCATTTCAAAGGCCAAAAAGTCAATTACATCAGGTTTGCGGATGATTTCTTGGTCACCGGCAACTCAAAAGAGCTGCTGAAATACCAGGTGAAACCTATGATCAAAGAATTTATGGCGGAACGTGGCCTCATGTTGTCGCCAGAAAAGACCAAGACCAACATTGCTGATGGGTTTGACTTTCTCGGCTGGAACTTCCGTAAGTATAAGGGAAAGCTCCTACAAAAGCCCTCTAAAGATAACTTTGCTGCAGTGAGATCCAAGATATCGGAGATCATCTCAGCCAATAAGACGGCTAAGCAGGAGAATCTGATACAACAACTGAACCCAGTCATACGGGGATGGGCGAACTACCATCGCCATGCAGTTGCCAAGAGATCCTTTTCATCATTGGACTACCAGATATGGATAATGCTGTGGCAGTGGGCGAAAAGACGCCATCCCAATAAGGGCGCCAAGTGGATCAAAAAGAAATACTTCATGACCACTGGCATGCGAAACTGGGTGTTTGGATGTAAGGACCAAGACGGCAAGATGGTAATCCTGGTGAAAGCCAGCGATACCGCAATTGTCCGTCACACGAAAATCAAAGGTGATGCTAACCCATTCGATTCCAACTGGAACACTTATTTTGAAGACCGCATTGGCCGTCAGATGGGGATAAAGGGAAGGAACCAAAAGAAGTTAGTGCACCTCTGGCTTCGACAGAATGGAAACTGTCAGAATTGTGGAGATGCAATCACTTCTCAGACGAGATGGCGACTTCAATACATAATTCCCCGACTACTCGGTGAATCTGATACATTTTCCAATCGGGTCCTAGTCCATGAAGGCTGCAACGGGCTGTTTGCCTACCGAAGCTTGAAAGCTGTGTAACCGGGTCCCATAAGGGGTCTTACCAAGGCTTGATGGATATTCCGGAGGTTTTCGCACACTGATTCCGATTCATTTCGTACACCGATTCCGGGGTTTTCGTACACCGATTCCGGGGTTTTCGTACAGCTGGAAAGAGGATCTTTGATGCCGGC
>JAJZIP010000048.1 GCA_021810525.1 Actinomycetes bacterium | reverse complement strand
AGTAACCGACTCACTATCGCGGGACCAGCGAACCCGTCTGGTGACAGTTGGCACGGCCATGCTTGTGACTACAGGTACTTCGGGAGGAAGCCAGGTAGGCGTTTCAGCCCGAACATCGAGCATGACTGCCCGCATCTCACCATCCGGCTGATTTTGAAGCAAGCTCTCGAATACGTCTGAAACCTCAGGTGCTGCGAAGTCGATCTCTTGGCGATGAGTTGGCGAATTGACCACCAAATGAAAAACTTCTGACAGCTCATGCTGGTCGAAGCCTTCGCCTCTCATATCCAGCCGCCCTTGGGCCAGCAGCTCGTCGACTGCATTGCCAAGATGGCTTTTTGCCGCTTGATTGTCCACCCTTTTAGCCAGGCTCCGGCTATAGCGATGCCAGACGTCCACGGTAGATGAGCCAAAGGCGCTGAACACCGAGCCAAAGGGAAAGCCGACAACCTTGTGGATGCCAACCTGCTCCGCAATGTCGCACGCGTGCAATGGGCCTCCACCGCCAAATGCAAAGAAGGCATACTCCGAGGGATCCGCGCCTATCCCTTCTATCCGGCTGCGGATCTCCTCCGCCATGGAGCTGTTCACCTTCTCACGTATCATGGCTGCCGCGGTCTCGACGTCTATCCCGAGAGGTTCCGCTATCCTCTTCGCTACGGACTCTCGCGCCCGGTCTTCGTCCAAGCGCATCCTTCCCCCCAGAAAGTCGGCCGGATTCAGTAAGCCAAGAAGCAGATTTGCGTCCGTCACAGTGGGGCTCATGCCTCCCTTCGCGTAGCAGACAGGGCCTGGTACCGAACCAGCGCTATCAGGCCCGACTGTGAGTTCGCCCTGGCGGACCCTGGCAATGCTCCCTCCGCCCGCTCCGATCGATTCGGTGGAAATGACGGGAACTGCTATCTGAAAACCCGAAATCTCGGGCATCCCGACTACCGGGGGCTCAGACTTTCCCAAAACGGCTACATCGAGACTCGTACCTCCCATGTCCGCACAAACGACATGCTCCAGTCTCAGCAGCCTCGCCATGATCGCAGCTCCTCGAACCGCAACCGCAGGTCCGCTGCTCAGCGTCTGTACAGCCACCGTCTTGGCTACACGGGCAGAACCCCCTGCAGCGTTGACTATAAGTAGCGGATGCCGCATGCCGCTTCCCCGGGCCAAATCCTCCCCCTTGTAGAGCCCACGCGACAGGTCACGATGGAGATATGCGTTAAGCGCAACGGTGTTGGTGCGAGCATGATCATCGTCGCTCGAGGAAATCTCGTGAGCTAGCTGCAAAGGAACCGACCGCAGATAGTGAACCGGATATCTTTCGAGCACTATCTCTCTCAACTGCTTCTCATGAGCAGGATTGCGCCAGCTGTTGCGCAGGCTTACGGCAATAATCCGAGCCCCGAGATTGACCAGTTCACGTACAGCCTGGAGCACCTCAGGAGCTTTGGGCTGGCGCAACGACTCTCCTTCATCCCCCGTCTCCTCCTCGACTCCGCGGACCAACTCGGGATCCAGAATTGACGAAAATGCAGCAGCTTGCCCGCCGGTTCCATACAAACCCGCTTCCGCACCCGCGGTCACGATCAAGCCCACCTTCGGCCCGCGGCGCTCTAGAAGAGTATTGGTCCCCAAAGTGGTAGAAAGCCGAACGACCTTAGTACGGCTGAGAAACGAGTGCAGAGGCTCTCCGAAGGCCTCCGCCCCCAACCGGAGACATCCCATGAAGCCTTCAGTAAGGTCATGAGGAGTGGTAAAGACCTTCGCCCTGTGCGCGACTGAACCATCTGTAAAAAAGCCGTCTGTGAAGGTGCCGCCGATGTCGAAGTCAGCTGTGTAAAGCATGGCGGCGTTCTGATTCATCGAACCGCTCCGTTCGCACCCCGGCTCAACACGCTCATCCAGGCTTTCAACTGTTCGGGAGGAAACGATTCCGGTATCTCTCCAGCACTGAAAATAAGACCGCCCCGATCGACCCACTCAGGCGCATTTGCCTCCGCTTCACCCCGCAGGGATTCCAAAGGCAGGACCTCTTCGGCGCCGAAAACGTGGTCGAGCGCGGCAGGCACCTGCTCGGCACCAGGAGCAAGCAGAATCGATTTCAGTCTGTAGAAACGACAGATGTTGACCAGTTCGGTGGTCGTGGCCCTCAACAGTTCTGAATCGATTCCGACAGTGGGAGCCTCCGCCAGCAGAACCGCCGAAACGTGAGCCTCAGAGTATTTCTTTGCCATGGCTACATATAGATCCGCTATCTCAGCAGCAGATGCTCCGGCCAAAGACGCAAGAGTGCCTGGGCCGGTCAGGACGCCAAGGACTCCTGCCCTGCCTTGAAGCTCGACACTCAAGCGTCCTGCCGTATCGAGGATCGGGGCGAGCGAATCAGCTGTAGCGCGACCAAGGGTCACGGAACCGGAGAAAGCGATCGGGGTGCCCTGCTCATCCCTGGAAACCGTCCCCCCTTCGGCCTCGAGTTCTATTCCAAGCTGAAAGTGGCTCACAATTGCCGGCAGCTCAAACAAACTCTGCGCGTTTCGCAGCACGTACGCTGCGGTTGCCGGATCCCCCATCACCTCCCCGATGTCAATCTGATCGAGCCGAGCGGCCATGCGGTAGACGATGGGAACGAATACTGTCGCAGTCGGACCCTGCAAAGCTTTTTGGAAGATAGTCACGAAAACAACCCCCAGAATGGCTTCGAATATCCTGGCGCGTTGGGTTCGGGCCAATCGCCGTAATAAAGCAGCTTGTCATCACTTGGACGGAGCTTTTGCCACTCCGCAATGAACTCGGCGAACGGCTTCCCCCTTTTGAGACGCTCCTTTCGGGCAAGCTCCCTTTCTGCTTGTGTCCCTGGACCATCGACGGTGAGCGTGTCTTGGTCGAAAACGACGCGATAGACATTTCTAGCCACATCGAAAGAGATCACATTCTCGCGCAAATCATCCATGACGTCATCAGGATCTCGTTCCAAGACGTCACCGTAACCGCCTCCACCACCCACCCCATGAACAAACAGATCGCCGTAATCAAAATGCTCAGTGGGCTGGCTAGAATAGCTGAACTGATACTCCCCCGAAAGAGGATGCTCCTTGGCCAGGGAGTACTGGCTTAGCTCAACTTCGTCTGTTCTCTGAGATAGCTGGCTGAAAACGTCCACTTTCTTGACTACAAAGCGCGGGTTGGGCGGCCCCGAATATCCACCGAAGATCCCCGGATTGTGGCTGAGGCGATCGGACGCCCCCCGGGTGGTGAGATCACAGCCAGAGACAGGAGCGGCAGATATCTCCACGCTCGGCGTCCCTCCCCTGAACTTTCCAAAACCGTGAATGTCCTTATCGATCACACGAGCCAGTGTCACCATGGGAAGTCTCATGTCGGACTCCTCCACTTCGCCGGAATCGGTCACCGATGCCCAATAGAAGCCGCTTGCATGCTCGCCATCCATGTCGAATCTCGCACCCTGGCCTGCCAGATTTTGTGTCCCGGTGAAATTGGCGGCCCTGTAGCCATAGCTGTTGATCCCCGCGTAAACGTAGATCATCACATTTCTCGAAAACGGCGCAGAGACCGACAGCTTGAACGGACTGTCGAAAAGCATCTTCGAACCGATCACATGAAGATTCTGAACATTCATCGCCGAAATAGTGGTCCCTTCGCCATGAGCAACCTCCGCGCCGCAATTGGCGACCGAGGGACCCTCTACCAGCGTTCGGATGGGCTCGAGAAGTCCAATATTCGGCGCAAGACCCCGAAAAAAATAGGTGAAGAGATAAACGCCCATGGAGGCGCGCATCAAATGCCAGGTACAGTGCTGGGGTCCCATGTTGTTCTCAGGAGAGACTCCCTGATTGATGACCGTCAGACGGTCGCCTTCTTTGACAACTGTCGTCGGAAGCCGTATCAATCCGCTCTCCAACCCCACGCCGTCGTTGAAGATCACCGAGCGATAGACTCCATCATTGAGCTGGCTGATTCTCTGCATAGCCAGATCCGCGCTGACGGCAAGTATCTTTCTGAGGCCCCCGGCGACCTCCGCTTCGCCACGGCGCTCTACCTCGCGCAATACACGGTCCCGGATCCTCTTACACGTCGCAACACGCGCTTTGAGGTCGCTTGCAAAAACAAAGGGATTGCGTACCGAGTTGAGAAAGAAGTCGAGAATATCCTGCCGAAGCTCCCAATTGTCACCTATGCGAAGAGCACCAACGTGGAGCCCCTCTTCCCAGCGAGTCGTTGCAGTTGGGCTGAAACCCCCTGGAGACATCGAGCCGCACTCGCCTTGGTGGCCGCCTACCTCGGCCCAGCCGATCAAGACATCGTTATGAAAGATCGGAGCGCTGACAAACATGTCAAAGGTATGGACTCCGCCACAAGTCGGATCATTGAAAAAATAGACGTCGCCGTCGTGGAGTCCAACGGTCGGATCGTCACGGTAGTACTTGAGAATGTACTTTACCTGCGGATAGTTCAGAAGGGTGTGAAAAAAGATACCTGTTGCAACAACGGCCGGGTCTCCTTCGGCGGTGAACACGCTTGTGTTCATATCTCCAGTTATGATTCCCTCGGATATCGACAATGCCATGTACACCTCGCGCGCCTCTTCAACGATGGAGGTGATCTTGTGTTGGAACACCTCGAGTTCCACAGCACTGAGAGCCTCCATCCCCTTTAGCTCTAAGTCAGACGGCGGCTCAATCCCTCCTGCAAGCAGCTCTGGGTCCCTTCCCGGAGCAAGCTCGTAGGCATGACGGTCGTATACGAAGCCGTCGTGAAGCCTGATATTTCCCATGAGGTCGCCCATCTAATCAGTCTCCTCGTGTTCAAGCCAGCCAACCCTTCGGCCGTCCAAAGCAAAGCTCCAGCCTGGAGGAACAACCGAGACAGTATCGACGCTCTCGATCAGGGCCGGACCCATTATCTTTAGATCACCAGGGAGGCAATCCCTCCGATAAACGGCGGTATCCATCTCCCCGAGTTCAAAACCCCAGTACGCACGCCGATGCCCGGTCGGTTCGGTGGTGAGGTTGGCTTCTCGCCCCGGTAAGCCTTCAAGACGAGGGCGGGGAACCTCCCCGATGGCACTCAGCCGAAGTCCAAGCACCTCTACACCAGCCTCCAGAAAGACTGCGCCTTTGCCATACGCGTCTCCGTAGGCCTTGACAAAGGCCTCGACAACCTCTCTGATTTGCAAAACATCGGTGAATGAGCGAGCGCTCCAGGATATGGGAAGGACGTGCCGCTGTTGACCAAAACGCTGCAGAATCTCGAATTCGAAGCGGATCCGGCTTAGGTCGAAACCTTCCTCGTCCATATCCCGCTCCGCCTCTTTTACAAGCGCCTCCATCACTTTGTTCATCGGTGCTATCGAGGCCTCGTTGTACTTGCCCTTCAAGTAGAGGATGTCTGAGTGGGTCCTCTCGTAGACCTGGACAATGTCAAGGCTCAAGGTCCCGTAAGCACCCCCAACGCTGCCGAACTCAAAGGTCGCCACCTTCGACACATCCGCGGCGTCGGCATATCCTGTGGCATGCACCGGTCCAGCTCCTCCGTAGGCAAATGCGATGAAATCACGCGGGTCGAGTCCCGACATCTGGGCGGCAATCCTATAGATCTCCTGACCCATCATTGCGTCCACAAGTCTTTTGATACTCCACGCTGCTTCGTATGAACTGATTCCAAGCGGCTTTGCGATCTTCTCGTTAATCGCGCGCTCAGCCTTGAACCTGTCCAGAGGTATTCGGCCTCCCAAAAAGTAGTCAGGATCTATGTAGCCGAGTACTACATCTGCATCTGTGACAGTCGGCTCCTCACCGCCCCTGGCATAGCATGCCGGTCCAGGCAGCGAATGCGCGCTTTGGGGACCGACTTTGAGAATTCCGTCTTGCACGCTGGCTATCGAACCACCACCCGCCCCTATTGACCAGTGAGCAACGAGTGGCACCTGGACACGCCACCGGTCGATCACCGGATCGTACTCGTAGATCCTCTCGTGCCCCTCTACGACGAGACCAAGATCGAAGCTCGTCCCGCCCATATCGGTGAGGAAGACGTTGGGCAATCTGTAATCTCGGCTGATCGAGGTAGCTCCTATGATCCCCGAAACAGGTCCTGACCCGAACAACTGTATTGGCCGAGTTCGCGAAAGCGATGAAGCGCCACCGGTGCACTTGGCGATCAGAAGCGGCTTGCTGTAACCGGATTCCCTGAGATCCTCGTTCAAAGCAACGAGATGCTCTTCAGTTTCGAGCCGCAAGAAGGCGTCGAGTATGCAGGTGGTCGTACGGCGATACTCGCCCATCTGCGGGCTCAGCTCCGATGACAGAAAGACTGGCATGTGGCCTAGATAGACCTCTGGGTACTGCTCGCGAATCAGCTCACGAATGCGCCTTTCATGGTCAGGATTGACATAGGAGTAGAGCAGCACAACCACTATTCCGCGGACGCCTCGGTCGACAAGGTACTGGATCTTTTTCATGACCTCGTCGTCTCGAAGCGGCACAAGAACCTCGCCTTTGTTTCCAATTCTCTCGTGAACACCGACCACAAGATCACGCGATATCAAGGGCTGCGGGCGTCGCGCCCTCCCGCGGTCGTAGCGCTCCTCAACCGCCAGACCGTCAGCCCAGTTTCTACCCCGACCTATGAGAAGCGCATCCTCGAATCCATGAGTGGTGATCAGCCCAAGGACCGGACCTTTGTGCTCGATCAGCGCGTTGGTGCCTACGGTTGTGGAGTAGACCATCGACTCCGCCAATCCGAGGAGTTCGGGACCGGTCATTTCAAAAAGCTGCGCGGCCTCCTCGATGGCATTCGTCACGCCCACCCTGAGATCGAATGCAGTGGTGTCTGATTTGCCGTGGACCGTAGCTCCACCACGCGACACGACAACGTCGGTGAAAGTGCCACCCACGTCGACACCTATCCGGATTACGTCGCTCATCTTTGATCCTCCAACGAGGCTCGACCAGGCTCCGACATATGGCGCCGTTCGAATGCATCAAGATCCAACTGGATATCCCACGTCAGAGGGTGACCCGGTGGAAGATATTCAGTTTCGACCATCGTTCCGCAGCCCGGGCAGTAAAACTCGACCAGACGGATCCACTCCGGGTCGAACGAAAAATTGAAGTGCTCATCAGTGCCGATCACCGGATGCACCTCCCGCGGATTGCGATTAGCGATGAGGCAGCCCTCTTTGTACGAGCGGTCCGCAGGACCAAGATCGGTGTTGCACCGGTTGCAGATCCATCGTCTGGCCGGCAGCTCGATATCTAAGTACTCTGTGACGCTGACCCTCATTTGCTGCGCCCCCCATCCCCACCAATGCAAAAGATGGAGCCACGGCAAATCCGAGAGAGCCGCGCGCAGAGGAATTGAGTGCGACTATTCAGCTCGATCGGATCCGAGCGTGGCATATGATATCCCCCCTATGCTTCTATAAAGAACTGTCATGACAACCCTTTGCCTGAACAGTCAACCCCTCAATGGTCTCTATATCCTGTGACCATCATCCCCACAATGGAATCAATCCAACTGTCACAATCAGACGCGCTCCGTGGACCCCTCGCCATCCAGATACGGCCGGCTGAGTGAGATCTCTGTAGCGCACTTCACCAAGACCGGAGCAACCTCTTCCTCCAGAAACTGCCTAGTCAACCTGACCGAAGGCGCAGAGATGTTGATCGCCCCAATCGGCAAGCCCCTATCTCCGAAGATCGGCGCGCCAACCGACCTTACGCCCAACTCCATTTCCTGATCATTGATCGCATAACCCTTCTGCCGGATCGTTGCAAGCTCCTCTTCCAAGGCCTTGCGGTCTGTGATGGTGAACTCCGTGTATTTCTCGAAACTACAGCCATCGATAACCTTCGACCGGTGAGCATCAGGAAGCAATGCAAGGATCGCTTTCCCCATCGACGAACAGTAAACAGGCATACGTGAGCCGACAGAGGTCTTGAAGAACAGTCCGGTAGGCCTGGCTTCCAGACGTTCCACGTATACAACCTCTGAACCATCCAGCAGCGAAAGGGTTACGTTCTCCCCAAACTGTTCAGATAGACTGCGCATCAAGGGGCTTGCGAGCTCCCTTACCTGCAGCCCGGCCAGATAGTTGTATCCCAGCTCGAGGACCTTGGGCCTAAGCGAATAGCAAAACGAGGGTGCCGAAGCCTGCTCCAGATAGCCGAGGTCGACAAGCGCCCTGGCAAGCCGATGAACGGTTGGCTTGCTGTAGCCCGTAATTTGGGTCAACTCTGAGAGCCCTGTCGGCTTTCCAACAGCCGCCAGAACCGAAAGGAGGCGCAGCCCTCGCGCAAGCGTGCCCTTCTCCTGTTCAGGTTCGGCCCTACGGGACTCGTGGTCCACTATACGTACCAGCCTTTCTTATATCGGACCATCATAAGATTCTCGAATGCCTGTGTCAAGCCACTTGGCAACATCTTTCAAACACCTCGAGAGCTTGGACTCTCTCCTCTGCCCATAGACCGCGACTGTCGGGTCGCAGAACTCGGCGTTAGTTCACACTCCCTGGTTTTCCCCTAAACAGATCCCACTGTTATTTCACAATGAAACTCACTTCGAGCCAGTTGCGAATGGATACACTCGTCTAAAAGCCTCTAGTTTGGGATGGAGATGTACGGCGACGCCATGGGTGTTAGGTACGAACTCGACGCAGTGATTGGACCTGCGGCCGCGATTGAGCTACCACCTAACAGCGTGGGACACAAGAGCTCTTGGCTCAGCCGCGTCCTAGTAGCGATTCTGCTACTAGCTGTGGCCTCGCTCAAACTCGTCCCATGGCACGACACTCCCACGCCCTATCCCTCCGCTCCCGCATTCTGCGCCAAAACGGCAAAGATACGTAGTACAGCTGATATAACGCCCACACAGGCGCTCGGGGCAGCAGTCAATTCCTACAATGCACTCAAGGCTTGCTTCGGCGGGCCTATGGACTCCTTCCGGGGGCCTTATGTCGGGCTTGCATCTGCGTGGCCGGAATCGCAGGCCCTTGCAGCCATGATCTATCTTTCCGGCATCTCGAAGCCTTCCGGCACTGTCACAGACTCTATTGAGCAGAACATCTCCATCCTTAAGAATTACTGGGATCCGAAAGGAGGCTACTTTCCAAACGGTCGCTGGTTCGCAACAGGCGTCGGCGTCAAGAAATTCGATGATAATGCCTGGCTCGGAATGGATCTGGCAAATGCCTATCTCCTGACCCATGACCCCGCGTATCTCAACAAGGCGGAAGCCGTGGCCAAATTCGAGGCTACCGGCTGGTCCTCTAACAAAGCCTTCGCGTTCCCCGGCGGTATCTTCTGGCAGGAGCCAAAGTACGGCCATCATCGCAATGCGGTCAGCACCACTGGTGCGGCGTTGCTCAATGCTCAACTCTTTGCGATTACCGGAACAGGGCTTTACCGGAATAGTGCCGAGAAATACCTCCACTGGACGGTCTCCGCGCTGACCCTGAAGAACGGGATGATTGGTGATCAGATCTCGGCCGACGGTGTCGTGAGCAAGAACATCTGGTCGTACAACCAGGGCCTTGTGATAGCCACCTACACCTCTCTCTACAAGACCACAAAGAATCCGATCTACCTGGCGGCGGCCGAGGTCTTAGCCGAGCACTCGCTCAGATACTTTGGAACCGGTAGCCACTTGGAACACCAACCACCGGTGTTCGACGCCATATACCTGCGCAGCCTCGCCGAACTCTACGCGATTGCCCCCAACCCCGATTATGTGCACGCCCTGCAGTCCTATGCCACCTATCTGTACCAACGGATGGTTCCCTCTACCGGGGTCATCCGCCAAGGACCAATGGCTAATTCCTCGACCGGCTGGCTTTTAACCCAGGCGGCGGCGACTCAGGTGTTCACAATCTACGCCGCCATGGCGGGACACGCAGTTCGGGCATGACGTATATCGGCAAGAATTCCTAAATAGCTCCAACAGGCGTTCGAGAGCTTTGAGCGCTCGCTCCATTCCCTAGCGGATCGGTGCAATGATCCGCACTCCTCGATGCCAGCAACCTTCAGCCCGAGGCCAGCTCAATGCGGCTTGACTCAACCGCAAAGCCGGTCGAACCGGGCAACTGTGCGCAAGATCAATGGCTGAAGCGTGACACGATGCTCAGCGCTCTTCGAGCCGGGATTCCAGACTGTATGATCTTTGTGCTGAGATGCTTTTGACATACCAGCTCAAGACTGGAATTATTGAACTAGAGATTCAATTATTGCAAATCAGCTAGAACTAAGGCCAGAGCACCAAAGGCTGGATTCGAACAGCAGAGGTGAAGGAAATAGAGTAAACATGGTGAATATGAGTCTTTTTCGCAGTGCATGAAAATTGACGTGTCTCACCACCAAGTCGGCATATGGCGCATTTAGATAAAACAGACAGTTCGGGGCCGAATACCAGGCATTTGTTTATGCTGCTTGGTGTCCCGCGACCGGACTGATCTTTGGAGGCAGTTGGGCGTGAAACCAACCGATATCAACAATCCTAATTTTTTCCACAACGTCGTTGATTGCCAGTGGGCATGCCCCGCTCATACCAACGTACCTGAATACATAAGACTAATTGCCCAGGGTCGATATGATGACGCCTACATGGTCAATCGGGTCTCCAACGTTTTCCCCGGCATTCTCGGCCGCACATGCGATCGTCCCTGTGAGCCGGCATGCCGCCGTAGCCGCGTAGACGGAACGCCGGTTGCTATCTGCAGGCTGAAGCGTGTCGCATCCGACCTCAAGGGTGACATAACCGAGCGCCTGCCCAAAGCCCCGGAAACCAAGAATGGGAAGCGGATCGCGTGCATTGGAGCAGGCCCTGCTTCGCTCACCGTTGCAAATGATCTGCTTCCATTGGGATACGAGGTAGTGATTTTCGAAAGCTCCCCCAAACCAGGTGGGCTGATGCGTAGCAATATCCCTTCTTTCCGCCTCCCCGAGGAGGTCCTCGACTTTGAGATCGACGCAATTGTGAGCCTTGGTGCGGAGATGAGATATGAAACTGAAGTCACCAGCATGAAAGAGCTGATCAGTGGTGGCTTCGATGCGGTTTTCGTAGGAAGCGGAGCCCCCAGGGGAAAGGACTTAGATATCGAGGGCAGGAGAGCCGGCGGCGAAAGCAGGATTCACATAGGAATCGACTGGCTCCAATCGGTTGCCTTTGGCCACATAGCCGAGATCGGCAAGAGAGTCCTTGTCATAGGAGTGGGCAATACAGCCATGGACTGCTGCAGAACGGCGCGGCGCCTTGGTGGAAAAGACGTCAAGATAATGGCACGGCGCCCGCGTGAGTACTTCAAGGCATCCCCTTGGGAGCTCGAAGATGCCGAGGAGGAAGGGGTTGAAATAATAGTCAACCACGCTCCTAAGCGCTTCATCATCGAAGAGAACCACCTTGTTGGCATGGAGTTCGAGATCCTGAAGTGGAACGAGGGAGCCACACGCTCGGAGGTCCTCGATACGGTAATAATCCCCTGCGACGACGTGATCTTGGCAATCGGCCAGGAAAACGCGTTCACCTGGATCGAACGGGATTCTGGAATCGAGTTCGGCAAGTGGGACATGCCCATGGTCGACGAGGTGACAATGGAGTCAACCCTACCGGGCGTCTATTTCGGTGGTGATGCGGCCTTTGGTCCAAAGAACATCATCTGGGCAGTAGCACACGGTCACGAAGCGGCAACATCGATCCACAACCACTGCCATGGCATACCTATAAATGACCGCCCTCCGGTTGGAATGACCCTTACCAGTCAGAAGATGGGTCTCTCGGAGTGGAGTTACCACAACGATTACAACCCGTCCCCTCGCCAGCAGATGAATCACATAGAGCTCTCGAGGCGGTTTGCGAACCTCAGTCTCGAAGTGGAGCTAGGCTTCAGCGCCGAGCAGACAGCCCGCGAAGTAGAGCGCTGTCTGAACTGCGATATCCAGCCTGTGTTCAGGACTCAGCTTTGCATCGAGTGTGATGCGTGCATCGACGTATGCCCAGCGGAGTGCCTCACGATCACTGAAGACCGTGAAGACGAGCTGGATCTGCGGCGCTATCTTACCGCGCCTGCCGAGAACCTGGACGAGCCGCTCTATGTGTCAACAAAGCTAGCTCAGACTGGACGAATTATGATCAAAGACGAGAACATCTGCGTACACTGCGGCCTATGTGCAGAGCGCTGCCCAACTGCAGCGTGGAATATGGAGAAATTCGTTCTGCAGCTGAGCTACGCCGGAACCTCAAACAAAAAAGGCAAGTGATGACTCAACAACTAGACCTGAACCAAAAAAACTCTGGAAACGGCCCACACCGGCTTCTGGAAAAGGTCAATGACTTCGCTATTCGTTTTGCCACCGTGAACGGAACCGGCTCCGCAAGCGCCAACAACCTCTTGCTCAAGGCCATGTTCCGAATGGGAGTACCTGTCTCCGGAAAGAACCTCTTCCCTTCCAACATCCAAGGACTGCCCACTTGGTACGAGATTCGCATCAACGGCTCCGGCTTCACTTCACGCGCGAACATCTTCGACCTTGTAGTCGCCATGAATTCGCAGACCTATGAGACCGACATTGCATCGGTGAGGCGAGGTGGTTACCTTATCTACGACTCGAGCTGGTTCATCCCACCGGGACTTGTGCGCGATGACATCAACTTTCTCGGCGTGCCGTTTTCGGAACTTTTCGCGGAGGAGTTCCCGGAATCGCGGGAACGCATTCTCATGCGCAATATCGGCTATGCCGGAGTAGTCGCCGCCGCAGTCACGATGGATCTCGACGTGATTTCCGAACTCCTCGACGAGACCTATTCCTCCAACGAGAGGATCCGAAACTCGAACCACCGGGCTCTCGAACTCGGTTACAACTATGCGATGGAGAATCTCGACTGCCCGCTCCCGATACGACTGGAGCGCATGGACAAAAACAGTGGCAAGATACTCATTGATGGAAACACGGCGACGGCACTCGGCTGCGTCTATGCAGGTGCCACTGTTGCTGCCTGGTATCCAATTACCCCGGCGACATCTGTAGCGGAGAACTTCACCAAGCTCTGCTCGAAATACAGGACCGAGAAAGTCACCTTGGAAGACGGCACAACCGAGATGAGGAACAACTTCATAGTTCTTCAAGCCGAGGACGAGCTGGCTGCCCTGGGAATGGTTGTCGGTGCATCCTGGGCTGGGGCGCGTGCTTTTACGTCAACCTCCGGTCCGGGAATCTCGCTGATGAATGAGATCCTCGGACTCGCATACTACACCGAGATACCTGCGGTCATCATCGACGTTCAGCGTACCGGACCTTCCACCGGAATGCCAACAAGGGTACAGCAGGCTGATATCTTGGAATGCGCCTACGCCTCCCATGGAGACACCAAGCATATACTTTTGTTCCCAGCCGACCCAGAGGAGTGCTTCCGATTCACCGTACAGGCCTTTGACATGGCCGAGCACTTTCAAACGCCGGTCATAGTCCTCTCAGACCTCGACATCGGAATGAACGACTGGGTAGTCGACAGGCTCGATTGGGACGACAACTACAAGTGGGATCGCGGAAGAGTGCTCAGCGCCGAAGAGCTCGAGGCAATTCCGAAGTTCTATCGCTATGCCGACGAAGATGCCGATTTCGTCACGCCGCGAACCCTGCCAGGCGTGTCTACCAAAGGCGCCTACTTCAATCGTGGATCAGGTCATGACCGGCTCGGAGGATACACGGAGAGTCCAGAAGGCTACACCCAGGTAGTTGACCGTCTCGCAAAGAAGCACAAGGCCGCGGCAAACTACATTCCCAAGTCAGCAGTCAGTCTCAAAGATGGAGCCCGATTTGGAGTGATCACCATCGGCAGCTGCGAAGCCGCAGTAAAAGAGGCCATAGACCGTCTAGACAAAGACGGGCTACCCCTGGACTACCTCCGCGTGTGCGGCTTTCCATTTCCCGACGAGGTGAAGAGCTTCATTGATTCCCACGAGATGATCGCCGTGGTTGAGCAGAACAGGGACGCACAACTTCGCTCTCTTCTGATCCTTGAGACAGAATCTCCGCCAGCCCAATTTCGATCTGTGCTCTCTTACGGCGGCTTCCCAATTAGCGCAGACGATGTCGCAACGGGACTTTTGAACGAGTTAAAGGACTAATCATGCCATCGATACGCAAACCACTCATTCCCCTGGCACCACATCCAACAAATGCTCTGGGACTGACAGTCCGCGACTATGAAGGCGCGATGTCGACTTTATGCGCCGGCTGCGGCCACGACTCGATTACGGCGGCGCTGGTTCAGACCTTCTTCGAGTTGGACACCCCTCCTGAAATGATTGCCAAACTGAGCGGTATCGGCTGCTCTTCGAAGACACCCACCTATTTCGTTTCAGGCGCTCATGGCTTCAACTCCGTTCACGGTCGGATGCCTCCAATCGTAACCGGCGCCAACGCCGCCAACAGAAACAACCTGTATATCGGGATCTCCGGAGATGGCGATTCGCTATCGATCGGGACCGGACATTTTGTGCACGCAATCCGCAAGAACGTCAACATGGTCTACATAATCGAAAACAACGGCGTCTATGGACTTACTAAGGGACAGTTCTCGCCGACGGCTGACGTCGGATCTACGACCAAGCGCGGTGTACCCAACGAGGTTCCGCCGATCGATCCGGTGGAATTGGCGCTTAGCCTCGGAGCCTCGTTCGTGGCCCGTAGCTTCTCCGGAGACAAGAAGCAGCTCATTCCCATTCTAAAAGCAGCCATCGAGCACCATGGCTTCGCAATGATTGATGTCATATCACCTTGCATACAGTTCAACAACCACCAGGGATCAACCAAGAGCTACAAGTACATCAGGGAGCACGAGCTGAACGAGATCGACTCCGTCTTTCTCCGTTCGTCTTCACAAATCATGGCTGAACTGCCCACTGACAGCAGGGTCAGTGTCACTATGCACGACGGCTCGCTGATCGCGTTCAGAACTCTTCCGGAGAATTATGACCCCAGAAACCGCACTGCGGCTATGAACTACATTCATGAGGCAAAGGCCAAAGGCGAGGTGCCAACCGGTCTCCTTTATGTAGAAAGCGAGCAGCCGGACATCCATGACTTGAACCGCACTACCTCGAAGCCGCTCATCAACCTTCCCCTGGAAAAGCTCTGTCCTGGCAAAAAGGAGCTTGACAGGTTCCAAGAGAGCTTCGTGTAGGCGGCACTTATTTCAAAAGGTGGGACTGGCGGGGGTCTGACAAATCCTCCGCCGTTTGTAGCCATTTCGTAGCTTGGCTTTCTTATTCTCTAACGAGGCGTCTTTTGCCCTCATGACCGAGTTTGCTGACCTACAGCTACAATAGCGAGACAAGCGACTGGCCAATCATCCGCCGCTTCAGGTCCAGCAGACGCTGGGGGTTGAAAAGTCGGAACGCACACTGCACGGCATAAATGTGCTCTTGTTTGGCAAAGGTTACGGCCAGGTGGGCCTTACCACCTGTGGCCAGGCAATTGTACTCAGATCGCCCGTCTGCTTCCTTCTGATTTCATCAGGTGGCTCTTCCAGCAGATTTAGGGGATAGCACAGGGCGTTCATCGTGTTCAACAAGGTGTCCAAGATATGGACACGCACCACCTTGGCGGTCCTCTCGCGGTCATCATTGAAGTGCTGGTGCCACAAGTAATGGTCCACGACGATCACGTCTCCCTTGCCCCACTGGTAGTCAACACCGCTGTCCGCTTCGGGACCGATCAAAGAATGGCCGCGGCCCTCGACGACGTAGAGCCACGCTTCACCGGAGTGGCGATGCATGGACTGAGCTCTGCCTGGTCCAATTTCGAACATGGCCATCGTCAGACCAGAAGTCCGATAGCCGACCGCGCGGTCCAGGAGAAATGTCGTCCGAGTGCCCCTTGGAGTTTGACGGAAATCCAACTCCTCCCAACCGGTGTGAAGACGTCCATTATGTCGGTCCGCCTGGTCGGTAGCAAGCCGACGAACCCTCCTCGCGTACACGTCGTTTCCCGGCCTGACGCCACTCTGGACTGGAGGCCCGGGAAGGTCTGATGCGGCGCTGTCACCCCCCTCCTCTAAGACTGCAAAGCCGATCATGTCGATGAACGGCTCGCTCGAAAAGCTCATGAACCGTGCAAGATTGTCGCTGTCATTGCCCTGGCGGTGCCACGACCAGGCAGGTAGATACACACTATCACCAGGGCCCCACGAAACTCTCTTGCCATCAACTTCAGTCCAGCCGAAGCCACCTACGCATAGCATGACCGCGTCCCATGAATGCCGATGAATCGTTGAAACGGTGCCTGGGGCAATCTCATGCGCCGCAGCATCGACTGTTCTCACAGGGTTCCCGCCATCTTTTCCCAGATATACCCCTGTGCGAAGGCGGCGGGAGGTCTGGTACATCTCCACGTCTTCGAGATGGATGACCGTCCTATGATTGTTTCGCCAATCCTCGATGAACTGAGCCCGGCGAGTCTTTTGAACCTCATAATGGCTCGCCGAAGTCCTAGTCACATTAGTCATGCAAAGATCCCCTAAAAAATTAGTTGTCGACCAGCATCCAGCTTCAAGCCCATGTAAAAAAGCTGCAAACCGGGCACAGGCCTAGAAAGGTGGCAGGCGAGATGAAATGCCAAGATCCAGAGCGCTCGACTTAGGCGAGAGCTGAATTCCATCGTCATCTTAGCGGCCAGCGGATCGCGAGACCAATCGCTCATCCCCAAGAAGCCAGCATGAATGACTGAAGCCGTAGAGCTTTTTCATACCCCTCAAACTCGCAAAAGGTAGAATTTGACTCGATCAGCCATCAGGGAAGGCCATAACCATGGACAGTCAATTAATCGAGCGTCTGAAAATTCGCGAGCTCCTCGAAAACTGGGTAGTCTGGCGCGATGCGGGAGACTGGGAACGATTCAGAACCCTCTGGTCTGAAGATGGAAGGATGATGGCGACCTGGAAGCAGGGCCCCTTCGAAGAGTTCATTCAGGCAAGCGTGGAGGGCTGGAACGAGGGGGTGAGAATCTTGCATTTTCTGGGCGGCAGTTCCATTGACATTTCCCAGGACCGTGCCATCGCCCAGACTAAGATGACGATCACTCAAAGAGCTGAGATCGAAAGGGTGTCTTGTGATGTCGTGTGCACCGGACGCTTCTACGACTTCCTTCGACTGATCGAGGGGGACTGGAAGCTCGTGCTCCGCCAGCCAATCTACGAGATGGACAGACTGAACCTGGTTTCTCCCGGTGAGCTGCCGAACCTGGATCTCAAGCTATTGAACAGATTTCCCATTGGCTATCGCCATCTCGCCTACCTGCAGTCACGTATCGGCTACTCGGTCAAGACGGACATGCCGGGCTTGGCTGGCGCAGAGGTACAGGCCCTTTACTTACGAGGCCAGAGATGGCTCGCACACGAAGGCCTCAACCCGTAGAAACGCACCGGCAAGCTTGCGCATCTCCTCGAAAAAGAGTGCGGAGCTGGTTTCCAAGATGACGCCCGAGCCGCCAAACACGCTGCCTCTGGATCAGAGGTATATTGGCTCGACGATCCTGCAAGGAATGTCTTCGTCCTCACTGATTTGGTAGCTTGCGCATATCCGGTGATACCCATCAGCTACCGTCATGCTGATCTGGTCCGAAATACTGCCCCTAACCACCAAGACCGGTGAAAGCGGGATCCCTTTGGCTATCTTTTTCAGGTCGGACCCCACATGAAAGTTGCTCTTGGGAAGCAATGGAAGGCCACTGGCTCTTAGCAGGTCTTTCGCCTTTCGCGTCTCTGTTTGCGCCTCTCTGAGCGAGTCGACCAATGCCTCGGCGGTCTTCTGACCGCAGATCAGGGACAGATAGCTGAGGGCCGCTGGAAAATCATGCTCATCAGGGATGTCTTTCCAGAGCTCCCTCACGGTTGTCTTTTTTGCCATCTAGTGCCTTTCCTCCTTAGACAGATCGTCGGTTTGGGCCTCGGAAATTCCTTGAGCACGCAGATGATCTCCCTACGCCCCAATCTTCCCTTGAGCAGCAACCTGTGCCTCAGGATCGTGACCGCCTGGCCCCCTCAAAATAAATGCGCCAACGACTGCCACAATGGCTCCTACCAAGGGCCCCGCCATGTACACCCAAAGATGCGAGTAGTCGCCCAAAACAACCGCAGGACCTAGGGAACGAACCGGATTCATCGAGGCACCGGTTATTGGGCTTGCCCAAAGCCCTGCTAGCGCGATGTACGAACCGACTCCAACAGCTGACATCGTCCCGACGTTCTGGGCCCTTGAGGAGGTCCCGAGAATTGTGCTTACCAAACCAAGCGTCAGCACCGTCTCCATCAAAAAGGCCTGGAGATCGGAAATTCCCCTTCCAGGCAGGGTCGCTCCGAGCATGCCAACCTTGCCAAACATCGCATACAGGAAGAGTGCCGCGCATATAGCTCCCACGGCCTGCACCACTATATAGCCTGTAACCCTTGACCAGGGAAAGTCTTTCCTCAACGCGAATGCGATGCTCACGACGGGATTCAAATGGGCGCCCGAGACTTTGCCCATGAACAGAATAATTGCAAGCACCATGAGACCAGGTGCTACAACCGCAGCTCATCGGCCAATTGTGCCGGCGCCCACGGCTGAAACCGTCGGAGCCCCTGCGGCCACTAGAACCAGGAAAAAAGTCCCAAAGAACTCACTGAAAAGGCGCTTGACCTCTTGCGAAGGGTCACGAAACTGGAGCACCCACGGTGCCTCCAATCGCAGCCTCCGCGCAAGCTCGGCCCGCATGACGTCATCTGAAATTCGCTCTGGCCCAGGGCTACTTCCCCCAGTTTCGTCGTCCTCGGACACCTTCGTTCTCCATCGCACGTGCGGTGCCTGGCAAGCACCCAGATATTTTTAGAGTTTACTCCCTAGAATAAATCGTACAGTACCAACGACAAAAGCGCTAAAGATATTCACACACCCGCAGATGCCCACCGAAACGCTCTGTTCGCTCGTGTGAACGGCCTGCAGAATGGAACCGCAAGGTCTCAGGTCAAGCTGACCCTCCTGTGCCACTCCAA
>JAJZIP010000292.1 GCA_021810525.1 Actinomycetes bacterium | reverse complement strand
GTTGGGCTGAAAGGAGCGATGGATAGCTATCCACATGAGCTTTCAGGCGGGATGAAGCAGAGGGTGAACCTCGCTCGTGCTCTGGTGACCCGTCCCGAGCTCTTGCTCTTGGACGAGCCATTTGGCGCCCTGGACGCCCAAACGCGCGGAATCATGCAGCAGGAGCTGGTCAACGTGTGGCAGGCTGTCGACCTGGGTGAGGCCAGGAACGCGCTGTTTATTACACATGACGTAGAGGAGGCTGTGTATCTGGCGGATCGAATACTTGTCTTTTCCAAGGCACCAGCATCGCTGGCTGCCGACATTCAGGTAGAGCTTCCGAGGCCAAGGCTGCCGGAGCACAAACGCAGCGCCGAGTACATCCACTACCAGGATCGGGTGCTCAACGAACTCTATGCGGCAAGCGGAGGGGCGGCATCGGGTTTGGAGCCTGCTGCAGAGGAGGTTGCGGAATGAGCGTTGAAACCGGCGAAGATCGCGTCTTCGCCAGGGGCTCTGTATCCGGGCAGAATGAGCCGGCCTTTCTGACGTGGAGCAGGGCACATTCAAAGATTATCTACGGGGTCTTCGGTGTCGCTGTCGTGCTTGTCGCATGGCAGCTGACCGCATCGCTCGGTTGGGTGAATGTGACGATAGCAAGTGATCCGATCCGGGTCATAAAGGCCGAAGTCTCGCTGTTTTCAAATGGCAAGATCTGGGGCCCTCTCGGTGTCACGGCGCAAGAGGTTGGCTGGGGGATGCTCATCACGCTGGTGATCTCCGTACCTCTTGGCCTCATACTCGGGAGAGTCACAGCCCTTTACGACATGACCGAGCCAATCATAAATGTCCTCAACTCGGTTCCGTATGTCCTTTTTCTGCCGGTTATCATCTTCTGGTTTGGAATCGGTCAAGAATCAAGGATCTTGTTGGTCATCTGGGCGGCCACGATGCCGCTTGTGATCAACACGACCGCCGGTGTCCGCAATCTGAACTCGGACTACATAAGAGTTGCGAAGATGTGTTGTGCGGGAAGATGGACTTTCTACCGCTCGGTTCTATTCCCTGCAACTCTGCCTTATATATTGACTGGAATTCGGCTATCCATCGCTCGGGCGCTCGTCGGAGCGATCGTGGCTGAGTTCTTTCTCTCAGGTGGCGGTTTGGGCTACTTCGTCCAGGTCGCGACTTCGAATTTCGACATGGATACTGCCATGGCTGGGATTTTCATCATGGCCGTTGCAGCGGTCGTGTTGACGCGACTCATCGGGCGTCTAGAGCGCCGGTACACTCATTGGTCACAAGGATAGGATACGCAAGATTATGAAAAGGATTCCTCAATCGAAGTCTGCCCGTAAGGTTTCAGCTGTGGGCGGAATCTTGGGCGTTGCCCTTCTGGCAGCAGCTTGTGGCAGCACAAGCTCCACATCTCCAACTTCAACCACAGCGGCAAAGGCTGCCACCTCCACAACGGGGCTTACACCCATCTCGATCACCATTGGCGATACTGCGATCGGTGCCGGATACGCCGACATCTATGTGGGCATCCTTGATGGCATCTACAAGAAGTATGGGCTGAATGTCAAGCTGGCAAAGCTGAACACCAGTTCCCAGCTCGTCCCAGCTCTTGTCGGCGGGAGCGTCCAGATCGGGGTCGGCGTGGCAGACGACACCGCTGCAGCGATCATGAAGGGCATTCCGCTTAGGTTCATCGGACTTTCCGAGGGAAGCTACAACCTGGAGATGTGGGGCGACGCAAGCATCAAGTCGGTCAAGGATCTGGTTGGCAAAAAAGTTGCCCTGTCGGCGCCCGACTCAGAGAGTGACTTCGGGCTGACGGCACTCTTGGCGGCAAACAACATTTCCGAGAGCTCCGTCCAGAGGGTGTATACAGGCTCGATCCCTGGAATGGTCTCCGCTCTAGAGAGCGGCTCGGCCAACGCTCTACTGACACAGCCGCCGCAGGGCACCTCTACCGGGGCCAAGGGATACGTGAAGATCGCTGATCTCTCGAATCTGCCGTTCGCGGTCGGCAGCTACACCGTCACCGCCGCCTATGCCAAGGCGAATCCGGAGGTTCTGCAGCGGTGGGCAAACGCCGAGACTGCAATTCTCTCTTATATACGAAGCAACCCGACGCAGACGATAGCGGCAATCCAAGCGGACAGCGGCGTCACCGATGCGGCTCTGGCTAAGTACGCATACAACTTCTTCCTCAATGTCTGGACAAAGACGCCGGTGGTTCAGACGTCGCTGATCCAGGACGCGTTCAAGCGCGCGGCCCTGAAGGCCAAGACGACCCCGCCGGCGAACGTAACCCAATACATTGACAATTCATTTGCGCAAAAGGCGGTCACCGCTGCTGGATAGCGCCGGCGTGGTTGCAGTCGCCGGTCAATTCTGAGAGAGTGCGAAGGGGCGAAGCTTATGGAACAAGGCTGGAAGAGATTTCTTACAGAGAATGACAACGCCGTCCTGGCCGCCACATCGTGGGCTAAGAAGCAGCCGTTTGGTCTTGGCGACCGCCCCGCACTGCTGATAGTCGACGACTACTACGCAGCACTGGGCTACCCGCGGATGGACATCTTGGAGGCGGTGAAGGAGTGGCCATCCGCGTGTGGCAAACTCGGCTGGGAAGCGATCGACCGGACAGTGGGGGTGCTCGCCACGGCTCGCCAGAGCAGAGTTCCAGTCTTTTTCACGACGGCGTTCGGGAAAAGGCCTACCCCCTGGAATCGAAAGGGTGCAAAGGCTGTGGCTCCAAGGGGCCAAGGGCCAGGTTCGTACGACGTAGTCGAGGAGCTGTCACCGAGGCCGGAGGAGACGATGATCGAGAAGTCCACCCCAAGTGCTTTTCAGGGCACGTCACTGGAGATCCTCTTGCGCTCCTTGAACCGTGATACGGTGCTGGTGTGCGGGGAGGCTACCAGCGGGTGCGTCAGATCAACCGTGGTCGATGCCTGCACTGCAGGCTTCGCAGTCGGTATTATCGGCGAGTGCTGTTTCGATCGATTCGAGTCGTCTCATTGGATGAGCCTGTTCGATATGAACCAAAAGTATGGAGACCTGATCGAGGTCGATGAAGTCGAAGAGTATATGCGGCGTGTTTCCGGGAGCTGAAGTCTAGCTGGCACCTGAATCGGTGTCGGAACATCCGCAGATATGCAAGATTTGAGTTAGAAGGTCGTGGTGGATGTCGAAATTTGATTTGCGTAGATGGCTCAAAGCTGCTTTGGATCTCGGCCAGATTGAGTCTGTCAAAGGCGCCGATGCCGTATTTGAGATTGGGGCTGCAAGCCAACTGAACTA
>JAJZIP010000291.1 GCA_021810525.1 Actinomycetes bacterium | reverse complement strand
ATGCTTGGAAATAGTTCCCTTTGACAGGTTTTATCCTCGAGTTTTAGCACCTTAATTAGTTGGTAATGATTTTTATCGGCCAATCGCTTTTTCTCGAATATCGATGCCGGTTACTACCTGGTTGTAGCTGGTAGTTCCGTTGACTGGGCACTCTTATAACGGCTCTATCGGAAATGCCGCATCGGCTATACCACTATTAACTAACATCTCAAATGTCCAGAAATAGAACTGGTTACCGTCACAGCCGGAGTATCTGAGTTCCCCTGGGTTATTCTTAGCCCAGGGGAAAAACTTTGCAGAACTCACAACCGCTGCACTTCTAAGAATCCTATTTCCACTACGGTCGCGATCGACGTATCCCTGGACGAGATAAGCGGGAACAAGGATACCTGAACAGTTGGTGCCATTGATCCAGTGTTGTGATAAACACCTATACTGCGACACACTCATGGTCAAGGTATCCCATCTCCCCATGGTCATCCGCATCCCAATCCCAAATACTTTCTTACTTGGAGTTTGGATCAAATAATCAATCTTTGCACTGGCATCTAAAACATGGGAAAGTTGAGTGCCTCCACCTTCTACTTGAATGATCTCACTTCCAAGGAAAACTGTCCCCAGAACTGGATACATAAGTTTTGCATCACGTTGGGATTGTTGAGACCGTTCTTCAAAAGTGGTAGCTCTAAAGGTTGACAGCTTCGGGATCCCGCCAATTTGATATCGGGACTTTCCAAACTCCAGTGGAGCCTCGATTTTCCCCAGATCTAACTGGTTTGTCAGCTCTGGCTCCCAACCCGAACCAAACGGAAAGACTTCATTATCTTGACTAATACTGTTTGTGTTGCCATTACCATATTCCATGGTTAGACCTCCTAGTTAGGTCTTGCCCGGCCTCAAGGTGCTCGAACACCTTGAGGCCACTTCTATTTAAGGTCAATCTAACCGGAAGTCTGTTATTTCTGGTTTTGGGATAAAAAAATATAAAAAATCTCAAGAATGCAAAAATTGTTAGGCTGGATGGCTAGTTACTAGCTGTTCATGAGGGATTTCCTATGGATGCGGTGCCGATACTTATACCGCCCAAATCTCGGTTCACTTGTTCCAATCAGTTTGTGTTGAATAAAATACAATATTTTTGTCGATACAATGTATCGTCATTAGATGAGTCTGCTATAGTGATAACAGGATTTAGAGAAAGGGAATGCGATGCGTTCAGTCATAAAGAAATGGGGCAACAGCGCATCTATTCGCATTCCGTCGTCGATAATGGAAGCGGCACATCTCGATGTCGAGGACTCTGTAGAGATTATCGAAGAAGCTGGACGCATAGTAATAGATCCAGTGCGTAACCGAGAGTACGACCTTTCTCAGATGCTCAGCAATATAGTGCCGGAGAACATACACCACGAAGTCAACTTCGGGATAGCTACGGGTAAAGAACTCTTATAACCTTGCCGCGCTATATACCTGAAGCGGGCGATATTGTCTGGATTCAGTTCAATCCACAAGCTGGACATGAGCAATCTGGACACCGCCCGGCAGTGGTATTAAGCCCTTCTGCTTACAACTCAAAGGTCGGTTTGATGCTCTGCTGTCCGCTGACCACCCAAATTAAAGGCTATCCCTTCGAGGTAGTAATAGCTGGCAGTCCTGAAAGTGTGGCTCTAGCTGATCAGATCAAAAGTCTGGACTGGGTTGTTAGAAAGGCGAGATTCAAGGGGAAAGTATCTTCTGATGAACTCGCTGAAATAAGGGCCAAAGCTGCTGCACTTTTGGGTAAGTAACCCTAAGGCTTCCACAGAAAAGTTTCTTTTCGACCTTATAGCTTCACGCCTTCGTTGCAAGCTCATCACTTTCTAATCAGTTAGCCAAGTTTTTTCGAAAGATTCAAATAATGAATAACCAATCCCAAAACACAAAGACAACTTTCCTCGCGATCGGCGATGTGCATGGTCACTGGGACCAGGTAATCGATGCCATCAAATCGGCTACCGGTCTACTCGGTCATGTTCCTGATCTTGTTCTACAGGTCGGTGATGCAGAAGCATTGAGGAACGAAGAAGACCTTGCTACGGTCCACGTACCCAACAAGTATCGCTCAATGGGCCTGTTTTCAGCCCTCGAACCCGGGGATCTCGCGTGCCCGGTGTATTTCATTGGCGGGAACCATGAGCCGTATGAAATGCTCGACGCAGCAGAAGAGGCATCGCCCACCAAGTGGGGCGACAACGTCTATTACCTGGGCCGCTCTGGTGCTATGACCATTGGGGGTCTCAACATTGCCTGGCTCTCGGGCATTCAGCGAGGTGAAACGCTGACAATCAGGGGAACATCCAGGAAAGAACGGACCTATTACCTGGAAGCCGAGGTTGACTTCGCAAAGCGAAAAGGGCTGATGCTCGGCAACATTGACATCGTCGTTACCCATGACTGGCCCAGCGGTATTCGAGAAGGCCGTGGCACTGACCTAATCCGATCTATTACGGAAAAGCTGGAGCCGAAACTTCATGTCTGTGGTCATATGCATGCGTCGCATGAAGCAACGATTGGCAAAACTGCGGTTCATGCTCTCAATGCTGTTCCGGGAGCTGGTCACAGTGGAAATCCGTACGGGTGGTGGCGGCTGTACCGGAAAGAACATGGACAGATCAGAAATATCTATGTCGGCGGTTAGGAGACGGTTATGAAATGGGAGTATGACGAATCAAGAGACAGATTTCACGTCCCAAAGGATGCCGGTGAGTACACCGATGGCCTTATCGCGATCATGATGCGAATCCCTGACGGTTGGGGAAGGTGGATCAGCTGTGATCGAGGGTGGTATTCGATCATTATTGATGTGGACCAAAAGCTAGCCAAGCTTGATCCCAACTACACGGTGCATCAGGTGAAAGAAAAGTTCGGTGGCCTGCGGTATTACTTTGCGGCCACCAGCGGCGTTGATGAAGACACGGGGAAGAAAATGAACGAGATTGTGAGAAAGGCCGAAAAGTTGGCGGACAAAACCTGCGAGTGCTGTGGAAGTAATGAGAAAGTGGCGCTGCGGGACCATGGGTGGTGGAAAACCATGTGCGACCACTGCGACAGATTTACGAGTTCCAGTTAGGAAGTTGAGAAAAATGCTTGGCGCTATTCAAGGAATTAAAAAATTGAAATGGCAACTACAGTTCTTGGAAACTGAGTATCCCGAAGCGGTAAAGGCCGCTCTTATGGGTGTTGAGAAGTCAATAATTGATGATGTGTTCTTGGCCGATACAGCAACCCTTGTTGAGTTTTTGGACAACGT
>JAJZIP010000290.1 GCA_021810525.1 Actinomycetes bacterium | reverse complement strand
GAGTAGGCAGCCAACTCCTCTCTCGTAAGATGCCAGATGTCGGCGATCATCTCGGCGCTGATTCCCTGTGGGACTATGCCTCCCTTGTCCCAGTACCGTTCGGTCATAGAAGGGCCGAAAGGAACGCCGGGTCCGCTCGACATGTTCACTCCAAGAGGAACCCGAGTCATGCATTCAATGCCAGCGGCGATCACGATATCATGGGAGCCTGCCATGATTGCCTGGGCGGCAAAGGTCGCCGCCTGCTGTGAGGATCCGCACTGACGGTCGATAGTAGTGCCGCAGACCGACTCAGGAAAGCCAGCCGCCAAGACGGCATTTCTCGCGATATTGACTGCCTGTTCGCCGACCTGGGTGACACAGCCCATTATGACGTCCTCGATCAAAGCCGGGTCGAGATCGTTCCTCTGCACCAGTGCCTTCAAAGGTTCGCTCGCCAGGTCTACCGCATGCCAGCCAGAGAGTTTCCCGCCTCTTTTGCCGCCGGGTGTTCTGACGACATCGATGATTACCGCCTGCTCCATTTGTCTTTCCCTGATAGTTGAGACGTGCAGCTTCGACGTCACTTGGCTACCTTTGAGGCTATCACAGCTGATTTCGATTGGAAAAAGGCGAGCTATTGCGAGCTTCAGTTGGACTGCAGCGGGTCGGCTTTGATCAGGTTGACGACGTTGATCGAGCCGAGACTCGTTATCCGCAGCTCCGGCATAACCGCAAGACAGAGAAGGTCGAGGTACCTGAAGGAGTCACTGAGAGGAGTGCCAAGGCTCTGCGCCGCATTGTTAACGGCTTGGAGCTCCTCGCGCAGCTCCGAAGCGCCAAGGGTGGAGATGATTCCTCCAATCGGCAGGTTGACAGAGGCTAGCACCTCCTTGTTCTTGACTGCCACTTGCCCTCCGCCCATTTGGGTCAAAGAGGCAACCGCATGCGCCATATCGTCGATCCCGCTGGCTGAGTTCGAGCCAACCACTATGAGGCTGTGAGGACCTCTGGCCACCGTGGAGGCAATGGCACCTTCCTTGAGCCCGATTCCCTCTACGAGCCCTATGCCAATGTCCTTGCCAAGGCTCTTGCGTCCCAGGATCGCCAACCTGTTGATCGAGCTGTCGTCGGTATGGAACTCTTTCTCAAACTCTCTGACGTTTGAGCCTCTCTGGCTGATTGAAATTATCTTCACGACCTGCCCCCGTGGCTGAGGGAGGGAGAAGCTCTCCGGACCGATCTTGGTGAGGTCGATCTGGACAGTCTCCTGCATCCAAGGAGGGGGAGAGGTCTTCGGCACGGTAAACACCATCGTCCTGCCAGAGCGGGCGACCAGAGTCCCTTTCTGAAAAACCATGGTCGGCTTGAACTCCGTCAAATTTGGAAGAATCACCAGGTCTGCCTGGTACCCGGGGCTCAAATAGCCAAGACGGCTGAAACCGTGGAACTCCGCCGGATTTGTGGAAGCCATGATCAGCGCATCCTCGGGAGAGAGACCAGCTGCGACGGCGATTTTCAGGCACTCGTCTATGTGGCCGCTGGTGAAGATTTCTTCGAGCTCTCTTTCGTCGGTGCTGAATGCCAGGTTTCTAATTCCAAAGGCCTTCGCCACCGGAAGGACCTCTGTAAGGTTATGCCGGGTGCTTCCACTTTTGAGGAAGACCCACATGCCCTTTCGGCGCTTCTCCATCGCCTCTTCATATGTGAGGCACGCAACATCGGATTCAACCCCCGCACTCAGATAGGCGTCAAGCTGAGAGCCGACAACTCCCGGTGCGTGGCCGATGACTTTAAGCCCTCGTGCTGCAGCGATCTTGGCGAGGACGTCATCTTCGCCGCTGATGATCCTGGTTTGGTTGAGAAGCCCGCCAACTCCGATTGCTCCAAAGTCTCTGACCAGTTTGGCAATCTCGACAGCCCCAGCGTGTTCGCCAGTACTATCGAATTGGGAAGATTGGGCGAAGCTGGAGGCGTAGATCCCGAAGGTGAAAGGAAGCTTGTCGGCGGCGCTGGCGAGTTCTTCAATTCCGCGAACTCCGAAGACGCTTGTCAGCTGATAGGGATCGGCGGCTACTGCCGTAGTTCCGTGTGGGAGAACCGTGTCTACGAAGGCGTCGATCCAGAGTTTGGTGTACTCCATGCTTACGTAACCGTCGATGAAGCCTGGGCTTATATAGGCTCCCCGGACATCTATGATCTCATGCGCTTCGTGTTCGCCCCATCCGACGATGAAGCCGTTCTTTATCGCTAACCCGGTTTCGATCCACTCTCTTGTCCCTGGGGAAAAGACCTTTCCTCCGATTACGGAGATGTCAGCCGGAGTCTCCCCTCTGGCAACAGAGAGCATCTCTTTTGAGCCGGGATTACGTGACATAATTCAACATTAGAGGTAAGAGTGTCGATTAACAATGTAGTTTCATGAATTTAATCTCTTGTTGTACAACAATCATGACTTTTCCGGTCACTTCACAGTCATTTTTCTGTCTTGGCGTCATTCGATCACGCTCAAGCTGCAAAAAGAGTAGGTTTGGAGAGACGCAATCAGCTTGCAAGCTGGGGAAAAGCCAGCCATTTGTGACAGAAGCCAGCCAGGAACCCCCACCCCGGATAGCGCGGACATCTTGAGTGCGGCCGGAACGAGCGGGCAGGACCGAAAGCGAAGCAGGTCGCAGTAAAGATGGGTTTTCTAGAGGGCTGGACTCTTTTGGCGGGTCCAGATATTGGCGCAGTCGCGGCAGACCTCGTTTGGAATCAGTCCGAGTTTCATCAAGACCGCAAAGACCTTGCATCCCAGGCAGAAACCGAGTGCCGATTCCAAGAATGCCGCCAGCGTGAGCACACCGAGAATCGCATTTCCAGCTGCGGACGAGCCCGCGACGAAGTAGGCGAGCGTGGCTGCAATCGAGAAGGCGAGCCCGATTCCCTGAGCAAATCTCTTGGGTGGACCGGCAACGATCTTGGGCTCGACGTGGAGGCGAGGAACAATGACCCTGGTTGCCAGCTGGCCGAGCGGGCTGAACCTGGGTCCCGCAGCCACCCGTGCCGCGAATCCGTATAGAAGGACCAGGACGAGGAGATGAGCACCGGTGGTGATCGTCAGCAGCGCGAGTACGACAACTCCCGCAGCCACGGTTCGCGCTGAGATCTCGTTGACCGGGTTGGGGAAGACGAATGTCTGTGATAGCCGTGTTCTAATTCCCATAATTCTTATCATTATAGTCAGGAATAAAGAAGTTGAAAAGTTAAAATCCGACTTTTTTGGTAATGATTTGGAAAAGCCTGTCAGCTGGGAGTTCAATAGAAATGGTCCTGCACCATGCAGGACCG
>JAJZIP010000289.1 GCA_021810525.1 Actinomycetes bacterium | reverse complement strand
GTCAAATCTCAATTGCGCAACACCGCTCACTCTGAGATTGGACAGGGCTACTCCCAACAACCTGATGCCATGTTCGTTTGCACCCTCCGGAAACAACCGCCTCAAGTGGCCGAGAATCTCTCCTTTAGAATCGGTGGCTGATGCCAATGTCACCGATCGGGTGATCGTCCGGAAGTCCCCAAAACGTAACTTCAGAGTTATTGTCTTTCCGGCTGAATTGTGGATTCTCATCCGATTGGCCACACTGTCTGCAAGTCGCACTAGCTCACGATCGATTTGTTCAGGACCATAAATGTCGGTCGGATAGGTCTGCTCACGACCGATCGACTTGCGCCTTGACCCCGAGATCACCATATCGGAGTCATTCCCGCTTGCTCGCAAGCGAAGACGGGCACCTACCCTCCCAAAAATTCCCACAAGTGTGGCATCGGGAAGCCTACGGAGGTCCACTATGCGCTCAACGCCGATCGATTTCAGGTGCTGATAGGTTTTTGGCCCCACCCCCCAAAGCTCTCTCACAGAAATGGGGTCTAGGAACTCCTGCTCCTCGGTTGGCCAAACGACCACTACACCTTTGGGAACTCCTATGGTTCCCGCACTTATCATGGGTTTAGCCCTGCGAGACGCCAACTTGGCCACCTGCTTCGTGGTTCCTACTCCCACACAAACCGACAAGCCGAGCTCTTCTCCCACCAGACGACGTATCTCTGATGCGATGACCTGAGGAGGCCCGAAGAGTTGCAGGCACCCGCTGACATCGAGGAACGCCTCATCCAAGCCGACTGCCTCAACCTCGTCGGTAAACCTGCGCAGCACCGAATGAAAGCGCTTGGAGACCTCGGCGTAACGCGAGTAGGTGCCATCCAGGAAGACTCCCTGCGGACACAATCGCTTGGCCTGGGCCGTAGCCATTGCGGATCGGACTCCCCATATGCGAGCTTCATAGCTGGCAGCCGCCACCACGCCTCGAGGCCCCGTTCCACCAACGATCACCGGCAACCCCTTCAGCCGGGGATTGTCCAGTATCTCCACCGCCGCAAAAAAGCAGTCCAAATCGGCATGAAGAATAGCTCTCCCCGCGTCCCACAGGCGCTCCATGCTCAAATCCTATCGCACAGTACTACTCACAGTGCTCTTCTGCAGATCGCGATAACCCAAAAAAGGGCTTCCTTCAAATCCGACCACCGAGCTTGTTCGAGACGATAGGAGTCGGCAGACATACCTTGCCAAGGCGCCTCCGACGCCCGGTCGAAGCCCCTTTCGAACTGACCGGCGACTCGAGAACAGCCTCCGACACCCAGGTTGGATCGCGGCGAAAGTCAATCAAAAGCGTCTTCTCGATGCCGCCTCACAAGATCCCACACTCTGTGTCAGCGCTCGCCGCGGCCGGTCCACCTGAACGTCTTCACCGATGCAACGAGGCCAATCACACACCATATTGCCAGCACCAGAGCTATCTGCTGATGATTCCACACATGGCCTGGCTCCACCTTCTGGAAATACGACGGCAAGAGTGCAGAGCGGTATCCTTCCGCCAACCACCGCAGTGGGAACAAGCCTGCGAAGCTATACAAGCCGTGTGAAAGGGATGTGAAAGGTACAAAGATTCCCGATATGAATTCCAGCACCAAAAATGGCAGGTTCAGCACCGCAGCCGCAGAGCGTGCGCTGCGGGGGAGGCTGCTCGCCGCTACGCCTAGCAACGTCATGGCCGTACTACCCAGTAGGGTGACCCACACGAAGATCCACCACCTGCCGATTGAGCCGGGCAGAGCAACACCATAGGCGAAGTGCCCCACCGCGATCAGCAGGATCACTTCAAGCACCGAGGCCACTAGAACCACGATAACCTTGCCCAGGAAGTAGGCGGATCGTGGCATCGGGGTTCCCGCCAGACGTTTCAGTGTCCCATTCTCCCGTTCATTGGCGATGGCGGTCCCCAGGTTCAAAAAGCTGGTGGACGCCAGGCCGCCTGCAAGGAGCGCTGCAGTGTAGACCTGGCTGTATGTCACACCGGTGCCTTCGACCGACCCCGAGAAGATCGACGCCAACAGAGCGAGGAGAACCACAGGCAGAGCCAAGGTGAATACTACGGAGTCACGGTTCCGAAAGAACTGAAAGACCTCTACCTGTCCACGGCTGAGGCTGGCTACTACGAAGATGCCAGCTCGAGAGCGGGGAGTCCCAAATATGCCCGAGGAGGCTTCGCTCCTAGCCCCGTCTTTTCCTATCACTGCGCGTCCTCTTCCTCAGCAGTGGCACCGATCATCCGAAGGTAGACATCTTCGAGGCTTGGCCTGGTTACTGTGAGGCCCGGCACTTCACCGCCAAATTCTGTGTAAAGACTGGACACCAAAGCCGAGGGCTCCTTCGTCTCGACCTGCTCCCGGCCTCTGAAAGAGAGCCAGGAAACCTTCGCAGGGGCATCCTGGCGTCCTCCAAGCTCGCTTGGCGGCCCTATGGCCACAACGCGACCCCGTTGAATGACGGCAACTCGATCAGCGAGCGCCTCCGCCTCCTCGAGATAGTGCGTGGTCAACAACACACTGGCCCCCTCCTTCCTCAGGTCTCGCACCAGCTCCCAAAAAGCACGGCGTGCCTCGGGATCAAAACCCGTGGTCGGCTCGTCTAGAAAGATCAGTTCAGGCTGCCCGACTATACCGAGAGCCACGTCGAGACGCCGGCGCTGGCCGCCGGAAAGCGACCTGATGGGCGCCTTGCGCTTGGCAGACAATCCAACTCGCTCGATTACCTGCTCCGGATCTGCTGGCTTAGGATAGAAGAGGGAAAAATGGCGCACACACTCGCCCACCGTTAGTTCTGCGACATCTCCGTTCGTCTGTAAGACAATCCCGCGGCGAGCCCTCCACTCGGCACCGGCACGCTGAGGGTCTTCACCGAGGACGCGAGCTTCTCCCGAATCACGTTTGCGGTAGCCTTCCAGGATCTCCACAGTTGTAGTTTTCCCTGCCCCATTCGGGCCAAGAAGGGCAAGCACTTCGCCGCGCGCCATCTCCAGGTCGAGCCCGTCCACTGCCGCCACAGGCCCATAAGCTTTGTACAGTCCTTTAACCTCGATCACCAGCTCAGTTGCCACGAGACCAGCATAACTCGTAGAGCTGGCCTGTGACGAGCCTTCCTGCCAACGCAGTGTAGGGCCGACATCCTCCAGGGATGCTTTTTAGCCAAGAAAATCAAGTCCTCCAATGCGAAAAAGATCGATTCACCAGTAAGGAAAAGAGGCTCATCAAACAAATGGCCTTACCGGGCAAATAACGACACTCCTGCACTGAAACGGGGAGAGCGCCGGGGTATCCCTTGCAGA
>JAJZIP010000288.1:2227-3330 GCA_021810525.1 Actinomycetes bacterium | reverse complement strand
GGCCTCTCCGAACCCTTTTTGCCTTGGTGATTCGATGAGCTCCCCAAGAGAATCCGTCATCAGATTTCCGAGGTGGTTGCTTGGGTTGACGAAGTGGTCGCAACTGTAGGTCCCGCCGTCGTGTTCTATGGCAAGGACTCTTCCGCAGGTCTCTGACATGATGCAGATATTTGCTGGCCTGCCGCCCACAACCAGAAGGCACTCGAGAAAGTTCTGTATCCCGATCCGGCCGAGATCATGGCGAATCCATTCATCGAAGACCTTGGAAAGGAAGTCACCCATTGCCTCGGGTGTGACCGACCATGGTGCCACACTGCCGTCACCGAGACGGCTGACGACGGGGAGGAACTGCAGCCAGCGGACCTTCTGGTCGAGAAAGAAGTGATAGACCTCGCTTGGAAATTGGGCGTTTCTTGAATTGAGGGTGCAGAGGACGTCCGGCTCTATTCCGTGGGCTCTGAGCTCTTTGAGCCCACGCATCACCCTTAGATGGCTTCCCTCTCCTCTGATGTCGGTGCGGTAGGCGTCATGAAGCCGCTCCGGGCCGTCGATGCTAAGCCCGACCGTGAAGTTGTTCTCGGCTAGAAAGCTGCACCACTGGGTGTCCAAGCGGGTGCCGTTCGTCTGGAGGTTGTTCAGGGACTGCCAGCCCTCCGGCGTATACCTGGCTTGCAGTTCTACGGCGCGTTTGAAAAAGTCGATGCCAGCAAGCGTTGGTTCCCCGCCATGCCAGACGAAGTGGACCACAGGTCCTGGACTCTCTGCGATGAAGGATCGGATGTAGGCCTCCAGGACTTCGGGACGCATCCGGAAGCGCTCAGTCGAGGGAAAGAGAGACTTCTTCTGGAGGTAGTAGCAGTAGTCGCATCTGAGGTTGCAGACCGGCCCTATCGGTTTCGCCATGACCACAAATGGTGTCGTGACACTCATCCCGCTATCCCTGCTCCATTTCTCGCTGGTGTCCAAGAGCGTACCACGGCGGTTCCGGGGGCCGCCACGCGAGGGCCCTCTCCAATGTATTTCAGGCAGTCTGAGTTCAGTGGGTTTTCGATCAAGTTGGAGCAAGAGGGTTTTGCGCTGTAGCTTGGGTGAAAGTTGGTTTA
>JAJZIP010000288.1:0-2217 GCA_021810525.1 Actinomycetes bacterium | reverse complement strand
ACACTGAAGCGGTCCTTCGCGGTCGCTTCGCAAAACTGGCGTAAGATTTCGAAAGCTGTCCAGATAAGCAACCGATCATCGTTAGGGGAGTTGTCGTGAAGCCTTCGCTGAAAGCTGGGATCGAGTTCGAGTTCACCTATCGTGTGCCGGAGTCAAAGACCGTGCCTGCCCTGTATCCCGAGGCCGAGGAGTTCCAGCTGATGCCTCAGGTGCTCGCCACCGGCTTCCTAGTGGGGCTGCTCGAGTGGGCGTGTGTGAAGGCGCTCCATCCACACCTCGACTGGCCGGATGAGCAGACTTTGGGGACCCATATAAACATCAGCCACGAAGCACCGACGCCTCCGGGTTTCGAGGTCAAAGCGAGGGTCAAGCTGACCGAGGTCGACGGCCGCAGGCTTTTCTTCTACGTCGAGGCCGATGACGGAAAAGATATCATAAGCCGGGGCACCCACGAAAGGTACGTCGTCGACAAAGCCCGCTTCGTGGAAAAGGTCAACGAGAAGCGGGCCGGCTCCTTGCAAGGGCCAGGCCGGGCATGAGGTCCTAATCCATAGTCAACTCGAATACCGTAGGCATCTCTTGGTCCCAGCCATCCCACAGGAAGTCGTTCTCCCGCCCGTCTGCTATAAGACGCATTACGTAGCGAACCTGTTCTTTGTAGAAGTCGCAGAAGGCTCCCCGCATGTTCAGCCCGCCGTTGCGCTCGTGAGCCTCGGCCGGGCATGGGGCTCCGCAGAAGTGCCGAATCGGACAGCTACCGCACTCGCTGATCTCTTCGATCATGCGCCCGGTTACGCTACGAAAGGCCTCCGTCTCGAAGCAGCTCCCAAGTCCACCACTGAAGAGGTTTCCGCCACTGAACGTTTTGAGCCCGATGAACTCGCTGCACGGAAAGAGATCCCCTTCGGCGCTTACTGCGAAGAAGCAGCGCCCTCCACCACAAGGGGAGATATCGCACATAAGCCTGCGTGCGGTCGGCGCCACCACCCCAAGAATTACGTTGGCGAAGTTGGCTACCACGAGCTTGCGCCCGCTCTCTTGGTAGAGTTCATAGGTCCTCTCGAGCGCACTCTGGTATGCGGAGAAAAAGAGCTGGTCGTCGGGGCGGACTCTGTCGCCTCCCACAAGCGTGCACCGAACCTGGTTGAGCATGCAGGTCGGCACTTCAAGTGAGTGGAAGAGTTCCACGATCCCGTTCAGATGGTCCAGGTTCTCGGTGGTCACGGTCGCTATCACCGAGTAGTTCTTGTACCCCCGGAGCTTCTCCAACGCCTCCACGACCCTCTCATGGATCCCGTGCCCGCTGAAGGTATGCCGGGTGCGGTCGGTGATCTCCGGTGTGGGGCCGTCAAGGGAGAGGCCGAGGCTTATCCCACGGGAAGTTATGAACTCGAGCGCCTCTGCATCGAGCAGGGTTCCATTTGTTTGGATTCCAAAGATGTAGTCATCTCGAAACTCGTCTATCACCTCAAAGAGATTCGCTCGGTTCAGCATCGGTTCAGAGCCGTGGAAGATCAGCTGCGGCTTGTCTTGTTTTGGCATCTTCTCGTGGAAGAACTCCAGAAGAGTCTCGAGTGCTTCGACGAGCCTCTCTCGAGACATGTGGCTGCCGTGGCGCCTCATCTGGCCCGGGATGTAGCAGTAGGTGCAGTCGAGATTGCACCGTTCCGTCGGGTTGAAATAGACCGCCGAAGGTACGAGGCCGAAACGAAGATGCTTCATCTCTGCCGAAAAGAGCGAGCCGCTCTCGGCCACTTTGGTAAGGAATGCAGGATCACGCAGCAGCTCTTCGGAGCGGTCTTTTCGGGCGAGCGCCCAAAAGGCGGTGTCAGCTTCGATGAGTGCTTCGTACTCGCTATGGCCGATGTCGAAGCGAACAAGAGCCGGGTCGACGACTTTGTCAGAGCCGGTGTCGTTCGCTGGAGCTTCTACTGCTGATCTTGCTCGAGATGAGGTTGAATGGGGGTAGTTGGCGCGACATGGATCGTAAGAAGAGGTCATGTCAGCGGTTGCCTGCCTCGGTCTGCTCTTTGTCTGCCGGCGTGTTAACGACCAGGACATAATGGGAGAGCCCGACGCCTGTGGGCCGGCATGCCTTTCGGTATGAGGCTACCGAGGGCTTGGTCGATGCAGTCTTCATTGGGTCACCTCCCCCCAAATCAGCTCTGCGCGGGTGATGCCATATAGAAAACGCGAAAATACGGACAGAAACACTTC
>JAJZIP010000047.1 GCA_021810525.1 Actinomycetes bacterium | reverse complement strand
TGGAGAAGTATCCCCGCACGCTGGCGAGCGATCTCGAGCTTGCGAAATCGCTTGGGGTCGACCTAGTCTTCACCCCAAATTCACAGGAGATGCACCCAGAGCCGATCCTTTTCCATCTCGAAGTGAGCCGTCTTTCCGACGTGCTAGAGGGGGCTTCGAGACCAGGGCATTTCGGAGGGGTGGTGACGGTCGTGTCAAAGCTTTTCGTTATTGCCGGTCGGTGTCGCGCTTATTTTGGGGAGAAAGACTTTCAGCAGCTGGCCATAGTCTCTCGCATGGTCGAGGAGATGCACTTCCCGGTAGAGGTCGTGCCGGTGCCCATAGTGCGTGACCCTAGGGGACTTGCTCTCTCCTCAAGAAATATGCGGCTAACCACTGATCAGCTGGTCTCCGCTCTAGCTCTTTCCCGCTCCCTGTTCGCCGGAAGGGATGCCATACAAGGCGGTGAGCGGGATCCGGGAATGGTGGAAGAGGTCATGGCGCGTGAGCTGAACCGTGAGAGAAAAGGGATTGCAAAAACCGATCTGGCTGTTCTCGACTACGCTTTAGTGGTCGATCCGCGCACCTTGGAGAAGCCGAAGCGCATCGAGGGGCCAGTAAGGCTTCTGATCGCCGCGAGAGTCGGTGATGTGAGGCTGATAGATAATGTCGGCGCTTGAGTTCTGGACTGAAGGTTTGGGTGATGTTGTTAGCAATTGACGTTGGGAATACTCAGACGGTATTCGGTCTTTACGATTCTGATAGTGTCGTGTCCGGTGGCGGCCCAGCTCCGCAGGGACGCAAGGCCGATTACGGCCTCAGCCATAATTTCAGGATTGCCACGGTTGCGGGCCGCACAGCCGACGAGCATGCGCTTCTCTTGTCGCAGCTGCTGGACATGCGAGGTCTTGATCGTTTGAGTTCTATTTCAGGGCTTGTGGTTTCCTCGACCGTTCCTTCGATCACCACTACCCTCAGGGAAATGGTGGACAGGTGGTTCCAGGTAGAGCCTGTCGTCGTCGGTCCAGGGATACGATCGGGAATGGCAATCCTTTATGACAATCCCAAAGAGGTAGGTGCCGACCGGATCGCCAACGCAGTGGCGGCGTTCGATCTCTATCCGGGGCCGTGCCTGATTGTAGATTTTGGCACTGCGACGACCTTCGATGCCGTGTCGGCCAAGCGGGAGTATCTAGGGGGTGCCATCGTGCCTGGAATAGAGATCTCTCTGAACGCGCTCTTTGCTAATGCAGCCGCACTGCGCAACGTGGAGCTGACGGAACCGAGGGGAGTGATCGGAAAGTCGACCGTCGAGTCGATTCAGTCCGGAGCGCTTTATGGCTTCGCGGAGCAGGCCGACGGTCTTTGCAGGCGCTTCAAGGCTGAACTCGGAGAAAATACCACGGTTATAGCGACTGGAGGACTGAGCGAGCTCATCTCGGGGCACTGCAAGGAGATCGACTTTGTGGAGCCGTGGCTGACTCTTCACGGCCTGCGGCTTATTTTCGAGATGAACACTCCTTCGAGAGGTTGAGCAACTAGTGTCTGACAGCATCGATGATCGCCCAAGCGAGAGCTCCGAGATCCCTTACTCATTTGCACGCACGGCTGGAGTAGGGGAGATAAGGAGGAGTTTTGCAGACCTTGGTCCCGGAGAGAGCACGGGCGTGGTCTACTCTGTTGCCGGCCGAATCATGTTGCTTCGCAGGCAGGGCAAGATCGCTTTTGCAGAACTGCGGGATTCTTCGGGACACATCCAGCTTTTCACAGGTGCTGATGTCACTGAAAATTTCGACAAGTTTGTAGACCTCTCACTTGGCACCTGGATCGGGGCCACCGGCGAGGTAATCACAACAAGGAGGGGCGAACTCTCCCTCAAGGTGCAAAGGTGGGTGGTTTTGGCCCACGCTGAGAGGGGATTCGGCGACAAGTGGCACGGTGTAACCGATCCTGACACCCGTTACCGCCAACGGTATGTGGATTTGTGGGCGAACCCCGAGGTCAGGGAGATCTTTGTCAAGCGCAGCAAGATTATCTCTGAGATGCGGCATTATCTGGAGGGAAAAGGATTCATGGAGGTAGAGACTCCTCTTCTTCACAGTGTTGCTGGAGGTGCGCTGGCCAAGCCTTTTACTACACACCACAACGCCCTCGATATGGATCTGTTCCTTAGGATCGCTCCGGAGCTATACCTCAAGCGTCTTGTCGTCGGCGGTTTTGAAAAGGTCTTTGAGATAGGACGGGTGTTCCGAAACGAAGGCATCTCGCCTCGGCATAACCCAGAATTCACGATGCTCGAACTCTATCAAGCCTACGCCGATTACCACGTCATGATGGAGCTGACCGAGGATCTCGTCTCGCACCTGGGTCAGGTGATCTGCGGGTCAACGGTGATCAGCTACCAGGGTAGGGAGCTGGATCTCACTCCACCGTGGAAGCGTGTCACCATGGAAGAGATCGTCTCGGAGCAGCTTGGTCGGGAGGTTTGCGTCTCAATGGGATTATCAGAACTCTCAGCCATTGCAGTTGAGCATGAGATATTCGTTTCTCCTTCGTGGGGTCCGGGAAAGGTACTGCTGGAGATTTACGAGAAGATTGCTGAGCATACGATCTGGGATCCGGTTTTCGTGTGCGACTATCCACTAGAGGTTTCACCGCTTTCTCGCGACCATCGCTCCAAGCATGACATGGTCGAACGGTTCGAGGTCATAATTGCCGGTAGGGAGTTGGCCAACGCATTTTCCGAGCTGACAGATCCCGCGGAGCAGCGTAGGCGTTTCCTTCATCAGGTAGCGCAACACATAGAGGGTGACGAGGAGGCGATGGGCATGGATGAGGATTATCTCCGGGCGCTCGAGTATGGTCTGCCTGCGACTGGCGGGCTGGGAATTGGAATCGACCGCTTGGTGATGCTGTTGACGGATCAGTCTCAGATTCGAGAGGTTGTGGCTTTCCCGACCATGCGGCCGGAACAGGATCGCTAGCACGCCCACTGCAGCGTCCCTTTTCAAAGTTTTGAAGATCGGTTGCAGGGCCATGAAATTGTTGTCCAATTATTTTTCGGCGAGATAGCATTGTCTTGCGCTTTGTGCACTTGGCATCGGGCGTACGAAAGAAAGGGGGAATACATCATGGCACAGACGTATGAGAAGCCAAGCATAACTGCGGAGCTGGCTAGCGAGATCATTCAGGCCGCAGCAAAGAAGTCCACCGAAATCGGTGTACCTATGGTCATTGCAGTTGTAGACGAATCAGGAATCCTCAAGGCTTTTCAAAGAATGGACGGGGCTGCACTTTTGAGTGTTGACATTGCCCAGAACAAGGCCTACACGGCGGTGAGTTTTGGTATGTCAACGGATGCCTGGTACGACTTCATCAAGAATGACCCACCTCTTAACACCGGGATCGTTCATACCCCCCGTCTCGTGGTATTCGGCGGTGGGTATCCGATTATTGTCGATGGGAAGGTCATAGGCGGGGTAGGCTGCTCCGGCGGTCACTACTCCCAGGACATGGAGTGTGCCCAAGCCGGTCTTGCCGTCGTGGCAAATTAGCTACGGGAATCCAATGAGTCGAACTGGACTCTCTCGCCTCGAGTAAGGTGTGCGGGCACATTGCGTTTGCCACCCCTGGCGAATACCACTAAGGTCGGAGGTGTCGTTCTAGGGTGCAAGCTGGAGAGGGTCCAGATTGCTCGCCCTTCGAGACAGGCAATTGCTGGCTCTTGGGCGGGAAGGAGCAATAAATGGGAAGGCTCATGAGCCCGGCGTCCAACCCAGGAGTTCGTCTCCGTGAACTTCTGGCACGCCCCGAGCCGCTTTTAGCACCCGGTGCCTTCGATGGGCTGAGCGCTCGTCTAATCGAGGAGGCAGGGTTCGACTGTGTCTACATGACCGGTTTCGGCGCTGCTGCTTCAGTGCTGGGACGGCCTGACGTTGGGCTTCTCACCATGACTGAAATGGTGCAGCACGCGCGTCAGATTGCACAGGCTGTCGTCCCCTTGCCGGTTATCGCCGATGCGGACACTGGATACGGAAATCCGATTTCGGTTATAAGAACCGTCCAGCAATACGAGCTTGCAGGGGTGGCCGCAATTCACATCGAAGACCAGGTCGCTCCCAAGAAGTGCGGTCACATGGCTGGCAAAGAGGTGATTCCAAAGGCGGAAATGGTAAACAAGATCAGAGCCGCTGTGGACGCACGCAGGTCACCTGATTTTGTTATAATCGCCCGCACTGATGCACGGGCGATAGAGGGGCTGGAATCGGCATTGGACAGGGCGCAGGCCTATAGGGAGGCGGGTGCGGACGTCTTGTTTATTGAGGCTCCAGAAGGAGTTGAAGAGATCGAAAAGGTATCCAAGACTTTTTCAGATGTGCCGCTCTTGTACAACTGGGCCGAGGGTGGCAAAACCCCGCCCCTTTCGTATGCTCAGATACGGAGCATGGGATTTCGGATAATCATCTTTCCTGTTGGCGCTCTCCTCACCGCCACTCAAGCGATCCGCGAATTGCTGAAGTCATTGCGAGAAGAGGGCACACCAACGAAGGAAATGGACAAGATGGTCCCCTTCTCCGAGTTTCTTGAATTCATTGGACTTCCTGAGATCTCCAAACTGGAACAGCGTTACAAGTCTGTCTGACGAGAATCTTTTTCAATTGCACGCGATCATCGGAGCCGTGCGGCACAGTCAGGGAGCTAGCGTTTTTGGCCAGATGCGACCAGAGCCTCGGCAGGTGGTGAAAAGCTTTGGCAAACCTGCCTCGCCACTTTCTGAGCGTACGTACACTTTAGTTCTCCTTCCACCTTGGCCAAAGCAAAAGATAGAGACTTTGCTTTTGTGAACGTGTTAGGGCCGGTTCCAACTCTGGTGAATTTGGTAGCGCGAGACTTGCTTCTCCAATCGAGAACCAAGCTATGTGCGCCAAGAATCCCCCGTATTCATGGCTGGGAGAATTCAATGACATTGTCTTACTGTAGAGGCCGTTGGTAAGATTTTGTTGGGGCGGAACGGAGTCATCATGGATACGGTTCGTCATGGCGGGAAGGTTGCAATTGTGACCGGTGCGGGCAGCGGAATCGGAAGAGCCACTGCGTTGAGGCTCGCACGGGAGGGTGCTCGCGTCATTGGTTGCGATGTCAATCCAGAAGCGCTTTCGGAGACAAGCAAGCTCTTCGATCAGGCCAACCTTGACGGAGAATTTGTAACGGCTGATGTCACAAATCAAGAGGACGTTGACCGTTTAGTAGCTGCAGCGGGACCGCGGGTGGATATTCTCGCAAACGTGGCGGGAATAATGGACCACTTCACTCCTCTGGGAGATCTCGACGATTCGACATGGAACAGTGTGATGGACATCAACGTGAACGGCGTAATGAGACTCACTCGGGCTGTCCTGTCTAGGATGCTATCGTTGGGCGGTGGCGCAATCGTGACAGTTGCTTCGGAAGCATCGCTTGGCGCCGGGGCAGCTGGTGTCGCATACACCACTTCCAAGCATGCAGTCGTCGGCTTGGTCCGATCGGTCGCGTTCTATTACGGACCGAAGAACATCAGATCCAATGCTGTGTTGCCAGGAGGCGTCGCAACCAACATCGGCGCTACGTCAACACCGTCGGTGCCCTGGGCATTCGAACGTGCGCAGGCCAAAATGGCCACTATGTCCCAGACTCCGGCCGAGCCAGACCAGATCGCAGCGGTTATTTCTTGGCTTGCTTGCGATGAGGCGTCCAATGTCAATGGAGCTCTCGTCACCTCAGACGGTGGATGGTCCGCCGCCTGAGGTGACTTGTAGTCGTGGCGCGTCAGCAAGGCTTTGACGATGAAGGTGTCTTTTCGAAGATTTGGCTTGGATCCCTCCAATTGATCTGGTGCAAGCGGATTGGCGTTTCAGGGTGCCACGAGAAGTGCTTCGCTCAGTCCAAATTGAGCCACTACTACTAAAGGTTTGCGAGTCTTCTCAGAAGGGAGTCTGAAGGTGGTTTTACCAGGATCGATCCCTTGCGAAGTCGACCAGTCCTGCGAGGATGTCGTCCCTAGATCCATCAAGCTCGCGTTTGGCTGCTTCAACATGCGTCGCGATCAGCTTGTTGACCTCTTCGAGGCTCATCAGTCGTGGATATGTCGCCTTGCCCCTGCTTGCGTCTGTTCCAGTAGATTTGCCAAGCAGCTTGGAATCGCCGACCACGTTCAACACGTCGTCGACCATCTGAAATACAAGGCCGAAGTGCTGACCAAAAGCGGTTAAAGCATCGATATTTTCATGATCTTCCGCAAGGATGGATGGAATCGCCAGAGCTGCTGTAAACATGGCGCCAGTCTTCAAGAGCTGGATATTCTCGAGCCAATCTAGGTCTACTGCTTTGTTTTCTGCCGCAAGGTCCTGAACTTGACCGCGTACGAGTCCTGTGCGACCTGCTGCTCCGGCAAGCAGATCTATCGCCGCCACCACCAGATGTGGCGGGAAGCCTTGCTCTGCCAGAAGGGCCATCTTCCCAAAGGCTTCGGTCAACAGGGCATCACCCGCCAGGATAGCCATAGCTTCACCGAAGACTATGTGAGTGGTTGGCTTTCCGCGTCGGAGCTCATCATTGTCCATCGCCGGGAGATCGTCGTGAATTAGGGAGTAAGTGTGGAGATACTCGATTGCCAGCGCGGCTGGACGAATGCGCTCCCATTCGAGGCCTACGTAGTCTGCCGCTGCGAGCATGAGCTGTGGTCGGATCCGTTTCCCCCCAGCTTGGAGCGCGTATGACATCGCCTCTTCTACGGATCCAGACTGGATGTCCATGGATGCGATGTCCTCCTTGATCCACGTGTCCACCAGCTGTCGCGTCATGGTCAGCCATCCGGCAATTTCGTTGGTGTGTGAATCGGGCTTCGGGTTTGTGCCGTTGCCGACAAATGTCAAAGTATTTTGTGTTTGACTGTCATTCCCTGGGTGACCGTTTCTCATTAGCCTCAGTAAGCTCCTTGCTTCGCATGGAAGGCGTCCAGCCTACCTTCCGACCTTGTATCCCATTTAGCAGCTGAAATGTGGCCTGTCTCGATTCACGGTTGACAGGCTCAGTTCCGCGCCATCATAGGCATCAAACGGGATGGAACGTGGCCATCTCCGGACAAATTCCTCCTTGCAAGGTCGTGCCGACCTTCATTGTTGAGCAAGAGCCGCCCTCGAACGACCAGGATAGTGGTCCACCGCAGTCACCTCTTGTTCCAGGCCTTGTCGGGGCCACAATGCCTGGATCGTGCCAGGCTCGGTGCAGCCTTTCGGACAGAACATCTCTGAACACCTAGACGCAGTCCACCCTCACGGTCTGCAGCAAGCAAGCTCCGACGCCAGGCTTATCGGCGCAGCCTCGCTAGCAGCGTCTGGCTAAATACTATCCACCGCATGACCCTTAGCCAAATTATATGTCAATAATTTATGGTTTCTACGAACTCGCCACATATCTGTAGCTGCGATTCTTCAGTTCGTTTACACTTTGCGGTCGTAGGCAGTCCCTACTTTGGATATGGGATAACTCCATAAAAGTCATGGGTCTGCGGTGGTATCGTTAAAGTATCGATCCAGGAAATGTAGATATTGCGGTTTCTGCACCTTGGTGGATCGTCCATCTGCGCAACTGCGGGCCGGACGAGCCTCTTCTGAGACCAGGAAGGTAAGTCACGCATGGGTGAACGTGAAGATCGTGAACGGCGCAAACACGAGCACATTGCTGCTGTCAGAGCTCTAGCCGATCAGGGTGCCAGCGGTTTTCAAGACGTGGCTCTGTTGCCCGTGAGCGCCAGTGAAGTCGACTTGGATGAGGTGACCCTTGATACTTCGTTGCTCGGGCGCGCAGTGAGCTCGCCGATACTCGTAAATGCGATGACCGGTGGCACCGATGAAGCTCGAGAGATCAACCGACGCCTAGCCTCCTTTGCAGCCCGTCACGGACTTGCCATGGCAGTGGGCTCGCAGACTGCAGCGCTCAAGGACCCATCGGTATCAGACACCTACACGGTAACCAGGAGGGTGAATCCAAGCGGCGTCCTGATCGCAAATGTCCCAATGGGCGCTAGCCTCAGGACAGCGCAGATGGCGGTGGACCTCATAGAAGCAGATCTTGTTCAGGTCCATTGGAACACTGCACAGGAGCTTTTCATGCTGGAAGGCGACCGGCAATTTCGAGGCATGTTGGCAAAGCTGGAAGAAGTTGCCTCTGGCGTGTCAGTACCTGTAATTGCCAAAGAGGTCGGGCAGGGTATGACGGGAATAGCGGCAAGGCGCTTCGCCAACTGCGGGGTCGGTGGTATCGACATCGGCGGCGTGGGGGGCACTAACTTCGTTTTGATCGAGGCATGGCGTCGAGGGATGGAAATCGACGACGAGTGGAAGCACTGGGGAATTCCAACCGCTGCGAGCCTCGGTGAGGTGGCAGGCTCGGTTGGCTCGTCCGTGGACATCATTGCCTCCGGCGGCATTAGGAGCGGCCATGACGTGGCCAAAGCACTGGCAATGGGAGCAACTGCAGTAGGTGTTGCAGGCTCTCTATTGCGGCTTGTCACCCAGGATAACCCTGATCAAAGGTTGGAAGAGTGGTTGGCCTACATCCACGGGACGCTCAAGATGATCATGGTCTTGACAGGTGCGCGCACAGTAGCTGAGATGTGTGCGCGGCCGGTGCTTATACTGGGCCGGACGCGAGAATGGCTCGATGCGCGCGGCTACGAGGAATACTGCCGTTCGCTTGCGGTAAGGGAGGATTCGTAGGAACTCCGATGTTTGGAATCGTTCCAGCCGCGTCGGACTAATAAGTGCGGATCTGTAGGCTCGAGGATTTCTGGTTGGCGATGCGACCTTAAACGGAGTCTCTTCATTTTGTAGTATGGGTTTCTAAGCGGATCTGCACGCACGTTGCTCTTTGTGCCTGAGTGAAGGAGGAATGGCCATGAGAGTGCCAATGGGCCTCACGATTGATATGGCAAAGTATGTGATGAAGCAGAGGTTGACCGGGAATGACCGCTATCCGCTGGTCTTGATGCTGGAGCCTACAGAACTCTGCAATCTCACTTGTACCGGCTGTGGCAAGATTCGTCAGGCTGAAGAGATCCATGGAAAGCGAATGTCGGTCGAGGAGTGTCTTGCTGCGGCAGACGAGTGCGGAGCTCCGGTGGTATCCATCGCCGGCGGAGAGCCCCTCGTCCACCCGCAGTTCGATCAGATCGTGGAGGGAATGTTGGCACGAAACAAGCTGACGCTTCTATGCACAAATGGGATCTTGATCAAACGAGCCTTGTCCAGGCTTACTCCTGATCCGCGTTTCAGTTTTGTTTTTCATCTTGATGGGCCCCGCGAGCACCACGACCTGATGGTCGAGCGAAAGGGGGTCTTCGACACTGTAATGAACGGTATACAAGAGGCAAAAAAACTTGGTTTCAAAGTGACCACCAACACGACTTTATACAAGGGCGTGGATCCCAAGGGAGTCGGCGACCTCCTCAGTCAGCTCATGGACTTGGGCGTGGATAACTGCATCGTCTCTCCGGCCTTCACTTACGAAGAGGTCGGTTCTGCACTGGATAACGATATCTTCATGCGCCGCCGCGAGGCGGTAGAGACCTTTCGCGGCGTCGTCGAATCGGCAGGGCCGAGGGTGCGCTATTACGACACTCCAATGTTCTTCGACTTTCTTTTGGGCAAGAAGGAGATGCACTGTACTCCCTGGGGGAATCCCACGCGGGATCCTCTGGGCTGGAAAGGTCCATGCTATCTTTTGACAGATGCTCACTATGGGAAGTTCTCCGACATGATGGAGAACACCGAGTGGGAGGAGTTCGGCTACGGTGACAATCCCCGATGTGCAAGTTGCATGATGCACAGCGGGTACGAGGCAAGTGGCGTGGCACGGCTCTCGCCCTCAGACACGTTTCGAGTCATCAAATGGATGTTCGCCAATTAATGGGGCGATCGAAGCCGGCATCGCAACCAACCTTGGTTCTGGGTGCGCTGGCTTTTGAACTCGCTGGCCTCATACCGGCGGAGTCGACGTTGCTTCGCACGGTGGTCACAGGAACTGGACCGGCAAAGGCCAGAGCGGGCCTGGAACGGGCTTTGGCCTTTGCCGAACCGGAGCGCATAATCGCTCTGGGCCTTTGCGGCGGTCTGACACCCGGGGAAGGCATAGGCACTTTGGCTGTGCCTAGAGCGGTCGTGGCGGAAGACGAAAGGGATGAGATCGCCTGTGATCTCTTGCCTGGCCTTGAAAGCAGGGGCCTTTTGGTGACGGTCCCAGCTCCGGTGACTACCCCCCTTGCAAAGGCGAGTCTTCGAGAAACGACTCTTGCCGACTGGGTGGATATGGAGAGCTACAGTTGGGCGAAAATGGCCAGAGAGCGGGGGATCCCATTCACCGTCATGCGTGTTGTAGTGGATGGCTGGGATGACTTCCTGCCGAATTTCACTTCGCCCCGCAGCTGGTTGAGCGCCGCATCCCTTCCTCAGAGGTCGTTCCAGGCCCGGAAGAGGCTCCATGACGAGGCGAGGCGCATTTTATGCGGGCTCTGATCACTGGTGCCAGCGGGTTTGTGGGCTCTCATGTGCTCCAAAACCTGTTGAATGTCCATTTCGAGGTTCGCGCCCTGGTTCGCAGCAAGGCGGCGAGGGATCAGCTTGCCAATTGGGGAATCGAGGTGGTCTACGGAGATCTGGCTACCGGAGCCGGGCTGGAGGACGCCTGTAATGGCGTTGACGTTGTATTCCACGTTGGTGCTATGTACTCTCTGGAACGGCGCTACGAGACGGCCATGTACGAAGTCAACGTTTTCGGTACAAGGAGGCTTCTCCAGGCCATTTTGAGAACGCCGTCGATTCAGCGGCTGGTCTATACCTCGAGCACCGCTGCAGTAGGCCTTCTTCCAGACGGCGAGCCGTCTGACGAGAGTGTCGAGATAGATCCTTACGATGCGCTTCCCGGGTACAAGCGAAGCAAGGTGCTGGCAGAGTGGGAGGTGAGAGCTGCAGTTCGCCAAGGGCTCGACGCGGTGATCGTAAACCCCTCCACTCCGGTTGGATCAGGTGATATCAAACCCACTCCAACGGGGATGATGATACGCGACGCGGTGCTCGGCAGAATGCCTGCCTACGTTGACACCGGTTTGAACTGGGTTGCAGTCTCCGATGTAGCGGTGGGTCATCTCCTTGCACTCGAGAAGGGAAAGTGTGGCGAACGTTACATCTTGGGCAATGTCAACATGACTTTTCGTGACCTGCTCGAGCGTATCGCCGGTCTCCGCGAGATGCCGGTTCCTCGGGTGCGGCTGCCCTTGAGTGTCGCCCTTGGGGCCGCGTATCTTGACGAACTTATCTTGTCCCGCATATCCGGACGGGCACCTAGGGCACCAATCGCCGGTGTTCAGTTGGCGCGGCACCCCATGTTCTACAGCTCTGCTCGTGCGGTCACAGAGCTTGGACTCCCCCAGACTCCGATCGAAGTTGCACTAGAGGAAGCGATAGAGTGGTTCACTGCCGCTGCACGAAGACGCTAGTCAGTTCGATGCAGATTGTGATCCCCTCGGGTGCGGCTGTTCACGGCGCGATATCTAGGGCGAAGGGAAGAGATCTAGAATGCAATTCTATTGAGACAGACTTCGGCAATCGATTTGGCCGCCAGCGGTCGAGCTACCTGTGATGCGGCTTTGACCATACTATCTGGCACGCCAGGATCATTCAAAAGTTTCCGCGCGGCCAGATAGAGCCCCGAGGGTGTCTCGCAATGGATAGCGGCACCAGATCTCACGAGCCAGCGTGTATTCCCCGTCTCCTGTCCGGGTAGGGGCCTGAATATGATGAGGGGCTTTCCAAGCGAGAGCACCTCGGAGGTTGTCAAAGCACCAGCTTTAGTGATGACTACATCGGAACCGGCCATCCATTCGTGGATGTTTTTCTGGTAGGGAAGAATTGTCAACCTGTCGTCGTGTCCCACGTGTTGTTCAAGAAACTGGAAGAGAGCTGTGTCTTGAGCGGTTATGACAACCAGGCGCACATCTCGTGGGAGTCTCATCAGTTGTTCGATCGCTTCCATCGCAGGCCGAGGCCTCATCCCCTGGGATCCTACGATGAAAAGTATCCGAGGTGCCGAGTCCCAGCCAAGTTTCTGACGGGTGATTGCGTAGTCCAAAGGCGCGTGGAAGGCGTGGCGAAGGGGAATGCCGGTTGCAGCAATCCTCGTTGGATCGAAGCCTCGCTTCATCAGAAGCTCGCGGACCTCAGTAGTCGGTACGCAGTACTGGTCGATGTTGGGCCGAATCCAGTCCGGGTGGACGACGTAATCGGTCACGATCGCCAGCGCGGATCCGAGAAAGCGACCTTCGCCACGCAGGACTGACATAGACATCAGCGGCATAGGGTGGGTGGCGATCACTAGCTTAGGAGATATCTCATTGAGAAAAGCGTCAAGGCTGTGAAGCCCTGGGCGTTGCTCTATCTTGTTCCAGAGTCTGAACTGGGACATCTTGGATGTGGTCTTGTACATCAGTCCATAACCCGATGGCCAGTTTTTCGCAAGCGATTGGTGGCCCCAAGGAATTCCCCGCGCCAGGAAAGTGGGAAGCAGTGACAAAAAGTCAACGGTTTCAGCCCTGATCGTCGAGTTCTGCTCGATGAGAGCTTCCGTTATGGCTTGGGATGCTTGATGGTGGCCGAACCCCAAGCCGGTAGACAGAATTAGAACATCTGGATTGTCAGGTCTCATTTGCTGTGCGGAGCCTCCTTCTCTCGCTTCTCAATGCAGTTTCCCTAGCGGCATTGTGGCCGCTCAGGACTGCCCCCTCGAGGCAGGCCGGCCAGCCGGTGGAAGTCCAGTCGCCAGCCAAATAGAGGCCGTCGACCGCCGTTCTGTTGCCCGGCCTCAAACGCTCGCTGCCAGGCCTGGCCAAAAAGGTCGCGTGGGCTTGCCAGACGGATCTGGACTGTTGTGCTTTCGGAAGCCTCAGCCTTCTTCTTACCATCTTTTCCACCATGGCGGAGATATCCTGCATCGGCATCTCGCGCAAGTCGTCTGCTGCCGATATCGACACTGCTAGCGTGGTGCTCTCAGCTTTGGCGGCTCCGAGCAAGCGGCTGCGATTGAAGACCATCGCCCCGAGATCATCCGGCAGCAGGAAGAAATCTTGCGCAAGTACCTTGCTGTCGTAGAACAGGTAGACATTCAGTATCGGGCTGAACTCGAACTTTGGAACCGCGATTGTTGATGTCATGCCGCTCTTTTCAACTAGTTTTGCCAGGCGGTCTGGGGGCAGCGTAAGGATGACCGAGTTGGCGGTCCATCGTCCCTCGGGGCCAGAGACTGAGAGACCTTGAGAATTTTGGACTTCGATGGTGTCTACGGCGCAGCCGAAGTGAAACCTCACTCCACGACTCTCCAAGTAGCTTTGAAACCCATGAGTGATCTCCGATAGGGGCCGGACAAAGAGTCCTAGCCTTGCACCATTCCAGCCCTCGGAGAGAAGCATGCGAAATGTCTTCAGTGCCAGCGCGGCGCTCACCTTGTCTGCTTTGGCATTGAGCAGTCCGCTTCCGATCGCCTCCCAAAAGACACTGATAGCGTTGGCGCTCTGTCTATGGTCTTTGAGCCAATCAGCGAAGCTCACGTCGTCGAAAGTATCAGCTGAACTGCACATCTGCACAGCCAAGCCTGTCTGGAGGACCTTTATGCGCTCCAAAGGAAGGAGGGGTTTGTAGCGCAACACAGAGCCCGCTAGGTGCAAAGATCCGGGGAGTTTGTGAGAGCCCAGGCTCGAGTCCGCGCTGGCGGCCACCACGGGAACGTGAAGGAGCTGCTGAAAGCGTACGGCAGAGCCAAGGTCAGCTGCTTTGAGCAACTGCTGGAAGTGACCACAAAGTCCGAGGAGCACATGCTCGCCGTTGTCAAGAGGCTCTCCACTCCTTCTGTCGGCGAAGGAGAAAGTTCTGCCGCCGCTTTGACGAGTCTGCTCCAAGACCGTTACGGCGAAGCCTTGTCGCGAAAGATGAAAGGCTGTAGAGAGTCCGGCCCAGCCAGCTCCGACAACTATTGCATCGCCCGGTTGGTTTATCCGCGCGTCCGCCAAAACGTGCCTCCCATTATCTGGAGCGCCTCTCGGTTGCTGACGCGTATCCGAGAACTCCAAACGTCGAACCTGGCTCGTCTGGTCTTCGTCAGTATGAGGTGGTACACCCCATAGAGGAGCTTCAGACAGCGAACCGAGTCTGGCTCGATCAGGCTGAACAGCTCAGTTGCGTCTTGAAAGTAGTTTTCAGCGCGATCAGCCTCAAAGGAAAGTAGCTGCACGATCTTGGGGGAATAGCGTCCCTTTAGAACTTCGTCGATAGTGACGTCGAACTTTTCCAAGTCTTCGGCCGGAAGGTAGCAGCGGCCCCTTTCTGAGTCCTCTTTAAGGTCGCGGATTATGTTGGTGATCTGCATAGCCACACCGAGCCTTGCAGCCAATTCCCTGGTGCGGCGATCTTTGAATCCGAAGATCTCGACGCATAGGATGCCCACAGCTCCAGCAACGTCCAGACAGTAACGCTGCAGCTCCTCGTAGCTCTGGTAGCGGCGAGGCTCCAGATCCATCTGCATTCCTCGAATGAGAGATCTGAACTCCGAGTCGCTCAAGTGAAATCGTCGGATCGCGTCTCCAAGCGCCACGGAGATGAGATCGGGGCTGTCCATCCACCTTTCGGTCCTGGCCTGGTCATAGAGTTGTTGAGCATGCGATAGCTGGTTTACCGCCTCCTCCCCTTCGTAGTCATCTACGGCGTCGTCGCAGACCCGGCTCCAAGCATAAACAGAGAAGATGGCAGACCTCTTTTCGGCGGGCAGGAGTCGCATTCCGTAGTAAAAGCTGGATCCTGCTCGGCGCACCAGGTCCGTACAGGCTCGATAGGCCTCGGTGACTCGATCCGTGGGGTCATTGCGAGCAGCCCACCTGCTTCTCTTCCTGGCCGTTTCGCCCCTCCTTTCGCAATCTATGTTGGCGGGGTCTCCGGTTGGCGGATGTTCTGTGCCATGCAGAGGTCTTGCCGCTCCAGCTATTATACGACCCATAATGAGAAGTTTCTGGTTCTTGGTGACCTGAGGACGCCCGATAAAGGGATTGAAACCTTGGCGGCGGATGCCGTCTAGAACCGCCTCACCTCCCATGCGGTAAGCCTGAAGCTGCAGGCTGAGCCGCTTAGGCACGATTCGCTCGAGTGAGGCTCCCTCGTTGAAATACTCTTGTATACGCTTCACCTCGTGCTCTCCCCAGGCGGCAATGGCTAAAACGTCCGGACTTGGAGAACTTCCAAACGCGTAGTCCGCAAGTGACTTTTGGCTTAGGCCGAACTTAGCCAGGTCGTCTTGAGGCCAATACGCCCGGCCTCGGCGCAAGTCATCTGCGGTGTCTTGGAGAAAGTTTGCGAGCTGTAGTCCGGTGCATATTGCATCAGAGAACTTGTAGTGCCTGCTATCTCCAAGACCGAACAATCCCAGCACCAGCCGGCCTACTGGATCAGCCGAATGGCGGCAGTATTCCAGCGTGTCATCGATGGTTTTATAGGATCTCTCCTCCTGATCCATCTCATTGGCCTTTATCAGCTTGTCGAATTCCTCGTACTTTAGTCCAAAGTGGCGGATCGTCTCGGAAAGGGCTCGAAAGATCGGGTGGTGTGCACTCCCGTCAAATGCGCAGTTGAGTTCGCTGCGCCACTTCTCGAGTGCACGTCTGCGGTCCCCTGCAAATTCGTCCCCTAAATCGTCTACGCCGCGGCAAAAGGCATATATGGCGCTGAAATGTGGGCGCAGGGCTTTAGGGATGAAAAAAGAAACCACCGAGAAGTTCTCGTAATGCCGGCTCGCAATGCTCTGACAGTACCGGAAATCCCCCCTCATGCGGTTGCCGACCACTGCCGATGTCATCGAGGCTTTTTCTCCTTGCTTGCCTTTTGGTAGCGAGCCAGAGCGAGAAGCGGGAACACATCGCGGTACAACGTGTAGTTGATGTAAAAGTCCCCTGGGAAACCTGTTCCGGTGAACTCCGGTTCGTCCCATCCCCCTTCGGAATTTTGATTGCTAATCAGATAATTTACCCCTCCTTTGGTAGCTTCACTGTCGGTTCGGCCTCCCGCAACGAGGGCCATTACCGCCCATGCCGTCTGAGACGCCGTGCTATCCCCTACACCGCGAAGTTTTGGCTCGCGGTATGATTCGCACAGCTCCCCCCATCCGCCGTCAGAATTCTGGTGTTTTACTAGCCAATCCAGAGTTCTCTGCACCCAGGGTTTGCTCATGTCGTAGTGGATTGCCTGTAGCCCCGGGATGACCGCACCAATGCCGTAGATGTAGTTGACGCCCCAGCGTCCAAAAAAAGAGCCGTCAAGCTCTTGTTTCTCGCGCAGGAACCTGACGCCTCTCTGTATCACGTGCCACGCATCGTCGTAGCCAAATTGTCCCAACGCTTCAAGCACGTGCCCGGTGACGTCCTCGGTCGGCGGGTCGTTCACCCAGCCGAAATCGCTGAATGGAATGCGGGTTACCCATGTTTTCACATTGTCTGCATCGAATGCTCCCCATCCGCCGTTCTTGCTCTGAAGCTTGACCATCCAACGAAAGCCCTTTGTTAAAGCTTTTTTGCGGTTCTCGTCATCTGGGAGCCTGAGGTGATTCAACGCCATCAAGACAATTGCAGTGTCATCAATGTCGGGGTAATTGTCGTTGAAGAACTCGAAGGGCCACCCTCCCGGCTTGACTTCGGGCCGGCGAACAGCCCAGTCACCGGAAGCGGTCAGAACCTGCTGGTTCATTAGCCAATTGCCTGCCGCGACCAGTGCAGGATCCTCTGGCGCCAGGCCTGCCTCAGCCAGGGCAAGCACCGACAATCCGGTGTCCCAGGTCGGGGAGACGCACGCCTGGAGCCACCACCGCCCGTCAGGTTCGCTGACCCCGAAGCGCTCGAGTCCTTCCCATCCGCGTTTGAAGGAGGGATGGTCGGTTCGCCCGAGCGTCTTGAAGACGATGAGCGCGTAAAACCACGGCGGCTGGATGCCTCCCCAGCTTCCGTCCTCTTCTTGGCGCTCGACCAGCCATTGGAATGCCTTTTCAATGGCGTGGGATCGGCCGGGCTTATAGGAAAGGTTGTGGTAGCGATGGAGCAGGTCATCGGCGAGATAGAAGAGTGTGCCCAAGGTATCTTTTCTTTCGCGCTTTGGTGCGGTACCTTTGAAAAGTTCGCTCACGCCTTCGCTCTCGGCCACCGGAAATACCGGTCTATAAGACATGAGAATTGAGAGTGCTACTACTGTGGGCCTAGCCCAGCTTGCAAAGTCCCAAATGCTGATCGGAGAGTATTGAGGCAGCCACATTAGCTCCGGGGGGAGAATTGGCAGCTCCTCCCAAGGGTACTGTCCGAGCATGGCGAGCCAGAATCGGGTAAAGACTCGGCTCTCTTCGATTCCGCCATGTTCAGATATGAATCCACGGGCGCTCTGCATTTCTTTCGAGGACGGGTCGTAGTGGAGGAGCTTCAAAGCCTGGTAGGCCTCTATGGTGGCATTGAGATCACCTGGGTCTCCGTAATAGATCGACCAGGAACCATTTGGATTCTGCTGGCTCAAGATGTAGTTCATCACGTGCTTTTCGCGCTCGGTCATCCGTGTGTCGAGGATGTGCAAAAGCATGATGTACTCCGACTCCATGCACACATTGGAGAGCAACGTTCCCCACCAGTAGCCCTCTGGCCTTTGGAGTCTCAGCAGGTGTCTGCGCGCTGCATCAATTGAACGAGACATCGAATCCTGCACAACCGCTTCCGAAACACTCATAGTCGCCGACCTTTCGTTGCCTGAGATCATCGCTGGAACCAATTTCGGGTCACGTTCCCTCGCATAAGGGATAGGCTCTGCGTGTAACTTCCCGAGATAAAGACTAGCTTCGGACCCGTTGCTTGTTTGGCATTTTTACAGGGGGTATTCATTTTTTGCCCGAAGATGCCTGAACCTACGTCTCAAAGGTGCAGTTAGGTGCCTATATCATAGCCCTTTGCGATATGCATGGGCGAGTGCACGGAAGGTCTGGCGTGGTATCAAGCCGGTGAGATCTCCAAAATGTGCTCCAGGGTCATTATGCGAGACCAAAAAGATTGCTGCCTTGGTTCGACGCTCAGAAATTCGTTCAGATTCCACAGTCAAGCCGGGATGTCCCGGACTCGGTTGATAGCTACTTGGTCGGCTCGATGTACGGCTTTACCATATCGAGGGTGTCATCGAGCAGAAACTGCGCCATCTGGCCCAGTTCTGTGGCCAGTGGGGAGTCGAGCTGGGCAGCGCTCTCACGGCTGAGCAGCGCAAAGTGTTGAGCTTGGGACCAGGCCTTGGCAACTCCACCTGAGGAAAGAATTATCTTTACGGCCTTGTCGACGCTCGAGTCATCCATGTTTCGGGACAGAAGAGTCTCGAGTTCATTTCTATACGGCGTCTTCAATGCCTCGATGACTGGCAGCGTGTAAATCCCTTCGAGAAGGTCCTGGGCGGGGGTTTTGCCCAAGATCTCAGCGGTAGCCACGAGATCGAGGATGTCGTCTCGAATCTGGAAGACCATTCCCAGGGACCGGCCGACCTTCGTAACCGTATCGATATAAGCTCTATCGAGGTCTGCAGCCAGAGCTCCGATTCGGCAGGCGGTTCCCATAAGAGACGCTGTCTTTCCGGAGATAGCCCTGAAGTACGACTCATCTGTTCGCGCCAGTGAAAATGATGTATGCGCTTCAAGGATCTGTCCGGCGCAAAGGTCTCCGAGCGTGTTTGCAAGGAGCTCAGCAATCTCCTGTCCGAGTCTGGCGGCTATGCCCGCTGCCTTGGCTAGGAGGAAGTCTCCGGCCACAATCGCGATTACATTGCCCCATCTGAAGTTCACGCTTTTTACATTTCTTCGGTCTGATGCATCGTCCATGACATCGTCGTGGTAGAGCGAGCCGAGGTGGACGAGTTCGACTGCGATGCCGGATAGGAGCACGTTGCGGTCTATTTCGGCGCCCCCGGCGGCTGCAGCCGTGATGGCGAGAACGGGCCTAATTCGCTTGCCGCCCGCGTCCATCAAGTGGCGAGACACTTCGGACAAAAAGTTGTCGTCAACGGCAACGGATTCTCGCAGGAGTATTTCAAAATCCTCGAGGTGGGCGTCCAAGTTCAGCTGAGTAAGGGCGTCGGTAATCTGCACTATTAAAGAAGATAGGCCGTATCAGAGAAAAACTTACAATGCTCCTCAAAAAAAGTTGCTCACTCAGTAAGCG
>JAJZIP010000287.1 GCA_021810525.1 Actinomycetes bacterium | reverse complement strand
CGTATTCGTCAGCTTCTCTCACGTCGAGAAACAGCCAGCCTTTGCCTAGCCTCGCGGCACCTACGGTATCAATCTCTTCAATCTCAGCCTTGGTGCTGCGTAAGATCTCTCTAAAACTTGTCATGGATTACACTCCAGCAGTATGTGACATTTCCCTTGTTAAAACCCTACCATATTAGTCAACATTCCACGTTCACTAAAATTGTGGAAAATCCCGGCGTCAATCCGCCATCTCTGCAAAACTCAACAACCACACGCCAAAAAATCCTCAGACGGCATAGTTTCTAACTATGGAGTACTACGAGCTTTTGGCAAGAAGAAGGATGTATCGCCACTTCAGTCGTGACCCGATCCCGGAGATAGCCCTGCAGAGAATCTTGGACTCGGCCACAAGGGGGCCCTCAGCGGGATTCACGCAAGGATTCGACTTCCTCGTGCTCAACGAGAGCGACGCGTTAGAGCGGTTTTGGGATCTTGCGCTCACCCAACAGTGGAGAGACGGAACCAGATCACACCAGGGTCTCTGGAATGCTCCAGTCGTCGTAATTCCTCTTGCAAACCCCCAAGCCTACCTAGAGCGATACTCCGAAGCCGACAAGAGTTACTCCGGGCTGACCCGCGAACACGACTGGCCGGTCCCGTATTGGTTCGTGGACACGGCATTTGCATCGATGCTGATACTTAATTCAGTCGTCAATGAAAACCTGGGTGCGCTCTTCTTCGGACTTTTTAGGAATGTGAGTGAGATCAAGAACTCCTTCAAGATACCGGAGCGCTTCATCCCGATCGGGGCAATAGCCATTGGACATCCCACCTCAAATGATATTTCGTCTTCGTTACGGCGAGGAAGAAGGCCCAGGTCGTCTCAGTTCCACATGAACCGATTTCAGTGATTACCACTCTTTGACTAAATTGCATTACACAATGCTCCTGGTCAGCAAAGTGTTGACGACTGACAGTAACATCTCAAATTCAATCCTGAATTCCCCCTTTACAAATCCCAGAGAATTTGACACACTGATCACTGCTTCTCCGAGGAAAAGCCCAACCACCAAAAGGGGGATAGATTATGTTAGTTAGTGGTAGCCACTCTGGTGACGGAGCAGATGAGGAGTCGAGAAGCTCGTCCAAAGGAGCCAACCCCGCGTTGGCCAAAAAGCATGCAATCTGGGAATTCGAGTCGCCGGTCCGTTTTCTCAGTTGGAGAGACGTCAATATCGAATCATTGGGATATGACCCTCGATCCAGCTACGTGGAAAAATTTTGGCTCCCATTTCTCGGACCGTCAACTGTCTTGTTGGCTAGACGGATAACCGAATCGCTTGAAAGCGAACCATACGGTTTCACGGTAGATCTTGAGGAGATGTCGATCATGATGGGGCTTGGAGGAGCCACAAACAGACACTCATCGATCCAAAAGACCCTAAATCGCCTGCTCGTTTTCGAGCTAGCCAGAATCATGCCATCCAAAGCAGTTTCTGTCAGGTTGAAACTGCCGCCCTTACCACAAAGATACATCAACAGGCTTCCAGAGCACATTCAAGAGCTCCACGCCAAAGAGATTCAGGAGGCACCCGAAACCTCCCTGACGGCCGTGCGGACTCGAGCTCGCTCGTTAGCTCTGACACTTGCGAAGCTGGGACACGATCGAGCAGCGATCGAGAAGCAGCTTATCTCTTGGAGATTTCACCCTTCAGTCTGCTATGAGACTCTCAGCTGGCTGGAGCAAACATCTCTCAGCAGATCCCAGGACACAACCGATAGTGAGCAAGGAGAGGTGAGCACTAAGGGACTCCAACCCTAAATTAGCTGATCAATTACCAGAGCAAGGCCACGACAAATCGCGCAGGCATCTCGACCACCAAACGCACCGCCGTGGCCTTGCTCTGAAATCCTGGACTCCTCCTAGAGTTCGCCGCCCGAGACCAGCAAACGGCCCTCAGTGGGACTTGCCTTCGAGATATGAGCAGAGCGTGCGAACTCCGAATCCCGTTGCACCCTTTCTAAAATAACGCTCATCCGAATCCGATCTTGACGGACCCGCGATGTCTAGATGCGCCCATGGAGTGTCGCCAACAAACTCCCTGAGCAGAAGAGCGGCAGAAATGGTCCCCGCGGCGCCTGGTGCACCGATGTTTTTCATGTCTGCAACTTCTGACTCAATGTGTTTCTTGTAGCGGTCGAATAGAGGTAGCTGCCAGAGAGGCTCACCCGCCGAATCGCCAGCTCGGATCAGCCCTTGCACCAGTGCGGAATCATTTCCCATCACGCCTGCTATCTCGCGTCCCAGCGCAACCACACAGGCACCGGTCAGAGTTGCGAGATCTATGATCTCGCTCGCCCCGTCCTCAGTTGCCAGAGATAGTGCATCAGCGAGAACCAACCGTCCTTCTGCGTCGGTATTCAATACTTCTACGCTTTTGCCATTCCTTGCCACGAAAACGTCACCAGGCTTAGTAGCCGATCCACTGGGCATATTTTCAGTCAGCGCCATGTAGCCATCGACTGCTACACCTACGCCAAGATCCGCCAAGACCGACATGGTAGCCAAAACAGCTGCCGCTCCACTCATGTCGGTCTTCATCGTCATCATTCCGTCACCGGTTTTTAGCGACAGTCCGCCTGAATCGAAGGTTATACCCTTGCCCACCAAGGCCACCTCAGCGCTACCTCCATAACCGGAAGGCCGATACGACATTTTCACCATGCGCGGCTCCTGAACCGAACCACTGGCCACAGCAAGCAGTCCACCAAGAGCCTCCATTTCAATTTGGGTCTTATCCCAGATGCGGCAGTTAATTCCGCTAGCGTCGGCTATTCCCTGCGCTATCTCGGCAAAACGGATCGGCGTCATAGTTGCAGCTGGCTCATTGATCAAATCACGTGCAAAACATGTCGCGTTCGCAAGAACTGCAGCCCTACCAACTGGAGCATAAAGTAGGGCCGCGTCATCGGCGATTACAAGAAGCTGATTGAGCTGATGCAAGGAGGATCTGTCAAAACCCCTTCCCCTGAGTACGTCGTAGCGGTAGAAGCCCAAGATGGCTCCCTCGACAAATGCTGCCACAAGCTTGGGATCATCCACTCCTCGAGCCAAAAGCGCGGCGACCGTCACATCCTTTGACAAAGCCCGAACGGCCGCTGCTCCAGCCAACCTGAAGCTCTCACTGTCTACTCCGTCTCCAAGGCCCACGAATAGCGCGACCTTGGTTGAATCGGGCGGAAACGCCACCAGAACTTGACCGGATTTCCCGCTGAAGCCGGCTCCCTGGGCCAGCTCCTCTCTTGGAACGCTGCCGCCCAAGGGCTCCATGCCATCCCGGACAAGGTTGATCTCAAATGCC
>JAJZIP010000286.1 GCA_021810525.1 Actinomycetes bacterium | reverse complement strand
GATGAGATCCGCAACTTCTTCTACGACACAGTTACCCTAGATCCGATAAGCCTTGAGCTTCTTGTGAAGAGGGTCGGGGTGGAGAAAGTCCTTCTGGGCAGCGACGCTCCGTTCCCGATAGGGGACCCTGATCCCTTGGGACGGGTCTTGGCTTCGGCGCTGAGCGAGGCAGAAAAGGAAGAGATCTGCTGCAACAATGCTTCACATCTCGAGGTCTCGAAAGGAGAACGATGACCACAGATGCAACTGAAATGGAAAGAGGGTATGTTGAGGTCCCTTCGGGCCGGATATCGTATCTCCGCGCGGGGCAAGGCCATCCCCTCGTGCTCCTGCACTCGCTGGCTCTTGCCGCCGAGATGTGGATCCCTGTTCTGGATGATTTTCTCGATGGCTTTGAAGTCATCGCCATCGATCTGAGAGGACATGGCAAGAGCTCTTACGACGGAGCGGACTTCTCCATCGAGGACCTCTCCGGCGATGTCCGGCTGGTGATGGATTCGCTGGATGTGAAGAAGGCCCACTTTTTGGGGCTTTCGATGGGAGGCTGTGTCGCCATCAATTTTGCCGCTGTGAATCCCAGCTACGTGGATCGCCTTGCACTTTGCGATACCACGGCGTGGTATGGTCCTGATGCGCCCACGGCCTGGCAGGCTCGGGCGAACACCGCATTGACCAAGCCGCGGTTCATGCAGATACCGTTTCAGGTGGACAGATGGTTTGGTGAGAGGTTCAGGAGGATAGAGCCGCGGGTTGTCTCTCGCGTGGTCGCAATATTCCTTGGGACCGCTCCCGAGGTACATGCGAAGGCATGTTTGGCCTTGGGCGCCTTTGATGACCGAGCGTTGCTCCCGTTGATCGCGGCTCCGACGCTAGCAATCACCGGGGAAGACGACGATGCCACGCCTGCGCAAATGGGAGAACTGCTCGGGTCGGAGATACCCAATGGCCGATTTGTTCTGGCAAAGGGGCTGAGGCACTTCGCGGTGATAGAGAGCTCGAACGTGCGCGCGGCAGTCACACAGCATTTCCGTGGCGTCATAGTCGACGAAGCGGCCGTCTCGGACCAGGTCGCATGCTGTGGCGCCGGTGGTGGCCATACGAGCAAGTTTTCCCCAAAGGAGGAAGGATGAAGCCGTCCAGGTTTGTCTACCACGCGCCTACAGAGCTTGAGCAGGTCCTCGAACTCCTCTCGGAATACGGCGACGACGCGAAGGTGCTGGCGGGAGGGCAGAGTCTTATGCCGATGCTGAACTTTCGCCTGCTCTCGCCTGGCCATCTGATCGACATCAACAGGGTCTCCGAACTTGCCCGCTATTCGCTCAGCGATTCTGGGCTCAACATTGGCGCTCTGGCACGGCAGCGTGAATTGGAGCTCTCACCCGAGGTGGAGCTGGCTTACCCCATTCTTCATGAGGGTTTGACCAATGTCGCCCACGTTCAGATCAGGAACAGGGGCACCATCTGTGGAAGCTTGGCCCACGCCGATTCTGCAGCCGAGCTCCCTTCGATCATGGTGGCGCTCGATGCGGTGATGAATGTCAGGTCAAAGGACTCGAGAAGGACGGTTCCCGCAGAGGATTTCTTCACCTTTCACCTGACCAGCAGTTTGAACCCAGAGGAGCTTTTGGTTTCGGTGGATCTGCCGCGCATGGGAGCAAACACTGTCGGGGTGTTCGACGAGATCACGCGGCGCAAGGGCGACTTCGCTCTTGTCGGAGCTGCCGTTTTGGGAACGTGGGACTCGGACGGAAAGATACGGGATTGCCGGATCGTCTGCTCCGGCGTGGCGCCCACCCCTTTGCGCCTTAGGGAGGCCGAGCGCTATGTCTCGGGGACAGATCTGTCGCAGGAGGTTCTCATCGGCGTCCAGCAGCTGGTAACGGAGTCGCTGGAACCCACTGAGGATATCCACACATCTGCGGAATACCGGAAAAAGGTGACCGGGGTCATCATACGTCGCGGGTTGGCCAGGCTGGCTGATCAAAGGAGTACCATTCATGTCTGAAGCAGTTGAACTGGACCCAGTCGAGTCAAAGTTGTGGATTACCACTACCATAAACGGGGCAAAGGGCACTCACCTCGTCGAGCAGCGGATTACGCTAGCCGACTTTTTGCGTAAACAGATTGGGCTCCCAGGAACCCACCTGGGTTGCGAGCATGGCAGCTGTGGAGCCTGCACAATCATCCTGGACGGCAAAGCGGTCCGCTCCTGTTTGATCCTGGCAGTTCAAGCCGATGGTGCCGTGATCGAGACTGTCGAAGGGCTTGCATCGGAGGGAGAATTGACGCAGCTGCAGGAGGCGTTTCATGCTCACCACGCTCTTCAGTGCGGTTTCTGCACAAGCGGTTTCCTCATGTCTTTGACCGCCCGCCTGAGGGAGGGCCCCATTGATACCGAGGCGGAGGCGAGGGAGGCCTTGAGCGGGAACATCTGCCGGTGCACCGGATATAGCGGCATGGTTGAAGCGCTGCTGAGCCTGTCGAATGAGGCAAACGAAGATGGAGCACGATGATGACCCAGTCGAGTGTCAAAGAAGTTATCGACAAGGCAACCCATATCGGAACGCGCATGGTCCGGAGAGAGGACCAGAGGCTGCTCACAGGCGGAGGCCAATTCCTCGACGACCTCCCTTTCGGCGACTTCTATGAGGCTGCCATCCTGCGCAGCAACTACGCCCATGCCAGGATCGTCTCGATCAATACCGAGCCAGCTAAGCGGCTCCAGGGCGTTATCGCCGTCTTCACAGCCCAAGAGCTTGGTCCGATACTGAAAGACCTTCCACCCAAAGTTCTGCATCCGAAGCTGAACTACCAGATCAGGCTGCCGATAGTGAAGGAGTACGCAAGGTATATCGGCGAGCCCATAGCGGTCGTCGTCGCCGAGAACAGATATTTAGCCGAGGACGCATTGGAGCTCATCGAGGTTGATTACGAGGAGCTGGGCTCAGTTGGGTCAACTGCCGAGGCCCTCAGGGACGGGGCACCGCTTGTTCATGTCGGATCTGAGAGCAACGTCGCGGTCCACATCATCCAGACGGCCGGCGATCCCGAAGCAGCGCTTTTGTCAGCTCCGCATGTTCTGCGCGAGACGATTGAAGTGACACGGGGAGGTGGGCACTCGGTGGAAGGGCGTGCCGTGGCCGCCCGTTTCGATGCGGTCACCCAACAGCTGATTGTCTGGGACAACACCCAGGCTCCGCACTACGTGAGACAGATGCTCGCCACTATTTACGCCATGGGTGAGGACGAGATCCGCCTGATTGCTCCTGCAGATATCGGAGGAGGATTCGGTCCGAAGGCGCAGTTCTACGGGGAGGAGGTCTTGATCCCCTGGATCGCCATGCAG
>JAJZIP010000285.1 GCA_021810525.1 Actinomycetes bacterium | reverse complement strand
ATCCGTCTGTCCACAACCGACGAGGCCGTGTCCGACATAGCAAAGCTCGGATTCGACGTTCGCCTTTTGTCCGACTACGAGAAGCTGTTGAGATCGAGCTGGGGTCTGGTCTTGGTAGCAGGTCCGGTAGGAGCGGGCAAGACACACACGCTGTATTCATCGGTCCAGTCAATAAATGACGGCTCGAAAGAGATCCTGTCCCTTGAAGACCCGGTTGAGGCCATTATCGACGGCATCGTCCAGATCGGCGTGAGAGAACCGCGGATCACATTCGCCAGTTCGCTGCGACACCTGGTCAGAAATGATCCTAACGTGATGATTCTCGGTGAGATCCGCGATACGGCAACAGCTGCGATTGCGGCGGAGAGTGCTATCGCGGGGCGTCTTGTGCTCTCGACATTGCACACCACTGACGCAGTTTCGGCTGTAAGACGTCTGCGGGACATCGGGGTGGAGCCGTACCAAATCGCCGAAGGTCTCAGGGGCGTTTTGGCTCAGCGCCTGCTGCGCCTGCTCTGCAGCTGCAAAGTGGCCGACCTGGTGAGCGGCGAAACGCGGCAGCTGCTAGAGGGCTTGGGTGGTGTAAACAGCGGCGTTTTTTCGACCGAAGAGGTGGTCTACCGTCATGCTGGGTGCGCACTGTGTCACGGGACTGGGTATCGGGGCAGGACCGCAGTAGGGGAGCTACTCGTCGTCGACGACGATCTGTCGGATGCGATCTCAGATGGGGCACCGAGGGGACGGCTTATGGAGATCGCTGGGGAAAAAGGAATGGAAACGATGTTTCAGAACGCGGTCAAGCTCGTAGCGTCGGGAAGAACCTCACTTAGTGAGGTACAGCGCGTGTTGGGCGGTCAGTAATGGCTAAATACGCTTACGAAGCAGTCACGCTCATGGGAAGAACGCAGAAGGGCTCGATCGAGGCCGAGAATGAGACGGACGCGCTCGCGCAGCTCAAGAAGGCCAATTTGATACCGGTGGCGGTTGCGGAACAGCCCTTCTTGACACGACAATTTGAACTGAGAAAGAACCGGAAGCTAAACACCTCGGAACTGGTGTGGATCATGAGGAAGCTGGCCTCGTACCAAAAAGCAGGGATGCCACTGCGGAGGGCGGTGGCTGCACTCATAGAGCAGAAGCCACGGGGAGCTGCAGCGCGGGCGTTGGGAGAGGTGGAGGAAAGGCTAACCTCGGGGAGTTCCATAGCGGAAGCGTTCAGAGAAACCGGAAAATTTGAGCCCCTTATCGTGTCCATGATCGAAGCGGGGGAACGCTCGGGCAAGCTCGAAGATACCCTGCGGATGGCTTCGGATCTGCTAACGAAGAGAGTGAGGTTGAAGCAGGCGGTGAAGTCCGCGCTCACGCTTCCTGTGGCCGAGGGGATACTAGCGGTGTTGGTGACAATCGGACTGATCGCGTTCGTGGTTCCCCGGATCGCCAAGATGTTTTCAAGCCTTGGGGCCAAGCTTCCAGGGATAACGCAGTTCTACCTCAATATGTCACGTACGATAACCCACGACACGGTGTTCGTCGTCATCGGACTCTTTCTGGTGTGGCGCGGACTAAAGCTTCTCTGGAAGCGGCCCGAAGCGAGGGTCCGGGCAGAGTTGGCGCTTTTCCGGCTACCCATAGTGGGAGAGCTAGCTCAAGCCACTGCGACGGCGCGGGTCTCGACCGCGCTCGCGGGGTTGACCTCTTCCTCGGTTCCGTTGAGAGACGCACTGGAATACGCATCGAACATATCTTCTTTTCTCTGTATTCGCCTAGCTGTAAGGGAAGCGGCGGAAGAGGTGGTCACCTCGGGCGTTCAGTTATCTGTCGCTCTGGCGAGAACGAAGGGACTGCCCAAAGATCTCGGGTACGCGATAGCCACAGGGGAGGCTTCCGGCACGGTTTCCGCCGCGATAGCGAACTACGCGGAGGACCTTTCCAACTGGGTCGACTCCCAGCTCAAAGCACTCACAGGGTTGCTCGAGCCGATCATGACGGTGTTCTTCGGACTTCTGCTCGGTCCTGTCGGCATTGCAATCTACCTCCCGACCATCTCTTTTGGTCAGGCGGTTCTCCACAGCACGGGAGGCCATCCATGAAAATCTCTGAGTGGACACGCGGGCTGATGGATGGAGCGCTGAAGGTTGGTACGTCGGATCTCCACATAACTGCCGGAACCGCGCCGTGGTACCGCCAGGGGGTGAAGCTCGTACCGATTGTAGGATTCCCGCCGCTCGGCGAGGAGGACATAGCATCGGTGGTCCAGGACTTGACCGGTTTCCCAGGACTGCCGGATAGCTACAGGGGCGACTGGGATGTTGCCGGGACGTATGAGGACCGCAGGTTGCGGCTGTCGGTATACCGCCAAGACGGGAGGCTGGCGGTTGCGATAAGGGTCATTCCCGAAGAACTCAAAACCCTGGCCGAACTCAGGGTCCCATCTGTTGTGGAAAGAATCGTGGACACAGAGAGACTGGGATTGATCGTGATCTGCGGTGCCACGGGCTCGGGCAAATCCACGACTCTGTCTGCTGCGATTGACCGGATCAATACCACCAGATCGCAGATGATACTGACGATAGAGGACCCCATCGAGTACAAGCACACGTCCAAGATGTCGCTGGTGCATCAGAGAGAGGTGGGACCCGATACCGAGTCGTTCGACGCGGGGGTCTACGCGGCCATGCGGCAAGATCCGGATGTGATCATGGTCGGGGAGATGCGCGACACGGCGACGATGGAGGCGGCGATCAAGGCTGCAGAAACCGGCCACTTGGTAATGACCACGGTGCATGCGATGGACGTGGCCTCGGCGGTGAACCGGATAGTTGGCGTGTTTCCCGCAAACCAGCAGGCGCAGATCAGGATGCAGTTGGCGGGAACTCTGAAGTGCGTGGTCGTACAAAAGCTCCTTCCCCGAAAGGGGGATACGGAAGGCAAGGTATTGGTTGCGGAGGTCCTTGTGGTGAACCCAGCGGTCGCGGGAGCGATTCGGGAGAACAACCTGAAGGATCTGCGCGACATGCTGGAAACGCACAGGGGAGAGTTCGGGTCGCAGTCGTTGCGGTTCGCGCTGGGAGAGGCTGTCGACCGCGGATATATCGAAGAGGCAGAGGCCCGCCGGATACTGCCAACTTCAGAGCTGGAGTTGTTCGACAGGGACCGCGGCGCAGCGGGGAGGTTCCGTTGAGGTTCGGGGACATTGCGAAGTTCAGGAAGATCCGTCTGACAGGACGCAGGCGCAGTGTGCAAGGCTCTTCACTGGTTAGTACATTGGTCGCGATAGTCATTCTCACCCTTGTTTTTGCCGGTGGTTTTATGGCCATTGAGAACGACGGGACCGCCACTGCGGTTCAAGCCTCGCAAGTGCAAGCAACCACGGTCGCTGATTCCATACTGA
>JAJZIP010000284.1 GCA_021810525.1 Actinomycetes bacterium | reverse complement strand
TCGAAGACCCCTTCGCATCTCGATGACATCTCTGAAGTTCTTGGTCGTGATCATCCCGGTCTTGGCGCCACGTCCTGTCAGAAGGGTGTTGATGGCCAAGGTCGTGCCGTGGATGAGGATCTCGACCTGTTCAAGAAAGCTGTTCAGCGGCTGTGAGAATGCCGATGACGCTTTGCCCAGAGAGTCGAGGACCCCTATGACGGGGTCTGCTGGTGTAGTAGGAGATTTGAACTCCCGGAGCCTTCCCCTTTCATCAAGGACCAGGCAGTCGGTGAAAGTTCCACCCACGTCGATAGAAACACGCTTCATGGCGTTCCCCCTGTGTTTCTCAGTGAAACCTGCACGGTGCCAAATGGTTCCCCCAAGGCCCGAACAGTTCCGTAGCTAGGCACGTTACACCGCACCCCGAAACTTGTCAAAGCAGCACGAGATTTTCACGGACGCTCTTTTTAGGGCAGTGGATCCCCGCTTGGACCAGCAGCTTGGGATGCCAAGCTATGAGCAGCCAGGCCAGAAAAATGGGATCGAGTTTTTCCGCGAGTCTTGGACGGAAGCGGTGAACTCAACTTCGGTTCGCTCTCTCAATATCAGTGACCTCGGGTTCCAAGCTCGATGGCTTTGACGAAAAGCAGAGCAACAGCAATGATGAGATATCCCCTGAGGGACCACATTGCCGCAGTGCGGCCCTTTGACCACTTGGGCCGGCCCAGTAGAGTCAGTGGCGGCATTCTCCAAGTCTCCCTTTTCTGCAGTAAGGCTTCACCCTCCTTTGCACCTGCAAGTTGTGACTTCTTTGCGGTCCTTACCCCATAAACGGTTCCTCCCCCAGCTAGTGCAACAACGAGCACGGCGCTGAGAATCAGAAACAATACCGTGACATTGACACTTGGGAAAAGGGTGGTGATTACGAGTATCAGCGAGAGAATCAGCAGGACTCCAATGATCAGGACGGCCACCCCGTTGAGCCACGGCCGGTTGACCCAAGGGCCTAAGACATCGCGATCATTGCACAGAAGCAGCAGGAAAACTGAGGCAGAGGGGAGAAGCAGGCCTGCAAGGGCTTGAACCGCTGTTGTAATGAGTCCGAGTGGGGCGTGCGGGATAAGCACGATTGCACCGGCTAGAGCCACCAAAGCTGCGTAGCTAGCGTAGAAGCCAGGAGCCTCGGTAAATCTTCTGTGGAGCGAATGACGGGTGCCAAACATGTCGCCGAACGCGTAAGAGGTCCCTAAAGTAACTGCAGCTGCGCCTATGATCGAAGCATTCAGCAACACGATTGCGTAGAGAGCTCCCGCGGTGTAGCCGAGCTGGTGAGCAAGGGCGCGCGCTACTCCGCCGGCGCTGGTGAACTCATTTGCAAACTGGGTGTGGCCCAGGGCGAATGCGCATGTTGCTATCATCGCCCCCGCACCTACAACCGTGACAATGGAACCAAGTACGGTATCAGCTCTCTCGTAGTTGATCCAACGTGGAGTGATTCTTTTGTCGATGATGTTGGACTGCTGGAAGAAGAGTTGCCACGGGGCAACCGTTGTTCCGACTATTGCAATTATCAGCAGTACTGATGTCGAGTTCGCCCCACCTTGTATTCCAGGCACAACCAGGTCATGCAAAATAGGGCTTGCATGTGGATGGCTCATCACAGCTAGTGGAATGACCAGAAAGTTCGCCACGACGAAGACCAGCATGAACCTCTCCCAGCGCCGAAAGCTTCCGCTTGCAGTCATGATGACAAGTCCAGCGGCAGCAATGGGCACTGAGATATATTTGCTTACCCCGAAGTATCCTAGGGCGAGATCGACGCCGATGAACTCCGTCACGATGGTCAGAAAATCCAAGAGGAAGAGATCTCCGACGGAAAACCAGCCCCAGAAGCGTCCGAAGCGCTCCTTGATCAGGCGGGCATGTCCTACGCCTGTGACGGCGCCTAGACGGACTACCATCTCCTGATTAACTATGAGTACTGGGACAAGCAGGATTAGAGTCCACAGAAGGCTTGTGCCATAGTTTTGGCCAGCTTGAGAATAGGTGGCTACCCCTCCAGCGTCGTTGTCGCCCACCATGACGATTATTCCCGGGCCGATTATTGCGGCAAGGGTGATGAGCCTGGCTTTCCAAGTTCTGCGCACATCGGAGTCATGCTGGCGAATCGTGCCGAGTGCACCTTGAATATCGCCGAGATGTGCTTGATCCAGCACAGCGCTCGGCTCGGTCTGTGCATGCGTAAACTTGTCGGGCACGACAATCTACCTCCAGGCTGCTTAGGAATACCGCTTTTAATTGCGGCGCCCTAAGCCTGCCCGGGAACTCTCCTACAGAGTTGTGCCCATAAAGCTTTCGGGCGCCATGGGTTTGCGAGGTGTCCCTCTATCGGCGCTCAGTTCTGCTCCTTATAAGTCTCATTGCTGCAACCGAGATTCGGTGGCAGCAGTACTTCAGGTGGTACCAGGCCATGCTGGCACAAGACCGGGTTTATCTTATCCGATGGTTTGAGATTTTGTGTAAATGACGGGTAAATGGATGACTAACTTTGTTGCGGAAATGCTCGAATCCCACGCAGAGCTGTCATGGTGACATCCTTGGAGTTCACCGCAGTGGCTGTAGCTCTATTGACTGGTCGACGTCATTCCGTACTGCCGGCGCCAGCCTTCAGGTATCAACAGTTCAAGCACATCATCAACGGTGATTTGCCCGAGAATGCTTTGATCAGAATCAACGACAGGGGCAACGGCAAGATTGAAGTCGCTCATGGTACGAAGGACTTCGTGAACGTCGGCATCTGGATGAAGTGCAGCTGGAACTTGACGAGCGACAGTCTCCACAGAAGATGACGGGTCAGCTCTTAGCAGCTCTGCTACCAGCACCATGCCCATTAGACGGTTGGATGCATCGCTGACAAAAACGACACCTGCCACCTCGGCAGGAGTATGGGAGTTCCTCACTGCATCCAGTGCCTCACCAACGCTGCTTGTCGAAGCGACACCCACGAAGTCGGGGTTCATAAGTCCCCCAGCGGTTTCTGGATTGTATCTGAGCAGGGCTCGCAGCTTGCGCTGCATGGGTCCAGGCATCATGCGCAGAATCGGGAGTCGACGCTCTTGGTCGAGCTCTTCTAGCAGATCCACCGCGTCGTCAGGCGCCATGGCCGAAAGCAGCCTGGCGGCTTCGCCGTCGGATCGTGACGCCAGGAATTCCACCTGGTGATCTGTGTCCAGCTCCTCGAAGACATCCGCTTCCAGTTCCCGGTTCTCTCCCACCGCACGTATGATCTCCTCACCTTCGTCATGTGAGGCCGATTCGACGAGATCTGCCAGCTGGGCAGGGTGGATCTTTGCCAGTTTTCGCAGCGGGAGGCGCAGCCTAGCGCTAGGCACATGGGAGACGAACGGTTCGATCTCCGCCCAGTCCACC
>JAJZIP010000283.1 GCA_021810525.1 Actinomycetes bacterium | reverse complement strand
GAGAGTCCACCTACCAGTGACTGACAGATCCTGTACAGCTCCGCGCCAACCACGTAACCACCAAGCTCGTCTTTCCCGAGCAGGCCGCCATTCACGAATGTCTGCAGAATTCGGTGAACCGTCGAAGGGAATACCTCGAGATCCCGGGCCATCTGTCTCACGCCCCAGCTTTCACCTTGATGATCTGCAATCCAGCCAAGCACGTCAATCGCTCGGGCAACTGGGTTGCGTTGTCTCGATGCTGTCGGCTCTTCTTTCATGAGACTCCCGAAATGGAAAGAAGGAGCTTGCCGCGGACCTGCCTATTCTCCAGACGCGTGTGCGCTTCCGCCACGCGGCTCAAAGGCAAGATGCCATCTATGGCTATGTTGAGCCGACCCATAGACAGCCATTCCAATAACTGAGTCGCGCTTCTCATGAGGGCTTCCTTGCGCTCGGAGCGCATTAGACCTAGATGGAAGCCGAAGACGCCGATGCAGTGCTTCCTCATCTCCCGAAGTGGCGGCAGTTCTTCGATAACACCGGACGAGTTGCCGAACTGCACCATCCTTCCAAATGGGGATAGGCACCTCAGAGCCTGTTGGCGCAGCTCTCCTCCCACACCATCGAGAACAATATCCACCTTGCTTATCCCCTCCAAGGCAGCCATGGCATCTTCCAAACCCTGGTCAGAGGTGTCCAGCGTAAAATCAGCTCCAAGACGATGCGCCAGGAAGGCGCCTTGCGATGATCCCGCCACCGCTAGCACCGGCCCGGCACCGAGCAGCCGGGCCACCTGGATCGCAGTCGAGCCCACGCCACCTCCGGCTGCCGTGATCATGACCGATTCGCCAATAAGGAGCCGCGCAGCCGATGTGAGCAGGTGAAACGCGGTTTGCCCCACAGTCGGAAATGCGGCGGCCTGCTCATCGCTCACTCCATCGGGAACCAACCAGATCAAACCCTGGTCGGCAAGAACGTATTCTGCATAGGCTCCACTCAGGCTGAATCCAGCGACCCGTTGTCCAGGTTCAAACCGCGTGACCCCTTCTCCAAGAGCTGCCACATGGCCATAGATTTCAAGTCCAAGGTCGACATGGAAAAGTCCTGTTTTGTCTGCTCTGTAGGTTCCCCTGCGCGCATTTATGTCTGCAAAATTCACCGCGGCCAGATCACCTTTTACAAGCACCTGCCCTGGACCTGGAACGGGTACCTCGACCTCCAGCATCGTTAGGACCTCCGGGCCGCCCACACCAACCGCCTTGATCACCTTCATTTGGACGCCACCCATTCGAGATGCCGTTCGACCGCCAGATTGAAACCCTCCCTGTTCTCGAGAGGAAGCATGTGCGGTCCTTCAACAATTTCCAGCCTGCCATTCGAAATCCGCTCTGCCATATCCTTCATCACCGCGAGAGGAACGGCATGGTCATCCGAACCGGCGATGACCGTGGCAGGCACTGCAATTTCCGCCAGTCTTTCAGTCAGATTGTGCTCCGCCATCGCTTCCCAGTAGCGGGCGAAAAGCTCCGGGTCATCTGCCAAAAGACGCCTCCGTGCATACTCCACCCCTTTGTGGCCGGCGTCGGCCAAGGCCCCTGGGGTAAACCACCGATCAAGAGTGGTCTCTAATACCGAAGCCATCCCACCGGCTCTGGACTCCCTTGCCCGCTGAAGAGACACCTCCGGACTCGTCTCGGGACCACCACACGCTATTATCGCCGACCTCACCACCTCGGGATGCCTTAGCGCCAAGTGCTGGGTGACCATAGCTCCAAGTGACAGGCCCACAACGTCATAGGGCCGATCCAGTTTCCGTGCAATGTGGTCAGCCAGGACGGTCATGGAGATAGGTTCAACTGAAGGCTCACTGCCAAATCCCGGAAAGTCCAACGCAATATCTTCTCCTGCGAGACTGCCCGCCCAAAGCTCTTTGTCCAGACCTACTGCGTGCAGATAGACCGTCGGCATCGTCGCACCTCCATCCCCAAAGCTCACCGCAATCAATTCAAAATCGTCAAATAAAGAAAACTACTTGCCGAACCACTTGAGCGATACCGCCCGGCGTGAAGCCATATCGAGCTGATTCTCCCGCATGACTCGCGCGATCCCCTTACAACTCGTAAGGGCTGCAGAAGAAATTTCTGACAGCCGTTCGATAACCCTGTTTGTTGCGGCCGGGAGTTGACCCGTCTCCACAACCTCCGTTGCCATCCCGTAACTCAGAGCCTGCTGAGAGTTGAACTGTTCTCCAGTGAGAATCCAGTTCAGCGCCTGCTTGTACGGAGCCGAGTCAAAGAGCCAGGTGGCAACTATGGCAGGGGCAAAACCTTCCAGGATCTCAGGGAATCTGAAGGTTGCATCTTCCGCTGCAATGCTGATATCGGCGAGCGCGAACAAGCCAACTCCAAACGCCTCGCACCTGCCACTGGCCGCCGCGATGGTCACCACGTTGGTGGTTTGCAGCTTCTGGACAAGGCCTATCAGCACCTCACGCTGGCTGTCGTTGAGACGGCCGTGCTCTCTGCCAAGACAGAAATCGCTTCCGTTTTGGCGAAGCAGCACCCATTTCTTCCCGGCAGATTCGGCATCATCGAGTACCTGGCCGATTCGAGAGATGTCTGGAAAACCCAGGTAATTCCCTGCATCACCATCCAACAGGGTCACGGCTATGCCTTCCCCCCTCTCCTCTATCGTCAGCTTTGTCATCTCCTCAGAACCTGCCATATCCGATTTCTCCCTTACCACTAGTCCCAATGTTGGCTATGATCCGCGGTATCCTACCGACTTGGCTCCGAAGCCGGTTTCCCCATTTAGAAGCTCAATCCGCAATGGTCGAGATCTCTAGGGTCTCACAAGGGCACCGCCGCTCTCCATGTCACATAAATTGCCTCAAATGAATTATTCGACAACTCCCCTTGAAATACCCAGCACCATGGACAAGATTCATAAACCTTCACATGAGCCCCGAGTCAGCCATCGAAAGAAGTTGCTGGCCATCGTTAGGACCGAACCCGATGCAACTTAAAAGTTCTTGTCCGGAGACATCCTCCACGCCATGCTCCTTTGATTTGGAACCAGATGGCCAGCCACGTCAACTAACTTCCCATTTTGCCGGTCAAAACCCCGTGAGACATCGGTCTAACCACCTTGTTGATCAAGAGGTGGAGGACGATAAGAAGAACCGGGCCCGTCAGGAAGGGGTCAACGATTATTTCTCGGGCCAGTACAGGGTAGTGAACCATGGTGGTTGGCGCTACGAAGAGCCCGCCCAGCGACAGCATCAACGGAATTCCCAGCACCAAATAGTTGAGCTGATCCCACTTCACCTGTCCTAGAACATCGATTCCCGACATTGCGATGACACCGAAAAGAACCACCGCTGCTGCAGCAATCACATTGGCCGGAATGCTCACGAAGATCTCGTCGAACTTGAAAATAAAGCC
>JAJZIP010000046.1 GCA_021810525.1 Actinomycetes bacterium | reverse complement strand
AGCGTCCCGTTCACCGAGGTGTGGTGGCTGACAATCGTTACCTGCCCCCTGCGTTGGAGGATGGGTTTGCTCTGGCTGTTTTCAAAGACTGAGATGCCTCCGGACATCCCGATCTGTCGATAGTGCGGATACGTGAGGTAGCTGCTCAACGGGCCGAAGAGCGCGAAGTATCCTTGGGCTGAAGCTACGCCGACTCCGGTTACCAAGGCCTTTTGGGGGTCTGGAAGGCCTGCCGGAAGGTACTGGCGTACGATCACACCGACGGCTTGGATCTGGCCGCCTCGGCCCTGACCTGGAGTCTGGTAGTGAAGCGCGCCGGGAACTATTTTGTTGGAAGGAGGTTTCACATGCGATAGCCAGAGGACCGATCCGCTTGGCTGAAGCAGTCCCACAGCCTGGATGGATCCAGCGGTGAAGGTGTGGCCTGTGTTGACGTCGACTCCTGTCACTGCCATGGTCCGTCCAAACATTCCCGCTGTATCGGTTGCGACCGGTTCAAGCGGGGTGCCATGGTAATTCGGATACATGGCCACCGGAGGTGGGGAGTTGTTGGCTAGAGCACTGGGGATATAAAAGTACGGCAGAGGGACGGCAGTGGGCGAGCCATACCTTGTTGTCAGATAATGCCAGCTCGTAAGTACCACCTTGGTGCCCAAGGTATCGACGAGGGGACTGGCGAGAAGCGGCGGCGATAGGCTCGCTTGCGTATGGGTCTGTGTTGCGCTCTCGTAGCTGTTCAGCGAGAGGGAGCCGTAACCCTGTATGGAGCGGTTGGCCGCACCGATGTTCAGATCGGGTTGCCCGACCGCGTTCATCTGGCCGTACGCGTAGAGAAGCGGGTCGTACAAGGCAAACCTTGAGCTGTTTCCTATCACGGAATGGACGTAGGCCATCTGCCGGCTGGTTGAGTTGAACTGAGACAGGTTGACCGGTGTACCCAAGCCTCCAAAGAGGTTGAAAACGAGAAGATCGAGCACAATCACTGATAAAAGAACTACATTGCGAGATTTTCGATTGTGGCCTTGAGCTCTGAAGTAGACGACCCCGCTCGAGATCGATGTGACACAGCTGATGGCAAAGACAAGGGCCACATCCAGCTTGGGTAGCTTGGCTGCATGTGGTGAGGCATGGAGAAACTGCGTTAAAAAGCCTGGGGAGACAAAATAGGTCACGTATAAAATACCGATTACTGCGACAGGAAGAAATGAAAGCCAACGGCTCCGGTTGGCCTCATCCCTCGAGTTCGTCAGTATCGGGTCCAGCCAGACTGCGAAAAAAACGAATACTGCGATGTCGAGCATGAGGATGTTCCGTCCGGGCAGCCGCTGTTCCCCATAGAGGGGGACATGGTAGAGCAGTGACTCTACTGGCGTATACGAGCCCAGCGCCAAAATGGTACCCACAATCGCCATTAGCAGGTAGGGAAGAAGCTTGCTTTCCAGGGTCCTCTTTATAGCGCGGCCGATTGTGACAAACAGGGCGATTATCGGGCCGATGGTCGGGTAGATAGTCACCTCCTCCCAAGTGAACGGTCCATAGAAGCCGCTAATCGGCAGTGTACCCGGCCCTCCAAAAAGGTATGGGGCGAAAAAGGAGTAGAAGTACTGCGGTGCGAAGGCTCCGAAGCTAACGAATGCAAAGGTCGGGCTTGCTCGTTGCGAGATCTTTTGGAACTCGAGTCCCGGCACCCACTGGGCCGCCGATATCCCAAGTGCTAAAATGCCTGCTCCACAGAGCCAAAGAAGCTTCCTAGGCCATTCGGCACGTAGCTGGATCATTCTGGTGAAGGAGTAAACGACCAGCATTATCACTTCGTCCAGCATCGCCTCTGGCGCTCCGGCGAGTACAACCATCGAGTATAGGATCGCCAGGTATATTGCGTAGCGAAACCTGGAGTGGAGTCCGGGCTCGATTATCCGGGAAGCACACAGAAGCATCCATGGAGCAAGTGAAATCCCTGTGATCATGTCCAGATGTACTCCCTGCCCTATCATTACGCCGGCAAATCCGAACAGAAGAGCAGTGACGCGAGAGGTGAACCCCGTTATTCCCATTTCTTTCATGAGCAGGTAGAAGCCAAAAAGGGCAAGGAAGTAAGGGAGGCCCTGGGCTAGCCCCCAGGCGAGAACCGGTGGGAGAATGATGTAAAGCCAGGACGTTGGGAGAAACGCCCCGGCATTGAAACCTGCGAGAAGAGGCGTACCGGACCAGATGTATTGGTTCCATAATGGGAGGTTGCCGCTCCTCTCGATCTTTGCTGCCAGCATGCGCAACGGGTTGAACTGAATCAGATTGTCGCCAGCAGCAAATGGATGGCCGAAAAAGCCTGGAATGACGAATATGACGAAGACAAGGAGGAGGAACTGAACCCAGGCTTTTGAAAAATGACGGGTTATTGTAGGTCGAGTAAGCCGTGTCACTTACGAATCCCGGTTCGCGACATCAGCGGGGCAATGTATCTGTCTCTCAAGGTTGTTTGAAGCACGGCTCTCATGTAGAAGAGTCCGTACCTCCAGTTGGGTGCCTTCTTGGAGACGCCTGCGGTTCTGGCTGACATTTTTACCGGATGTTCGTAAAGTCTTGCGCCGCTACAGATCGCAGATATGAGTATCTCCGAAGACTGATATTGCCTCTGGCGAAGTCTGACATTGGCGAGCACCTCGCTGCGGTATGCTCGGTATCCCGAGGAGCTGTCACCCACCGATGTTCCCGTGAGTAGAGATATAAGGCGCGTGAAGAACTCCACCCCGATGTTTCGGAACCGGTCTTCAACCTCCGTGCTGCCCAGACGCCTCGATCCCTGTGCAAAATCTGCGTCGCCGTTCACTATGGGTGCCACCATCTCCTCAAGATCGCTTGGATCCCACTGACCATCGCCGTCTACTACAGCCACGAACTTACTCTCGTTTTGAAGGGCAAAAAGGTAGCCCGCCTTCAGGGCGGCTCCCTGGCCGGAGTTGTGTGGCATCTCGAGAACAAGCGCACCGGCGGATTTGGCTACTAACGAGGTGTTGTCGGTTGATCCGTCGTTTATGACGATGACTTGGGTATTCAATCCGCAGGCGATTTTTGGTACTCTTAAAATGACGTCTTCGATCGAGCCTTCCTCGTTGAAGGCGGGAACTAATACGAGAATCACGTTCGGAGGTATATTCAGGTGACCTGTACAGATCCTTTGAAATGATTCCAAAAGATCTTGAGGCAGACCCTTTTCGAGAATCTCTCTATTTGTGGGAGTGACGTTAAAAAAGTTCTCGAACACAATGGTAATACGCTATCTAGCCTGCGAATTGTTTGCGACCGGAAACCTCGGTGTAATAGCTGCTAGGTGAGTGCTTTTTGCGCAGCAGTATGAGATGAGAGTGGCAGGGTTCTTGACATGACAGAACTACAGTGCTGAAATTACACAGGATGTTGTGTTCAATGAGACGTAACGATCAACATATTGTGTTTATGCGAGAAAGTGTCACAGCCAACGTGTAGTATCAGACTTACTTGAGAACAGATTGGCTGGTTCAAAAATCAAATTGGGCTTAGGGTAAGGGTTTAGAAGAATAGTTTGAGCTGTTTAGAGATTTAGCCCCGAGTGTTCTCCTCTTTTAGTCGGTTTTGTCAATGGTTTGTCTGTCTTGTCAGACGGATTGGGAAGGAAATGTGATGGCGATAGCTCCTCAGAGATCAGGGATCGGACTAAGGCGTTTTTTCACCTCACGGGGAGTGAATCCCTATGACACCGTTGTTTGGGAGCGTCGCGATGCTCGGATAACCAACTTTCAGGATGGTTCCGTCGCGTTTGAGCAGCTGCAGGTCGAGGTGCCCTCCACGTGGAGCGTGAATGCAACCAACATTCTTGCTCAAAAGTATTTTCGTGGGACTTTAGGCACAGCAGAGCGTGAATGGTCTCTTAGGCAGGTAGTTGATCGGGTGATCGACACTATTACTGCTTGGGGAATCAAAGACGGATATTTCGTCGATGACGAAGAGGTTCAGATCTTCTCTGACGAACTCAAGTACGCAATAATTCATCAGCATGCAGCGTTCAACTCACCGGTGTGGTTCAACATCGGGGTCAAAGGTGTTCCCCAGCAGGCGAGTGCTTGCTTCATACTTGCAGTTGACGATGAAATGAACTCAATTCTGAACTGGTATGTCGAAGAGGGGGTCATCTTCAAGGGAGGCTCCGGCTCGGGGATCAATCTATCCAAGATCCGTTCGTCCCAGGAGCTTCTCAAGGGCGGAGGAACCGCTTCTGGCCCGGTCAGCTTCATGCGTGGCGCCGATGCATCGGCCGGGACGATAAAGTCCGGGGGTAAGACGAGGCGTGCTGCCAAAATGGTCATATTGAACGTTGATCACCCAGACGTAGAGGAGTTCATTTGGTGCAAGAGCGTCGAAGAGCGCAAGGCGCGGGCTCTTAGGGACGCCGGATTCGACATGAGTCTTGACGGCAAGGATAACTTCTCGATTCAGTACCAGAATGCCAACAACTCGGTGAGAGTCACTGATGAGTTCATGGAAGCTGTGGTAAATGACAAAGACTGGGCGCTGAGGGCGGTCACTGACCGTTCGGTCCTGAAGACTCTGAAAGCCCGTGACTTGATGAGGCAGATTGCCGAAGCTGCGTGGGACTGTGCCGATCCGGGACTTCAGTACGACACCACGATCAATAAATGGCACACGGCGCCCAACGCCGGTAGAATCAGTGGCTCCAACCCATGTTCGGAGTACATGCATCTTGACAACTCCGCCTGCAACCTTGCAAGCCTTAACCTCATAAAGTTCCTTCGCCCCGATGACTCATTCGACATTGAAGGATTCAAGGTGACCGTTGAAGCGATCTTCACCGCTCAAGACATCTTGGTTGGAAATGCGGATTACCCGACGGCGAAGATAGGAGAAACTTCTCGCAAGTTCCGTGAGCTCGGTATTGGCTACGCCAACCTTGGAGCGATGCTGATGGCCGTAGGCCTTCCATATGACTCTGATGGGGGAAGGGCAGTGGCAGGTGCCGTAACTGCGCTGTTGACGGGAACCGCTTATGCAACGTCGGCACGCATGGCCAGTCGACTCGGCCCGTTTACCGGGTTCTACGACAATCGTGATGCGATGCTGAACGTTCTGAAGATGCACAGGGCTGCGGCGGATAAGATCGATCAGGCTGAGGTGGATCCTGAACTCCTAAGAGCCGCCAAGCGATCCTGGGATGAGGCTATCGAAGACGGGGCTGCCTATGGAGTCAGGAACTCGCAGGCATCAGTGCTTGCTCCAACTGGAACAATCGGCTTGATGATGGACTGCGACACCACCGGAGTGGAGCCTGACCTCGGACTTGTGAAGACCAAGAAGCTCGTTGGCGGTGGAACTATGTCAATAATAAATCAGACGGTTCCTCGAGCGCTGATAAGGCTCGGATACAGTGATGACCAGATCGCCTCGATCATCGGATACATCGACGCACACAAGAGCATCGTTGGTGCCCCGGATCTTGACCCGCGCCACCTGCCCGTCTTTGCATGCTCTATGGGCGACAACACGATTCATTATCGCGGCCACGTACGGATGATGGCTGCAATTCAACCGTTCATTTCCGGGGCGATCTCGAAGACGGTTAACATGCCGGAAGACGTCACGGTGGAGGAGATAGAGCAGCTCTTTATTGAGGCGTGGCGGCTAGGCGTTAAGGCGGTCGCCATCTACAGAGATAACTGTAAGGTCGCCCAGCCGTTGACGACGAAGGGCAGGGAGTCTGTCGGATCAGCGGCAGGGGTGAAGGACTCGAAGACCGAGTTGACTCACAAGATTGCAGAGCTGGAGGAGGCGCTGCAATCGCAGACAGTTGTCGTGAAGCGGCCTGTTAGGGAGCGTCTGCCACGTAGGCGCAAGTCGTACACCTTTGCATTTCGGGTATCGGACTGCGAAGGCTATGTTACGGTGGGTGAGTACGAGGACGGCCGTCCGGGTGAGGTCTTCATGAAGGTCTCCAAGCAGGGATCGACTTTGGCTGGAATCATGGATGCCTTCTCTATTTCAGTAAGTCTCGGACTTCAGCATGGTGTTCCACTGTCCACCTATGTGAAAAAGTACACCAACATGAGATTCGAGCCAAGCGGGATTACGGACGATCCAGACCTTCGCTTTGCCGCATCTCTTGTCGATTACATCTTCCGTCGTCTTGCGATCGACTATCTCAGTGTCGAAGAGAGAACGGAACTCGGAATCTCGACGACCGAAGAGCGGACGCAGCTCACCCTGTTTGGGGCCGACAATGTTGCAGCCGATTACACCCATATCGAGGCGCCCGTCCAGGGAGAGTCACAGGCTAAAGAGACGTTGTCGATTCCTGGTGCAAGTTCGAAAGATGCTCCATACTGCTATCAATGCGGAAACCAGATGCAGCGCTCAGGATCCTGTTTTGTCTGCCCGGCATGCGGAACGACGAGTGGCTGTTCGTAAAAGACGTATTATTGCATCAAATGTCAGCTAAATTACACGGAGCTATCGCTGAGACTGCTTTTTTCGGGAAGCTGAAAAGCGTCAGGTAATCGTGTGATCCACATATATTTGGCTACCATTCGACTGGGTGCGTTTGGTAGCCAGACGTTTGGTAGCCATGAGTGGAGGACACCGAGGCGGTTTTGATAGATGTGGATCCGCTTCTTATGGTGAAAGGCCTATTCAGTTTCCGAAGTCGTTTGATTTCTTTGGATCAGTTCTATCCACGACGTTGACGACTGGTCGGTGGACATACGCGAGCGACAGCTGGCAAAATCTACGATTAGACACCGGCAAGGGACAGTTCGCCGTTTTTGCGAGCCTCTGGCGGATCCTAGTTACCGGTGGAGCAAGAGATGCTTTGCAGACGTTGGCCGACAGCCCCTGCAGGTGTGCCACGATTGGAATACGACCCGCCATATCGAGGACTAAATACCCTCGAGTGATCTTCCCGAAGTGGTCGTTCGGGTGGTAATTCCGAGGGTCCCAGTGTTTGTCCTGGATGGCGGTGAAGGGTTCTCGGTCGTCACCTCGGTGATGCGAAGGGTGGCCCGGATGCATGCGATCTGTGACTGAAGCCTTCGGGCGAGCGTCATGGCCTGTTGTCGTGCGAGCAGCTGATAGCTTCGGGTAGGGTGCCCTAGGGGCACCAAGAACCCAGTAATGAACAGCGCTCTAAATTCGCACTGATATTTGCGGAACCGGCGTCTTCGCAGCTTGTGTCGAATCGATCGGAGGAAGATATCCCACAGAAGTCAGCCGGTTCAAGCGTCAACCTCACGTTGAGGGTTAACATTCCCTGAAGGAACTGGAACTCGATAAACAGCAAGGGCCGCGAACTGTGGTCGCAGCTTTTTTGGGTATGCCAGTGAGTCGGTCTAAAGTCTTTGGACACGGCATGATGGGAAGACTTTGACTCGGCGGCAGATGATAGTTGAGCTGGAGATATCAAGACTTGCGCAAAGAGGTCTGCTATTTGGAGCTTTGCGAATTGTCAAAATGCTTCGAGTGTTATGGGCCCTCGTCTGGCTGTGTGGCATGGAGGTTTTGGAAACTGGATTCGGTGAGGAATCCGAAATGACTAATCGTTTCATGCGAATTGGCCGATGTTTCACGGTTCTTTCCAGCTTGGAAATGGCTTTGAATGCGATTGTGTCCAGCTAGGGCCAGATAGAAAGATCTCCCAGATCTCCCGGCTAAGAAGTCTTGGCCGCCTTATGAGCGCAAGGAGCACCGTAAGTTTTAGCACCGCAAGGCCTGAGCGCTGAATAGCGCCCAGAACCGGGGGCTTCGTTTGGAGAAATTCTCAGGTGAGCAAGCCGACCAAAGGCCGAAAGCCATTCACCCGCTCATCTGAACCAGACCTGCGGTTCGTGGTGGCGCGACAGAAGTGTTCGTCGCAGACCCCGATCGGGCGGATGGGCCGCGAGCTTCGCCGGAAAGCGCGTGAAGTCACACTCATATGCTTTGGCTCCGAGTTTGACAAGTGTGGCCAAGGATCAGGTGGTAGATGACGCGATTTTCCTGTGGGTGTGCTTTTCACGAGAACTTGTAACCGCGCTATTACTCAAATGACAGGTTATCTCGTTTTAACTGGTCAACTCCTTGGGGCGGCTTTCGGTGACTGCTCGAAATATTTCCAAAGGAAGCTGAACCAATTCGGCTCGACCTTGCTTGGGGGTTTATCGGAGGAGGATTTGCGTTGAATTATCCTGCTCAAAACCTTTACGTAACCTGTGAACTCCGTGTGAATGTTGGCATTTCGCAAGGGCTAAAAACTGCTGCTAAATAGAATGGGCGGTGTCAATGCACAGGGGGTAGAGGTTCAAGTATTTCGGTACAGGGTGTCCCGTTGTGGAAAGGAAGTTTGATGGGTGAATCCAAGAGCGTAATAGTTTTCGGCGCAGACGGCTACATAGGTTGGCCAATGGCGATGCATCTTTCCAAGCTGGGTTACAAGGTCGTTGCTGTCGATAACCTTTCTCGCAGGAGCTGGGATCTTGAAGGGGGAACATACAGCCTCATCCCCATTGCCTCAATGGAAACTAGAGTGGCTCGTTGGAAGACTGAGACTGGTTTGGACATCGTCTGGCGCAACCTCGATATGTGTGATGCAGAGGCACTCGACGCGTTGGTGGCAGAGTTCATGCCAGAAGCTGTTATTCACTTCGCCGAACAGCGTAGCGCCCCTTTTTCGATGATTTCGAGGGAACATGCTGTGCGGACTCAGGTCAACAACATCGTCGGCAATCTGAACCTGCTGTACTCGCTCCACTCGATAGTGCCTGAATGCCACTTGATCAAGCTCGGTTCCATGGGGGAATACGGGTCTCCTAACATAGACATCGAAGAGGGATACATCACCATTGAGCACAATGGTCGCTCCGATACGCTTCCTTTTCCCAAGGTTCCTCACAGCTTTTACCATCTTTCCAAGGTTGCTGACTCCCAGAACATTCACTTTGCAAGCCGGGTCTGGGGCTTGCGGGCGACAGATCTCAATCAGGGCGTTGTCTACGGTGTTCAGACGGAGGAGACCGCAATGCATCCGGAGCTTTTCACGCGCTTCGACTTCGACTCTATCTGGGGTACTGCACTTAACCGCTTCTGTGTCCAGGCAGCGGTCGCAGAGCCGCTAACGATTTATGGAAGAGGCGGTCAAACCAGAGGCTATCTGGATATCCGCGATACTATGGCGTGTATAACCCTGACGCTTGAGAATCCGCCAAATATGGGAGAGTGCAGGGTTTTCAACCAGTTCACCGAACAGTTCAGTCTCAATGAGCTGGCTTCGGTGGTCTCAGCGGCCCGTGAGAAGATAGGGCTGCAGACGGACGTCGTCCATCTGCCAAACCCACGTGTCGAGGCAGAGGAGCACTACTATAATCCAAAGCACACGGCCCTACTAGATCTCGGCCTCAAGCCTCACTTCCTTTCAGACACTCTTCTTACCTCAGTGATCGAGATCGTGGAAGCGTACAAGGGAAACGTCGATCCGGTTCTTCTCGAGGTGCCGAGCGTCGACTGGCGCACCGGAGGAAATGAGATCTGGGAGAAGTACGCGAATCGAGATGCTTTCAAGTTCAACGCCGAGAAGACTGCAAAGCTCGTCGAATCCTTGCGTCGGTAAAGCTAGGTCTGCCTTCGATCTCGATCTCGATCTCGACGCCAAATCGGTTATTTCGGTCGAGGTGACCAATCTTAGGCGGCTTTTAAGTTAGAGTCTTCATGTGGCCCATTCACCCCGCACGGAGGCTGCGCGCCCAGAGTTGAGATCTGAGCTGGCCAGCTTTGAGAAGACCTACAGGATCAGCAAGGCTATTGGGGCCGTCGCGGCAGTTGTCTGGCTGTACGGACTGCTCGAAGTGGCGCTTGCGGGCATTCTCCGAGTTGGTTTTGGGAAAGCTGTTGGAGTCTCTTTGACTCTCACAGTGCTCTTGGTGATGGCGGCCTATCTCTATTTCCGTGCCGGGATGAAAACCGCTGAATCTGGTGGCTGTGCCGTTTTGCACGGAAAACAGGGTTGTTCTCAACAGGGTTGTGATTCTGCCAGTGGCGGATGTCTGGGCAAATTTGATCGTGAGATCGGTGAGCGGATAGTCCAAATGGAGAGGAATAAGCTCGCACTTCTTCTAAGGAGAAGAATTGGAGTGGAGATGGTTCTCCCGCTTTTCTGGATAGCCGTTGGAGCCAAGCTAACTTTTTCTAGTGGATCAACTATCCAGTTGGGGGGGCTAGCTCTGGTGGCGGGTTCTCTTGGTTTGGCGGGCGCCAGGTTGTGCCTTGGCTCTGGTGTCTTTCCAAGAGGAGTTCTTCCGCGCTAGGACTCTCATTTCTCCAGAGTGTGTTCGCTGTCCCCACATCGGTGGCACTCGACCTCGATGGTAACATGGTGGATTCCAAAGCGTGCCCCGAGCATCTCTTTGATCTCTTGCACTTTGATCTGTGCTAAGTGCAAGGTGGCGCCGTCTTCCATCAAAATGTGCGCCGAAAGTGCAGTTGTGTCTGAAGCCAGGTTCCACAGGTGCAGGTGATGCACGTTGAGAATCTGTGGATCTGCCTCGATCGCGTGCAGCACTTCTTCGGGGCTAACCTCTCGGGGTGTCGATTCGAGCAGTACCGAGACCGTCTGAAGGAGCAGTCGCCAGGATGAGCCCAGAATTATCAGGGAAATTATCACCGATCCGATAGCGTCGGCTCGATAGAAGTCGAAGAGTTCGATCGCTACACCTGACAGGACAGTGAAGAACCATCCAGCCGTGTCCCCGGCCATGTGAACTACTCCGGCTTTCATGTTAAGGCTCTTTCCGGAGCTTTGCTGCAGTGCTATAAGCGATACCATGCTTATCACCATGCCACCTGCCCCAAGAATTATCACGGGAAGTGGCGAGACTGGATGAGGATGCGCAAGGTCTCGAATCGCTTCGAAGATAATCCAAGCCGACGTGGCGAGAAGAATTGCTCCGTTGACAAGTGCGCCAAGTACCTCTGCCCGGACGAGTCCAAAAGAGTGTCTATTGGAGACGGGTCTGGATGCCAGCAGTATCGCTACGTAGGCGATCCCCAGACTTGCAGTATCCGCGACTAGGTGCACTGCGCTTGCTATCAGCACCAAAGAATTTGCATAAAATCCGAAGAGCGCCACTATCACCACAAAGGCTATGTTGAGAGCTAATAGCCGGGCCGTAGTTGACTGCTGCCTCGAGCGGAGATCATTCAATTGGCTTTGAGATTTGAGATTGCTGCGCGCCATCCGGTCCGGGCACTCCGTTCTGCTCATTGGCTGGTAAATCCTGCAATTAAGGCTAATGGCCAACTGTGGTTCTCGCGTTCGAGGGCTCGTTGGGGTTGGTGACGATTCGAGACCAGAGATGGTGGTCGCTTGAAAATGCCAGCATTCAAAATCTTGATGTGGGGCCCCATATGGCTGGTCTCCCGCGTCAGGCGGTAGATTGGGGGTTGTGTTTGATGAACTATTGGCAGCAAACAAGCGTTACTCGGAAACGTTCTCTTTGGCCGGATTGGCCGCGACGGCAGCTAGGGGGCTAGCTTTGCTCACGTGCATGGATAGCAGAATCGAACCCTTGACGATGCTGGGACTGGTTCCAGGAGACGCGAAGATCATGAGAAATGCAGGAGGCAGGGTGACTAGCGACGTGTTGAGGTCCCTTGTGTTCGCAACGGCGTACCTAGGCGTGAACAAGATCGTCATCTTGCAGCATACAAAGTGTGCGCTTACACTTCTGAGTGATTCTGACGTTCATGCTCGTCTGGCGGCCGCGGGATTGGAAGTCGGCGACGAACCGTTTCTCACAATGGCCGATCCAGACGAGGCACTCAGTCGTGACGTCGAGATCGTGCGCTCCTCCCGCTCTCTCCCGCCTGACATTACGGTGGAAGGGTGGCGCTATGACGTCGATGATGGTTCTGTGAGTCGGATCGTCTTATAGCACTCGAGAACCGAAGGCGTGCCCGTTTCGATCGAGTCGTAGATGAGGATACAGGCGCTTTGTAAAGGGACACTAGGTGATTTCCAGCACATTTGCTATGTCCGGGGGAGTCTCAGAGTTCGAATGGGGAATTTATGGACCGCCGCGCGCGGTTAACCACCTTGGAGGGCCGTGGCATAAAGTCGACTTAACTGGTCGGATTTAGGTCTTGCGAAACTAGGGTTTATAACTGCTGTGAATCGAAATTAAAAGTTTTTAGAACCTGAATAGGAGATGTCAATGGGACTTCAATTAGGTGATGTGATACCTGACTTTACCGCAAACACTACTCAAGGTGAGCTTAGGTTTCACGAATGGCTTGATGGAAGCTGGGGCGTTCTGTTTTCGCATCCGGCTGATTTCACACCGGTGTGCACAACCGAGCTGGGAGAAGTTGCAAAGCTCAAGGCCGAGTTTGAAAAGCGCAATACCAAGGTAATCGGGCTCTCCGTCGATCCGGTTGAGAAGCACATCGAGTGGGAGAAGGATATCGAAGAGACCCAGGGTACAGCGGTCAACTTCCCAATGATTGGCGACCCAGAACACAAGGTGGCGGATCTTTTCGGAATGATTCATCCGAACGCATCGAATACGCTTACTGTTCGTGCGGTGTTCATAATTGATCCTGCCAAAAAGCTCCGCCTGACCATCACGTACCCTGCTTCCACCGGCAGAAACTTCCAGGAGATCATGCGAGTGATTGATTCGCTTCAACTTGTAGACAGCTACAGCGTGTCAACGCCCGTGAACTGGAAGGACGGTGATGACGTAATCGTTGCCACCTCTGTTTCGGACGAGGATGCAAAGGCTAAATTTCCGAAGGGCTTCAAGACCCTTAAGCCATATCTGCGCTTGACGCCCCAGCCGAACAAGTAGAGCGTCTGCACGGACGCTCGAGAGAGATATTCGATCGTGCTGAACCAGAGGATTAGCTTGCGGTGATCTGGGATTTCAACTGTCTTGGGCCAGTTTTCGCTTGAGTTTTTACCCCTGCGGCTTGTCACCATGGCGGCAGGGGCCGTTTCATCTCTGCTTGTTTCTCTGGCGTAGAGGCCATAGATTATTTGAGGCCGGGTATACCCTGTCGTTCTGGCTTGAACTGGCTTTTGCCAAGAGTATCGGAGGCGAGGATATGCAGATCAGCATGCAGGTTGACTACTCTGGCAGTTTTCTGCAAGCGGTGGATAGGGTAATCGGCTACGAGAAGCGCGGCCTCGATATTGTCTGGGTCGCGGAGGCATATGGATTTGATTCTCCGACGTTGATGGGTTATCTGGCGGCCAAGACCGATCGAGTCAAGATTGGGGCCGGGATAATGCCAATCTACTCGAGAACTCCTGCTCTCATCGCTCAGACCGCAGCTGGCCTTGATGAGGTCTCTCAAGGAAGAGCCATTCTTGGTCTAGGAGCCTCCGGTCCGCAAGTTATTGAAGGGTGGCACGGTGTCGTTTACGATCAGCCAGTAGCCCGAACGAGAGAGATAATCAAGATTTGTCGGAATGTCTGGTCTCGGCAGCCGCTAGTGAACGATGGAATCTATCAGATCCCGCTGCCGAAAGGCTTGGGAACTGGATTAGGAAGACCACTCAAGATAATTAATACGCCAAATAGGGAGAGGATTCCGATCTTCGTTGCTTCACTCGGGTTCAAAAATGTAGAGATGACTTTTGCCAACGCAGATGGCTGGCTGCCGATCTTCTACGTGCCTGAAAAGGCCAATGGGGTCTGGGGAGACGCGATCCGATCCGGGTTGAAAATGCGCGACCCTTCTTTAGGAGTCCCTGAGATCGTGGGCGGAGGGATGCTCGCAATTGGCGATAATGTGGAGCATCTCAGGGAGTTAGGCAGGGGGATTCTGGCACTTTACATCGGTGGCATGGGAGCCAGGGGAAAGAATTTTTATAACGATCTAGCTGTAAGGTACGGGTACGAGGAGCAGGCCAGGAAGATTCAGGATCTCTACCTTGCAGGCGAGAAGACAAAGGCAATGGCACAGGTCCCCGCAGAACTTCTTGAGGCTACGTCTTTGATCGGGCCGAGGAGTTACGTGGCTGAGCGGGTATCAGCCTACAAGGAGTCAGGTGTGACCATCTTGGGCGTGACACCGGTGGGTGACGATCCGCTCGGTTCGTTCGACGAACTCACGAAGATCGTCCACCAAGTCGGCTGAGCCGGAGAGGGGGGAAAGGACCTCTATCTGCATTCGCTGCCTGGCTAACTTGGAAATGATTCTTTTTCGTGGGGTTCCGGCTTTCTGAAGAGATTCTCTCGGTAATACTGGAGTTCCACTACGCTTTCCTTGATATCGTCCATGGCTCTGTGTCCCCGCGATTTCGTCGGCGCATTTTTGACGATCTCTGGGAACCACCTGCGGCCCAGCTCTTTGATCGACGAGACATCGACTGATCGGTAGTGGAGGAAGTTCTCAATTTCTGGCATATATTTGGCGAGGAAGCGTCGGTCAGTGCCAATGGAGTTGCCACAAAGGGGGACCGAACGCGGCCGCGATATGTGCTTCTCAATGAATTCAAGACTCATCTCGCTTGCGGATCGCGTAGTGATGTTCGAACGCATGATCTCATCTATCAAGCCGCTCTTGGTGTGCATATTCTTGACTACCGGATCCATCTGTTCTAGTTCTTCGGCGGTCGCCGCTATCACTAGGTCCGGCCCTTCCTCTATGATTGTTAGATCGTCGTCGGTGACGAGCGTGGCAATTTCGACTATTGTGTGTCGTTTTGGGTCTAGCCCAGTCATTTCTAAGTCAATCCACACGAGCATTTAGGTAATGCTAGGTGAAACAGAGTCTAGATTTGTATTTCTGGAGGGGGATTTTTAGATAGGAGCTCTTCAGTGATCTATACAGGCCGACCGTTTGTAGTGATACCGACATACAACGAAGCTGGAAACATAAGCGAGGCAATCCGTCGCATCAAGAGGCAACTGCCTGAAATTGACATTTTGGTCGTAGATGACTCGTCGCCGGACGGCACCGCGGATGTCGTGAGATCCCTTGCTGAGATCTATCCAAATGTCGAGGTGATCCAGCGGGCGGGAAAGCTAGGTCTGGGCTCCGCCTACCGTCTTGGATTCGGAGTCGGTCTCGAGAGAGGTGCTACGAGCCTCGTCGAAATGGATGCCGATCTTTCACATGAACCGGAATCTTTGCCGCAACTCATCAGGGCGGTAGAGGAGGAGGGAGCTGACCTCTGCATCGGATCGCGTTACGTTAGGGGAGGAGCCTCACCCGGTCTAAAGACTTATAGGCTTCTTTTATCACGGGCTGGCAATCTTTATGCAGCTCTGTCCCTAGGGATTGACATCAAGGATGCCACCAGCGGATTCCGCGTCTATAGCGCGGAAGTGCTCCGAAAGCTCGATGTCGATACCGTGTCCGCCGATGGCTATGCCTTTCAGATAGAGATGGCGTTCAGGGTGCAGGCAGCGCACGGACGTGTCGTTGAAAGGCCGATAATTTTTCGCAATAGGCACCTCGGAGCCTCCAAGATGAGCTTTCGAGTCGTCACCGAAGCAATCTTTTTGTGCACCGTATGGGGAATTCAAGATAGGGTTGCAAGGCTGACTGGAAACCGCGACAACTATACCCACTACCACAAAGATGGCTCAGCCTCGGTTGTCAAAGCAATAGTTCACTCAGCTCGACGTCAGGGGTGACTGAATATGGAACCGGCCGAGGTTGGCCACGGCAGGCCTCTAGAGGTCCCGATAAGGATTCTCGCCTATGGGGTCGAGCTGCCGGAATACGCACGACCAGGAGACGGCGCTTGTGATCTTCGAAGCGAGGCCTATATCGAGATACCTCCCCTATCGCGAGCTCTCGTGCCGACGGGTTTCAGCCTTGAAATTCCCGATGGATATGCAGGAATGGTGATTCCACGCTCAGGTCTGGCTATCAACTTTGGAATCACCTGTCTGAATTCGCCCGGGCTGATCGACTCCGGTTATAGGGGAGAGGTCAAGGTCATACTATACAACTCTGATGCCACAGAGACCTTCAGGGTCAACAAGGGGGATAGGATCGCCCAACTGGTGATAGTAGCAACCCCTCGCATATCATTTGTTCGTACAGATAAGCTGTCGGAGACTGCTCGAGGTGCCGGCGGGTTCGGCCACACCGGTATCGGCGACAAAAGTTAGTCTGGTGGAGGAGCCGTGGAGTCTCTGAGCGGGTTAGACGCGGCATTCTTAGCCGCCGAGACGAATACTATGCCGCTGAATGTGGGCGGTATTCTGGTATTCGACAAAGGGAAGCTGTCGGAGATCGAGAGCTACGACAGGATTCTCCGCCTTTTTGCTGCGCGAATTCATCAGATGCCCCACTTCCGAAAAAGGGTGGTCAAGGCCCCCTTTGGCTTGGTTGAACCGTACTGGGTCGAGGACCTTGCCTTCTCTGTGAGCAGCCATATTCATCTGGCGTTTCCCAATGAAGAGGTCGACTTTGCCCAGGTTTACGAGTTTGCGGCCTCTGTACTGGGGGAGCGCCTTGATAGATCGCGGCCTCTTTGGGACCTCTTTGTAATACCGCGAGTCACAAAGAACCGTCTCGTGGTAATCGCTAAGCTTCACCATGCCTTGACTGATGGGATAAGTGGAATGGAAGCGCTGGCGTCTATGTTCGATTTGACTGAGGCGTTCGATCTCAATATTCAGCCCGAGGCTCATGCGCCGGAGGATCCGCCTTCTCAAGTCGAGGTTGCGACCAGGACGGTGATGGATCTTGCCGAACATGCGCTGTCAAGCATGTCTTCGGGGTTCACCGCTGCCAGGGAACTTCCCAACACCTTGGCGGGTTCATCCACCGAAGCTGCCCTCAAGATGGCTGGCGACCTGCTGCTGCGTTCCAAGCGAACTGGTGCAACCGGTTCGATCTCAGCGAGTCGGAAGATTGTGGCGGAGTACTTTGAACTTGACGAGGTAAAAAGTGTAGCGAGATCGTCTGGCGTGAAAGTGAATGACGTGTTGTTAACCTTGAGCCATGGTGCGTTCGTTTCGTACCTGAAGGCTCACGGTCTTGATCTGCCTGACCGGCTCATCGTGATGGTTCCGGTCTCAGTCCACCAGGAGTCTGGCGATCGCTCCTCGAAGAACAAGGTTTCGGCGCTTTTTCTTACGATACCCACCGAGTATGACGATCCAAAGACTTTGCTAATGGAAATTCACGAAATCACCGAGCGCGCTAAGGCGATACACGTGGGAATCGGTTCGATGTTCTTTTACAACCTTGCGGAGGTCATACCCCCGGTTCTGCTTGAGACAGTATTTCGTACTATTTCAAAGACTGAGATGTTCAAGGTTGTGCCGCCACCGTTCAACTATGTTGTCTCAAATATCCCCGGGCCTGACGTCGACCTCTTTCTGGCGGGGAATCGCTTAGAGAAGGTGATTCCCGTCGCGCCCGTTGCGGACGGGTCAGGCATTACGTTTGCCTATCTCTCCTATAAGGGAGCGATCAGCCTCGGCCTGGTGGTTGATCCGGAGCTTTTCACCCATGCATATGAGTTCAACGAGCTGATCACGAAAATTTTGAGAGAGCTTTTGACGATTGGGTGATGAAGGCCCATCTCCAGGTGTATTCTCGATGATGTTGTTTTCAGGTATTTCCTGTCTTGTTGTCAGGAATATGCCGCTAAGCTTCTATCTCTTAGTGCGGACGTGGCTCAGTTGGTAGAGCATCACCTTGCCAAGGTGAGGGTCGCGGGTTCGAATCCCGTCGTCCGCTCTCGGGGTTAGCGACAAAACTAACCTGGTAATACCGACAAAAGTCACACCCTAGATGTCAATTATGGCTCTAGGGTGTGACTGTCTATCGGGTTAGTGAGTCATTGCTGATTCATCGCTTCAAATAACCAGCTTTTACATCTCAGAAGCTTGCTGGAGCGATGTTTTAGGAAGATCTGATCGCTTTGGGCTCTAGGTGTAAAGGCTAAGGCTCGTTCTTCGCCGTTTAGGCCTCAGGGGGTTTTGCTTCTGGGCCTGAGCGTTTTGGGTCTTGAAAGGAACGGCTGGTGCATCGGAGCCGTTCTCCATCCGTTGCTCGTCGTCCCGAGGCTGGCGGTCCGCTCCTTACGTCTCGTCGCGCCGATCTGCAGATCTCAGGTCTTATGAATGGCGAGTATTCTGAATATAGGGACCTTTACGAGGTCGGTCAAGACTGTTCCGGTCAATATTGCAGCGATCACAGCACCAGCGGTGCTCGGCGAGACTGCTGTCATGAGGATTCCACAGACTCCAAGTGATATGGCGACTGCGCTATCGATTGCTGAGGTTATCGTCAGCCAAGACCCTGGTTTCGAAGTCCAGAGATGATTCGGGGTCCGGACGAGGTAGATATTGGCCTGGCTGCCAACGACGAAGATAAGAAACGTGACGGTTCTGAGCGGAGAGAGGGAAAGAGCTGGCCATATGTTGCGTGCCAACCAGAGGATGGCAGCTGATACCGCAAGCTGCGGCAAGGCCAGTAGCGTTGATCCTGCGAGAAACCTTTGCATATTCCAGGTATCGGGGGTTTTTGAAAAGGGCACATTGTCGGTCATGATCGACATGCTTGCCACGTCGTTTCCCAGCAGGAGAAGCGCCATTAGAAGAGGGGTGAAGATGAACTCGCGCCATGCGAAAACCCCTATAGTTACGAGGAACGGCACTTGGATCTTCTTGATTGCTACGTTCAGGGCGTATGTCACTGAGCGCTGATGCTCTCTGCGGCTCTCCTGCACGAGGCGTGCCAAAGGGGTGAGGCCTGTACCTGTGAGTACCACTCCTGCTGCTGACTTGGCAACGTCGGTCGCTCCGGCGGTTGCCACACCTAGTTCCGCCTGGCGGAGAGCGGGGGCATCGTTTACCCCGTCGCCGGTCATTCCCACCACGTGACCCATCTCCTGTAGATGGCGGACGATGTGATATTTGTCTTCCGGCAGGAGTTCCGCAACAACTGCGAACTCCAAGCGGCTCTGCTGTGTTGAAATCTCAGCGGCCCGGACGGATGGACCGTCGATTCCAACGCGGGATGCTATGGCTTTTGCGGTCAAGAGGTTGTCACCAGTGAGCATTACCACACGGACTCCGAGATCGTTCAACTCTCGTATCAAATTTGCTGCATCTGGCCGCGGAGGATCTTCTAGAGCTACCAGTCCGGCTTGGTGCCAATTGCCCTGAGGATCTGTCACCGCGACCGCCAGGACGCGCGAGCCGGATGCGGCCAATCGCTCAAGTTCGTCGTCGATACTGTCGTTGGCCATTGCCGCGATCACCTGGGGGGCTCCTTTAGAGATGCTCAGGACTCCGGCATCAGATGTGACGGTGGCAGACGAGCGCTTTGTAGCAGGATCAAAGGGCGTGAAGATCTGGCGCACGTGCACGGGAGGGGAGCCCCTCTCTTTGGCGGCCGAGATAATCGCGATATCGATGGGGTCTTGTGTGGCCTCGTCAGATGCTTCAGCGGCCATGCTTAGTACTTGGTCCGGCTGGAAAGGGTGTCGGGAGGTGACCTCCGCGACGGTCAGACGGTTCTGTGTTATGGTTCCGGTCTTGTCGATGCAGAGTATGTCCATTGCCGAAGCATCTTGAACCCCGGTGAGACGTGAAGTCAGTACCCCGAAGTCAGCCAAACTTTGAGCGGCTAGAGCTGCAGAGAGCGCGAACGCTGCAGGAAGCGCGACCGGGACCGAGGCGAGAAGAAGCACAACTGCCAGAGATATGATCTCCGACGCTGACGCGCCTCCGACGGCAAGCCAGTAGGTGCCTGTACCTGCGAGAAACAGATCCAGAATTATGAACA
>JAJZIP010000282.1 GCA_021810525.1 Actinomycetes bacterium | reverse complement strand
GGAAATGGCCGCTCTGCCAGCCCCGCTGCAAGTATCTCTTCGAGATGGAAGAAGCCCGTAAACTGCTCGTAAAGGCCTGTAGACGGATCGAACCCGTCGACTAGGCCTGAAGCTGCCCGCCGCCAGCGCCTCACCTCTGCGTGGGTTACGCCCAGGTTAAAAAGGATGTCTTTCGAAGCCTTTATCTCAGAAAGGTATTCCACGGTGTTGGCAGCCTGCTCAAGGTTCCAGCGGGCTAAGACGTTAGTGAAGGCATTGTCATCGACTGTTTGGTGATACTCGTCAGGGCCGATCACCCTTGCAATGTGAAGACGTCCATCGTGCCGCCGCCTTGCCCTGGCGGCCCAAAATCGTGCCGTCTCGATCAGGAGATCTGCACCGCAGACGGTAAAGAAATCATCGTCTCCGGTCCAGCGCCAGTATTGCCATGCCGCCCAAGCCACGTCAGCCGAGATGTGTTGCCCTTGAAGGCCACCGAGGAGGGGGACCTGTTTCGATGGGGCAACTGCGATCCATCTGGGAGTTCTCTCCTCTCCGTTGTCTGCAGACTCCCAAGGGAAGAGAGCGCCTTTATATCCCAACGAAGCGGCCTTGGCCCTTGCTGCCGGTAGCAGGCGATGACGATAATCGAGAAGTCCTCTGGCGGTTGGTGGGTGGGTAGCGATGAAAAATGGCAGCATGAAGACCTCGGTGTCCCAAAATACGTGGCCGTGGTAGCCTCTTCCTGTCAGTCCTCTAGCTCCTATAGAGGCACATCCTGAACTTTCTCCAGCTGACACGAGATGATAAAGCGCGAAGTTCAGCGCCTTCTGCGCGTCGGGGTCACCTTCTATGACGACTTCGGCTCGCCGCCACCGTTTTTCCCATGCTGCAGCATGACTTGCAAAGAGCATTGACACGCCCTGGTGGTCGGCGCTTTGCAGTACTTGGTCCACCGATCTCTCCGAATTAGCGCCTGGCCTTCTCACTGCGGCTATCCGCAGCGTCCGTCCGGCTCCATTTCTGGTCCAAGCGGCAAATTCGATAGGTCCGGACCTGGTGATGATCTCCGTGTGCTCCTTTACCTCCCCGCCCTCTCCTATCTCGGCCTCCATCAAGCCTGCCTTCACTTCTGCCCAAAGCACCATGAGCTGTGGCTCCGCCATCGAGGCGAAACGACCAGATCGGTAGCTCATCAACGCCCCTGATGGAAGTTTCTGGAGCCAGGTACGAAGCAGGATCCCATTTCGCAGGTTCAAGACTCGTTTGTGAGCGTGAACTTCGCCGGTATGCAGAGTCACCGGGGTGAGGTCGTTTCCGACAAGGATGGCCAGTTCAGTCCAGTTCGGTCCAGTAGCCAGGTTGGACCCGCGTTCTGATTCCACGTAGGTTCCTGCAATGAAAGTGGCGGGATCGGAAGCGTCGCTTCCTTCCTCCACAGAGCCCCGCGTGCCCGATACGCCATTGGATACGGTGAACCATGATTCGAATTCTGGCTCACGCAGCGGGTCGACCCCCTCTACTGTGATGTTCCAGTTGGGATCGCTTGTAAGCTTTGGCCTTGGAATCCGAAGCGACTTTTGTCCCATGGGGGTCTTCCGGGCTTGTTCGTATGAATCGAGAGGCTGATCGGGTGCTTGGAATCGGCCGGTATTACGTCTGCGGGGCTGTCTGCCGGCGGTGGTCATTTCGGTAACACGCTCCTCTGATCGCTGGTGCTCGCAGCTGCACTTCCAAGTGTGAACTCGGCCTGGTGGGATCCAGCTTTCAGGCGGATGCGGCTAAGCAGCGCTTCCTGGAATAAAAAAAGGGGAGTCGCGGCCATTGTCAAGGTTGCAGGTTTGGAGCTGCCTGCTCCAAATTTCCGGTTGTTTCCATATAACCGCTCCATTAGCCGGTCCGGCCCATCTTGTGGGAACGAAATTGTCGTCGATGAAGCGCAACTAAAGCTGGACAGCTCCGAGGTGGATGCGGCGCGTTTACGAGCGAAAGGTCGTGGTGAGGGCTCTGTCGCTTCAAAGCGGGAGGGTGAGAGCACCGAACCGCTTCGAATTTTCAGACTGGCGCGCCCCTCTGAGCTCTGTGGCTTTGGGACTGACATGACAGAGTACCTCTGGGTTGGGAGAGCCTGCGTGGTCAGGCGCTCCATGCGCAAAGCCTGCGGCGAGAGTCTAGGTGAGTGGTCAGTGGTTTCTATGGAAGTTGCCAGCAGAGGTTCGAGAGGTCTCTGTATTGTACAAAAAGTGCCCATCTTCCGTTTCAACTCCTGCCGGGGAGGGCACTTGGATGATGGCTGTCTCCTCCGCTTCAGATTTTTAGCGGTCAGGGTGGAATCGATTTTGGCCTGTGGATCCCGACAAAATAGCGTTACTGCGCAATGAACTCTGACCTTAGCTCACCTCCAAGCGGAGTGCCTGTCTCAATTGAATCCTACCTACCAAGAGGAACTCCCATCAACTTTAGAATTCGTCGTCAGCTCCTTTTTCTTGGCGCTCGATACACCTCTATCAGTCGGAGCTGGGCTGTTATCTTGGAGGCTTTGTGCTCTTGCAAGCCACAAGCATGTGGGCCGGTTGAACGCAGGAAGGGCCAGCTTTCTTTCGTGGCACGCTCGGGAGTAGGCGTTTCTGGGTCATGGCCGGGTCGGAATTCCATGAGCCGGAACTCAATGCGGCTGTTGCGCTCTCTGGAGGGCCTGAAAGACAGGTAGGTTCTCCGCCAGCGGCTTGGGGCCGGTGTGGGATCCTGCCGCTGACCAGAGTCTTTCCCATTCCCTCTGATGTGCGGCCAGCAACTTGTCAAAGTCGCCTGCTTCGGATGCGGCTTTCTGGGCAGCTGCGACCGGGTCGGAGATTCCGAGGTCACCACTCGAGAAGACAGCCGCTACTTTTTCCACGTGGAGCCTGCTGCCCTCGGCCATCTCCACCGTCATGTCGTAGCTGATTGCATCCTTTCCGCTCGACACGACCCGGCTTTGTGGCTCTGGTGTCAGCCGGGTGCGGACCGCCTCTGACACCAAGACCTTAGATTTGAGACGGACTGCCAGCCACACCATGTCCGGGCCAGCTTCTCCGAAGCTCTCCCTGGTGCCATAAGGCTCGGCCACCGACATTTCCTTGTTGGTCTTGCCAAAGCGTTCAGCGTTGATCCCAGAGCGTAGTTTCGCTGGCCCCGACCAGTTTTCCGCCACAATCTCCAAAGACAGGGCGCCTAGGTGAGGATCGGCCATCGAGATGATGCGACGCTCCACTAAGGACGAGCGGCGACCCTCTGAGTCTCGGATGTGGCAGCGACGCAGTAGTAGGGCCGAGCGAAGGTCAACCTTGGTCTCTGTGTTCTCTACCGTTGTGGTAGCGTCGCCGGCGAGGGGCCCGCCGCAGGAAAATGTCAGTGCCAGCCAGTCGGGGATTTCTGTCATCTCCTCAGCTGAGATCTTGCGCTCCCTTGTAGCGTCT
>JAJZIP010000281.1 GCA_021810525.1 Actinomycetes bacterium | reverse complement strand
GAGCAATAAAGACTACTGAACCTTTGATTGAAGAGGTGTTATAATCATGCAAGCCACCATAGGCCAAGATCTGCGAAGTAGCGGCATCGTTGGAGCAGGAGGCGCTGGCTTTCCGACTCATTTGAAATACCGCAGACAGACGAAGATGCTTATCGTTAACGTACAGGATAGCGAACCTGGCTATGTGAAAGATAAGTGGCTGATGTTATCGAAACAGGATATCTTGAGAGAAGGGCTCAAGCTTTTCCGGGAAACATTTGGCTTTGATCAAATTGTATTCGCTATCAAAGGTTCTTACAAGACAGAGTTCGCTGGTCTTGAAAATAGTTTTGAAATATTTTTTACCGACGACATGTATTGGAATGGTGAGGCAAAAAAACTCGCAAGTGTAGTACTTGGCATGCCATTAAGCACAAATCGACGCACGCAAGACTTCAACGTCACGGTGAACTGTTTAGAGACCGTATTCAACCTATGCCAATGGCTCCTAAAAGGTCAACCTGTCACAGAGAAATATGTTCAAGTCTACGGATTAGTGCAGGAGCCGAAGTTATTCCGTGCACCAATTGGCACTCCAGCCGCAGTTCTGCTTGGATTAGCGGGCTCCGAGACCACTGAGCGAGAAAACCATGAAACCTCTGCGATTGTTTTATCTGGAGGACCCATGATGGGGAGAGTAATCGATCCTGCGACATTTACAATTCTCAAAACTACCAATGATCTTTTTGTTGCTCCGACGAATTTCTTTGGGCGACACTCTGCTACAACGCCCACATGGCGGGAAACTCCAAGACAAATCACTAACAAATTAGGACTTGGATCCATCTTAGATTGGCATCCGAGCGATAACAACCTAGTCGATCTCACAGAAACTGTAGATCGGGTTGTGATTGACCTTCACCAATCGGGACGGTTTGGAGTGGCTAACCGACCTACGGTTAGTGTTGGCCAGGCCGTAACGAGAGGTGAGCTAATTGCGAGTGCCTCCGACGACATCGGAGCAGACTTACACGCCAGCATCTCAGGCTTTGTGGATGAGGTAGCGTCGGATCGGATTGTCCTCATTAAAAAGCACTCTGCAGTACGCAATAGGAAAGTGCAGCACCGAGCAATAACAGAGCAAGCGATCGACTCGAATAGCCTATCCGAGAAAGCCCTTGTATCTGGGATGACTCAGGTATTTCGCACCAGACTTAACCGGTACGAAATCGAATTACCAAAACATTTGGTGACTGCTGTAGAAAATACCCTCAATGACGTAAGCTTTCAAGATAGCCTTGTCTTCCGCGCGAGTCGTATCGATGAAGCACAAGCATTTGACGAAGAGTACGAAGAGCGCGTCGGTAACAAGGTGTTCAGTCTACTTGGATGGCAGGCCAACCAAAGAGCGGACTTGTACCCAACGGGCTATAAGAGTTGGGATAAGCTTTTGATTAGCATTGGCCCAATATTTGAGTTGGGGGCCGCACTGGCCCTGTCCTGCGCAATCAACTGGAACGGTGTAGTCCAAGATAACGCGAGTGATGTTTACGAAATCGGGCGTGGTACGAAAATATTTGACGATATTTACCGATGCATAGAGATCATTATTTCACGTATTGACACTCCATCTATTCGTAAGCGATTGGAATCGCAACTCGCATGTATTAAGTGCCGAATGAGCGAAGCACCCAGCGTGTCACCTCTACTGTATTACGAATTCTGGGACTTTATTCACCAATTGAATACCTACGCTGGCTAAGGGAGCGCACGATAATGCACCTGAGTATGACGCTCTCCAATTATGACTATGACGTAGTAGTGATTGGAGGCGGCCTAGCCGGCACAATGGCTGCAACTAGGTGTAAAGAACTCAATCCCTTGCTACGAGTTGCTCTTGTAGACAAGGCAACTGTTGGCCGAAGTGGTGCAAGTGTTTTTGCGGCTGGTGTATATAACGTATTCCTTCCTGATGAGGACGATGCCGACGACTGGGTTCGCGAGATGGTCTTGCGCGGCGAGTTTCTCAACGACCAGGGATGGGTCAATACCTATCTTGGACGTAGCGGAGATGTAGCGATAAGTCTATGCCGCTTGGGCGAAGCCCGTGGAAGGACTATTTTTGAAAGGGACTCAGATGGACGTTTGATACGACGTAAGAGTCGCGGCCATATCAAGACATCGCACTGCGTCTATCATTCCATTGAGAGCATGGATACAATGTACGAGCACTGTCAGGAACTAGGTGTGGACATATTCAACCGCACGATGGTTCGTTCGCTCCTGGTGGCAGAGGGCCGCTGCATGGGCGTGGCTGGCTTTAACGTGCGTAATGGACAAGGTGAAGTTTTCCGAGCTAAAGCAACGATCATTTCCTCGGCGGGGTCTGGCTTCAAATCGATATTTGTGGGTCATCGAAACCTTACTGGCGACATGCAAGTCGAGGCATTCCAACGCGGAGCGGAACTTGTGAATATGGAAATGACGCATGGTAACACCGTAGCTCGCGCTCATGATATTCATGGACTGAATCTATTTGTCGGTAGCGGAGGACGGTTCGTTAATGGCCGTGATGAAGAGTTCATGTGGCGATATGACGCCCTGGGTAATCGCGCAAGACTACAGGATCTTTGCATAGCCCTCAGTCGAGAGGTGGATGAAGGACGTGGCCCCATTTATATGGATATGACGACAGTATCAAGTGAAGACCAAGCCGTAATGCGCCGGGTTCTTCCGGAGACTTTTCGGACTTGGGATTCTGCAGGCGTCGATCCATTTAACGAGAGAATCGAGTGGGTCGTTGCATGGGCAGGTACTCGTACCGCAGGTGGAGGAATTCGTGTGAATACGAGGTGCGAAACCAACATTTCTGGCCTGTATGCGGCAGGAGATGTTACCAACGAGCCTATTCACGGAACATACGCGTTCGGAGGGGTAAATATTGCATTCGCTGCAGTATCTGGCACCATAGCTGGAGAAGCAGCCGGTGACTATGCCTCCAACACAAGACTTGTGTTACCCGCCGTAGATTGTCTCGCCAAGGACGCTATTCACGAAATGGTCAAGCCCCTAGCCCGTGGTCAAAAAGGAACTGGGTGCAGCCCTAAAGAGATTTTCCTGGGTATTCAAGAGATTCTAGTGAGGAATGTCGGCTTTGTCAAAAGTGAGGAAAAACTGCGTAGCGCACTTGCCAAATTGGAACGCTTGGAAGATATGGCTGAGAATGTGGCTGCTCACGACTTTCACGAACTCATGATAGCTCTAGAGAGCGTGAGCCAGCCTGTTCTGACAGATCTCATTCTTCGTTCAGCGTTAATTCGAAAGGAAAGTCGTGGCTTCCACTTCCGACCGGAGTTTCCATACTCTGACAACGAAAATTGGCTGAAGTGGATCATATGGAATCGTAATAGCGGAAAGAATAATCACTATCTAGAACCTGTACCATTACTGGCCTATGCGCCTAAGCAGACAAGGCATCGT
>JAJZIP010000045.1 GCA_021810525.1 Actinomycetes bacterium | reverse complement strand
CGCGGCGCTTACATCGCCGCCGATCCTGTCAGACCACCCCGGAACCATATTCCCACGGTATCCGAGGGACGACGTTGGCTCGTGGCAAAAGAGCTGTTCGAGAAGGCCTATCTGTGGAATGCACGTCACGGTCGGAAGATGCCGACCACACTTGGGTGGTGACATGCCAACAACTACCGTAAATCATTTTGGAAATGTTTCACGCTCAGTCAAGGAGGCGCTCGTCGTTGGTACACACCCACAGGACGAGTCCTTGGGACGTGGGGCGGCTCTAGGAGCGCTGTCGGAGCGGCGTACCACAGTAGGAGTGCAGTGCTCCACTCATGGCGAAGTCTCTGCGCAGGATGACACCAGCTGTCCACTTGGTGAGATCCCGGACGAGCAACAAAGAGTTACAACAGCTGTACTGGGTATCTACGAGGTCGGACTGCAGGTGTATCGTTATGGAACTCTCGTCGATGTGCCCGTCGAGAAACTGGCTAATCTGCATAGTCTACCAGTGATATGACCAACCAACCACCAGCGCCAGCTCGTAGGTCAGCCAACACCGCTGCGTCACTTGGGATGCTTGGCCTATTAGGCGTGCAGTTCCTCCTTGGCATGGCCATCAATCTGTTCGTGACGTTGCCGTCATCGGGTTTTGGCATGGTGGAAATGATGTACGGCGGGCCGCTGGTAATGACCCATATGATGCTCGGAATGACCCTTGTTTTCGGGGCCTTGTTTGCAGTCGCTATTGCAGCTCAATATGGGTACTGGGCAATAGTATGGGCAGTCATCTCCTTGGGCGGCATTCTCGTAGCAGGGGTCGGTGGACTTATCTTCCTCCTGGATGGCCTGCGCAACAGCGCCTCATTTCTCATGGCAGTCGGATTTCTCGTCGCAGTCATTGGCTATATCGCCGAACTTGTCAAGATCACATGATCACCAAGATCTGCTTTACGGTTATGCGCCTTCATCTGACCGGGCTTGTCACAACATCTTACGGTCAAACCCAATAAGAACCACAACATCTTGGTCACTGAAGACCTTAGGTCCGCTCAAGTGAATATGCCTGATGCGCCTTATAGCTGCTGAAGGTTCCCGGACTGGCGGGGCGGACGGATCTGGGCTACGGCTATCATTCGTCCACATCAGATAATCCATGGGGTGTCTTTTCCCATTCCGATGGTTTACGAATCAGCTGAACGAGCGCTCGCCACGCCGCGAAAGAGTGAAGCAGCCAGTAGACGGGATTGAGTAAAGCGTACCCCACCAACGACCACTGCCGACGACGACGAACGGCCAGGATGCTGAGAGCTATCATGATCGAGTTGCAGAATAGTGAACCGTACTGGTTTAATTGGAGACTGTTTCGGTTGGATTTGGAGGACCAGGTGGGCCTCCGCTAGACGAGCATAGTACACCTCTTTGAGTTGCGCTGGCGGCATTCAAGGACAGTAGGGGTACGGAGTCTAATTTCATGCAACAGGCAATCCGGAGCAGCATTTAACCCAACCCAAATGGTTGTTTTCCTGGGTATCTGTCGTCCAATAACTCAGGTTCTGTGAAGGTGACCATTGGCTATTCCGCTGGAGAATTGTTGAAACATTAACCGGCTAATCCTGGCTAAGGGCAACGATCTTTTATTTTAGAACTACTTCGGCACTTGGTTCAGGTTGCGAGAAGCTCTTCGACGGTAATTGCTCCATCGCAACATGGACATAGTCCACCCAGACCAACCTTACGCATAAAGCTGCCACACTCGCAGCGTTGTTCACCGAGAATACGGACATCGCATACTGGGCACTCGTAGACCGTCCTTGCCTTTCCAGGCCGGATAACAGACATTTCAGAGTGCTTGATTGTGCTCTGGTGACGTTGACGCCATAGGGCCTGCCTGCAACCATCACTGCAGGTCTTTCGCGGCCGTCCCGCAGGAAGAGGTTCCCCACAAATCAAGCAGCTATCCGTTACGGAAACGTTACGCAACGGGCTCATGCAACTATCTCCACATTCGCCTGAAGAACATGCCAGATATCCTCGAACTCTGCTGGTGGAATGTCACCGCAGTATGAGTGGAGCCTTGTCTGGTTGTGCCAAGCCACCCATGAGCCAGTTTCAAGTTCCACCTGGGTAGCTGTTCTCATGGGACCTCTTTGTCTGATGACTTCGGTTTTGTATAACCCGTTTACACTCTCAGCCAGGGCACAGTCGTAAATCCAAATGTGACAGAATAATCACGCGAAGTAGTGATTCTCTACAGAACTGACTCCCCACAGCGGTTGGCACGCATTTTTTCCCCAGTATCTTCGGAGCTCTTGCATATGCATAAAGCAGGGAACCTACAGATCGGCATCCACAAACCTCGCCATTTGACTTCATGGAGTCGGCTGCTTGCAAGGGTATGGACCCGGCCATCTTTCACCCGGCACACAGAGATTTAGCGGCTGGAGCGCGGGCGGTTTGCCATTCATGCCCGGTCAAGAAGGAGTGTCTGGAACGCGCGCTTGATTATAACGAGCGCCAAGGGATCCGGGGCGGACTTACTCCACTTCAGCGGCGGCGGTTCAGCAAGTGCCGGATTGAAGAAGCCACGCGCATTAGCGCGCAGAAGGCAGATGAAGCAACCGCGTGTCGCACTCGGGTCATTGAGCCAGCCAGATGCAAGCGCGAACACGACCCGTCGCGGATGAAGGTCTATCCGTACGGTATACGAGTCTGCCTGGAGTGCCATAACGACACACAGAAAACCCAGTACCGCCGCGTTAAAGCCGAGCTTGACAGTTCCGCATGAGCGGACAATGCGCATATATCAGCGACGGGCTGTGTGTCGAAGCAGCCGGGAGGGAGAGAAATGTTTGATTTGGAAGAAGCGAAGAGGGTTTGCGCAGACGCTGCGAGATCGGAGATTGACGACCGAGCATATGTGGTCTTTGCCTGTAACCATTTTAAAGAAGCCGTTGCCGAAGTCGAAAGGTTATCGGACCAGCGAGAGCGCATAGGTCGCCTGCTCGAAGTTCATGAGATGATAGGCGGCGAGACAGGGCTGCTTGCCATTATCATACGCCGGATCTTTGAAGACAGGAAAGATCTATGAGCAGTACTGATCCTCACCCCGAGCTCAGGTGCCGGTGTGTGAGCAGGAGACAGCTCCCGGAAGATGGGTACTCGTATCGCCAGTGGCCGGATGATTACTACGACAGATGCCACAGACGTGCTACACAGGAAGACGGCCTTTGTGACGTTTGCAGGAGGCCAGAAGAGACACACCCAAAGCCAGAGTTTATTTACTACCGATTGGATGATCCGCGTACCGAGTGCATTGACTACGAGAGTATTCGAGAAGTATGAGGATGAATCTGCCTAAAGCAATGGAATGGAACGGCGAAGACGAAGCATGGGAAGGCGCAGTATGGTCCTATGGGATCGATCACGAGGGGTACCTGGTTTTGGTCGACTCCTTCGGCGACGAGGTGACAATCGCTACGGAAAATGACGCAAAAAAGAAGTGATCATCTGGGCGATTGAAGCACCACAGGAGATCGAGACGCTCCGAGCTATCGCGAGGGAAGCGCGCGCCATCTCCTCATGGGTCACAGGTCAAGCAGTTCTCACCGATGGGGATTTTCGTGAGCTGCGGGAATTGCTGGATCGTCTTGAGCTGAAGGAGTAGTCGCATGTCCATCACTAGCGAACTGACGAATCCCGAGAGCGCCGCATCCCTGTGGCTGGCGGAGAACTTCGATCTCGATCCTGCAATTTCTGCGCTTACGGCGCAGGCAGAGGGGGTCGCCACGATCAGGCCAAGCGGAACTCTCAAAGATTATCCATGGGCAACTGTGGGTCATGCTGTCGAGTTTCGATTGAGGCAAAGCTGCGGAGTTGCGTATTACAAGACTACGGCTCCATTGGGCAATGAACATCTTTTCCAGGGATATATGCTCAATGACGCGCTCGCCGTGCTTTGGGATGAGCACGAGACGGAGCAGTGGACGTCCAAGGAAAATGCTTGGGTACTCTGTTTTGCCGGCCTTTCCGAAGGGCGATTCAGGAGCAGACGCAAAGAAGGCTTCAAGTGTTACGAAGACGCGCTTGTTGAGCTAGGTCGCTTACATGACTGGAAGATGTTTGGCGTGGAGATGGATCTGCTGCGGCAGGGCAAGGTAGAGTCCGTCAGCGCGAAGGAACATGCTTGCCTCGGGCTGTTGATGGAGTTGATGCCTGTTGCAGACGCGGTACTTTCCGACGTGGCCGCGGTTTCGGATGCGGCAATAGCCAGTGATGGCTTTCAGAAAATGAAGCTCAGCGGCTCATTCATCGACAATCCGGTATTTTCAGGAGGAAAATGGGTTGGGGGTGCGGACGGGGATTTTATCTTTGGCCGCACTCTTTACGACGTGAAGACCACCATTCGGCCTGAGAATCTCTGGCCGTCCGCTGTCCGGCAGGTGATCTCCTACATGGCGCTCGACGCCATAGACGAATACCGGATCGAAGAATTAGCGGTCTTTCTTCCGCGCCAGCACGGCTTGGTTGCCAAAGTTTCGCTCGGTGAGATCTTGGAGCACAGCACCTTTTCCAGCAGGGTCAAAATGCAGGAGTCGTTACGTCGAGCACTGGGGCGATAACGCCTTGGAGCCAACGGCTACTTGCTGGTTTTGGAGTGCCTGAATCGCGACCATGGTTGCAGTGCGATATGGGTTTGATCCTAACAGGATCGGCTTCGCTGCATATATATCAGGCGGGCGGAACAAAAACGCCTGGCGCGAGAGTGAGAAGCGAAATGGCAGAATCACCAAAAAGGTATTCGATCACGGGCAAGGAGGATTAGTAATGGGCATGTTCGATGATTTGCTTATCGAGGGTGACTTGCACCCGGACGTGAGTGCCGGAAGTCGCTGGCAGACGAAGAGCCTCGAGTGTGACATGGACAATTACAAGCTCGATGCCAGCGGACAGTTGTGGCGCGAGGAATATGACGTAGAGGACCGCTCTGACCCGAATGCGGAGGGAATTGAGCGTCTGGCTGGGATCTGCACTCGAGTCAACGAGCGTTGGGTGAAGAGCAATTGGACGGGCGAACTGTATTTCTACAACAGAGTGCCGGACAAGGGCTGGGTGGAGTGCAAAGCGATCATCGTGAGGGGCAGCCTTGACGGCGGGGTCGAAGTTGCGATCGCTGGCAAGGGGGTTTAGCTTTTGTTGTCTTTAGTTCTTTTATATCTTTTCGTGCACCTATCAGCGAGTAGTCACTAGCACCACGAGGTAGGACGGGTCCAGAGCCGTTCCAGTGCAAGAGTGTCGAGACTATGGGTGAGCTTTCGCGATTCGCTGTTCATGTCGGTGGGCTCTGCGGTAGCATGCGTCATCAAACCTATCGACGAGGTTAGTGACGTAGAACACCTCTTCGTCGTGGTGCTGTCCGTATCCATACTCGCCTTCCAATACAACATATTCACCAGACTCAACCGAAATGCCGGATATCCAAATCGCCGATACGGAGTCCGTCCCCCGCCACTTCACGTATGCCTTTGTTCCCGAAGAATATGTCTTCCGCACTTGCATGACACGGCCAGCGTGGCGTGAGGCTCGGTAATGCTGGAGACGCTGATACTGAGCTTGGTCCTTTTGCTTTCTTCGGCGGAGTAGGTAATTCCACATATCGGACCACTGTACACGAGATTGTGCTGGGAAGCTATCTGGACGCATATATAACAAGCAGCCCTGGCGAACAGGGCAATTAGCCCGAACTTACGATTGATCTGACAGATTCCACTATGTCCGATCAGGCGATTCGTCAGAAATTGGTACTGTTTTTCTGCCTACTTGTACCCAGTGTGGTTGGAATTGGTGCTCCAATGAGTTCGAATGCCCGCCTTTGGGTATGAGTCGGCAACGAAAGCTTTTCAATTCTTACGCCTTTGGCAAAGATGACGCTATTGCGGGTAAGAGTGGAGAGATGGTGAAGCAAAGTTGAGAAGTTGTGGAGTGCCTGGCCATCTTCTCCGGTCTTGGTGGCGTCTTTCATCTGTGCTTCTTCAGATCGAAGAGCCTTCGAGACCGGATCGTTCCTCTTGGGGATCTCCTCGTCAGAAAAACAAAGTGGTGCCCACGCCTGGCGTAGATGCCAGGTCACATAGGCGCTCAGCATGCAGATAAAGACATGGGCCCTTACTCTGTTCTCGCTGTAGTGGTAGATGGGCCGAAGATCTAGATCGATAGCCTTTAGGTTTCTAAAGTCCCTCTCAACAACCGAGAGCCCCTTGTAGGCCTCTACCGCATCTTGGTCGCTCATTTGTTCTTCATCTAGCGATGTTCTGATCACATAAATGCCGTCCAGTGCCGCTTCTGATTCAACAGACCTTTCATCACGGGTAAAGCTGAAATGATCGTCTTCGATTCCAACGATGAAGTGCTTGGCCATCTTGTGGCGGTTAATGACCTTTCCCACCCGAAGGCCGATCTTGTCTCTGCCAAGGAGCCTTTTGGATACAACAGAATCAGCGATCTTTCCCAGTTCGGCCTCCGTGGCTTCTAGCAGCTCAAGACGCGTCCTTGCTCTTTCTTTTGCCAGGTCGGGGTTCCTGCAGGCGATCAGGCGTTCACCGGGATAGTCGGGATGTGTGATTGTCGCCAGGTTTAGTTCATCGAATAGACCAAGCTGCAGCGCCCCTTGATTTACGAGTGCTCTTATCTGTGGAGCTCTCAGGCAGGTGATCCAGTCTGGCCCGCCAAGCTCATCTAGAGCCTTTATCCGGGCCTGGGTGATCATTCCTCTGTCTCCGACCATTACCACCTCGTAGAACCCGAAGCAATCCCTGGTGATGTTCACGGCAGATACGAAAGCGGTTGGATCTGCCGTATTGCCACAGAACACCTCGATCGATATCGGACGACCGTCTGAGTCTGTCATGAGACCGTATTCGATCTGGGTATTGCCCCTCTTTTTGTCCCGGGAGTATCCGTGTTTGGCCAATGGGCACGAGTTCCCCTCCATCCATGAGCTCGAGAGGTCATAGAGCACTCTTGAACCCTCCGACAGGTGACGTCTGGCAAGTCCTGCTTCTATCCTTGCCTGGCGTGAAACCAGCCAGTCCATGGCCCCATAGACATCATCTGTGGATGCACCGCTTACCCCAAAGTCATCTGCCAATGTGGTATCGCTCCACCACCTGGTGGTGGCGAGCTTTGAAGCTGGGCGGGCTGCACGGGATATCACCAGCGACATGACCAGGTCTCGCTCGCGACAACTGGGGCCGATAAGTGATGCAAGCTTCAACTTGTTCGCCATCGCCCATATGGCTGCTACATGTCCATGGGGAAGTGACCTCTCTATCTCCCAGTCTTCCCCTGCTATCTGATGGGTCTTACCGGCCAAGGACTCTTTGACCAACTCGATGGTTGAAGCTGGAAGATAAGAGAGATTGGCTAGTGTTTGGCTTTTGACCTTGCCGTCTTCGCGATAGGAACGTCTCAGGAGATGAGTTTCGTAAACAACTCCCTTATGCTGACGACGTGTAGTCGCCACATGCATGGCTCCACTCCAACGCTTCATGCGCTAATATTATCACCTCTGTTTCGAGCTGTCAAGCCACTCGTGCCTACATTTATAGGTAATATATAACTATTCAAGCAGCCAGAGGACGATAACCCAGTAAAAATCAATCGTAAGTTCGGATTAGCGAAGATTTGGAGAATGACACCCTTGCCAGCAGACACAAGAAAGAGAAGGTCGCAAATATCGTCACGGATTCGATTTCTTACAAGTGCTCCAAGAAGACGGGGCTTTCGTCTCACTAACCGTGTGCGACTTGCAGCAATGGACCGCTTCGGTGCGAACTACAGATATGCTGATTTGGCCCACATCCCGCTTAGAGGAGAAAACTTCAAAAAAGCGAAGTTGATGTACGCCGACTTGCGCTTTGCGGACATGACCGGCGCTGACCTCAGGGGTGCCGATTTACGTGGTGCGGATATTGCAGGCACGAAGCTGACTGGAGTCCGAGTTGACAAGTCGACCATTCTGCCAGCTGGTTACGCGATCGAGGATGGACGGGTAGTACAGGTGGTAACGATCGGCTAGATAAAGTCCCCTCAAAAAACGGTGCTCGGATAAAGGTCATCAGGTATTGACCACAATCCGGGCGCCGGCGATCTTTTTCCAATGTGAGATCGATTTTTCGCCTTTTCCGCGCATACAAGCGCTGCGAAACCCAATCAGATCACGTCCGGGTCCACCCAAGATGTAGGCAAGGTTTTTTGCGACATCTACTTCGGGCGGGAGGACTTCGAGTCAATGTTGTTGATCCGCTGCAGGACGGTTCCGATGGCTTCTCCAAGCTGCTGCTGAAATTTCGGCATGCGCTTGTTGAGCTGAGCGGCAGCGGAGAGGATCTGCTCGATCCGGCTGAGCTGCTGGGTCGCCCGGTCCACCTGGGTCTTGAGTTCCGTGATCTCGGATCTGAGCTGGGAAACCTCGTGCTTGAGGCGCTCGGTCTCTTTCGTACTGACGACGGCTCCGACCATGGCGACAATCGCCCACGCGGGGTGATCGTCAGGGAGGCTCTGGGCATCGGCGAGGGCTTCTAAGAGCTGTCGTTGAGCGGGATCGGGTATCAGATCAAGCGCTTGGTCTTTAGACGGCATGACCGAACCACATTCCACGCGAATTTACGAGATCGACACGCTGGGAGTACTCCAACTTCTTCCGATCCGGCTCGTTGCCGGTGAGCTTCGGGGCGAGTTCCACGATGGGGATGTCGTCAAGGGATGTCTGGTGGAGATAGGGGGTCTGGGTCTGGGTCAGCGTAGGGGAGGGGTAGTCTGCACCCTTGAGGTTAATGTAAGCGTCGTAGTCAACCCAGCCGCTGTACCTGTATTGGTAAGCTCCCCTGACGACAACGGCTTCGGCCAGGCGGCGGAGTGGGGTGGCGGCGGAGTGGCTGAACTCGGGAAATTCGGATTGGTCTGTTGCGTAGGCTTCGGCAATGCGCGCCAGCTCGTCTTCAGTGAGGTCCTCTATGATGTAGAGCGGATCGGGCATGGGGTCGGGTCCTAGTCGGGTTGATGCGATCTCTTGATCAGGTCTATCGTAGCCCTGGAGTTTGATGGGTTGGGCGGCTGTGGTCGGGACGACATTGGGATCGGAGGCATCTACGACCTTGAAGACCCCACATGAGAGTGCGGCGCTGGAGAGGATGCAAAGCGTGGAGCGCTGGGCCTGACGGTGGCTGAACCTAGTGAAGAAGTCGGCTTCAACGTTTTTTAATTCGCCGTAGATCTCGTCAATCTGGTACTGTAGCACATCCTTTTGGTCACCTTGCGCCGCGTGGAGCGATGGAAGCAGTGCATCTCGCCTGGCAAGTATGAGCGACATTTTATTCCGGTATTCCTCAGCGCTCACATACGGGTCGCAGCTTGGTTCGTGATACGGCTTATGGTACCGGGCGGCCTCCTTCTCGTCTTTCTTTTGCGCCTCCAGTGCTCGCCTGGCTTTCTCTGCTTCTAGCTGTGGCCGTATCCCCAGGCTTTTGCGTTCTGGTCTGGCCTGGGCTGGTTTCGGTGAGGCTGGCTCGGGGTCCGACCAGGGCGTGACGATCAGGTCGGGATCGGGAAGCATTTCGGGGGAATCGGGCTGGTCGAGCACGGGGTCGGGAGTCGGGTCCTCGGCAGGGCAGAGAGCGGTGCGTCCATCTGTGCGACGGACGCGAGGACGGGGAGGCCATTGTTCCTGCGGAGTCGGCTCTGAGGGTGCTGTGGCTTGATTTGGGGCTTTCTCTACTGCTGGGGGAGCTTCATCCGAGCGAACTGCATCGGACGGCTCCGACCGTGGTTTCGTGGTTTGTGCGGGGATGTGGGATTCTACCGTGGTTACGACTGGAGTGACGGGAGGGCCAGTTTGTGGATCGGTTGGTTGAGATGCCACAGCGTGTAGATCGGGGATACCCCTGGTCGGCATTCGTGACGTTCTCGCGCTGTCGATTGCGTTGAATTCGCGCACGAACACGCTAAGGGTTGGGGTGACAGCTTCACCATCTTGAGTTTCGATGGGCAGCAGGATGGAAATTGCGGTCCAGTCGTAACCGAGGTCGACTAGTTCCCTGATTGACTCGTAGTTGGCGTGGGACCATTTCAGCGCTATTGCGCGCTTTGGCGATTGACGACGTGCGAGTTCCTTTCGGTAGGCGACATACACGGAGTTAACTTTCAAGGAAAGGTCGGGCTTAGCGATACGTTTGCTGATCTCGGGCCAGGGCACGCCCTCGCTGGTCCAGTATGTAATTTCGTCGAAACGGTCCCGAACGATTTGTGAAAGCGCCATACAATCCTCCGGTACATATCTTCGCGATGAAATTGTAGCAGGAGATATTGGATAGTTATCGATGTTAATCAATACTAGTCACTAGATAGTCAGCATTTGTCCGTATGTTGTCACACATAGTCACTGGAGAGTCAGAATGAGCGACTAATGGTGAGAGGTGGGTCAGCACAAGGTCATGATAGTGTCAGGAAGTAGTCACCAATAGTCACACAACAGTCAACCGGATGTAACACATGAGTCAAATGGCGTCAATACGTCGTCACACGCAGGTCACAGGGTTATCAGAAGAAGCCGCTAGATAGTCGAAATCAGTCAGGGAGCAATCCGGATTCAGGCAGTGCCATTTGCGATTTGGGGAATGGCATGGTCACAACCTGGATTTTGTTGTCAGGAGCCGGGCCAGAGCTTGCTGTGGCATCGGTGGCGGTTGGCGGTTGGAAGTTGCGCTGCATCTTCGGATCTGGCGCATATATTGACAGATGACCGGGGCCAAAGGCTGGACGATGCCCAAATTCCTTACGCCCGGTCTACCTGCGGTTTTGTGGATCTGCGTTCAGTCCTCGCGCAACGGTGGCGGACATCACGTATCGAGAAACGTCCTGACTGCGAGGAACTGTCGGGTCAAGAGGTATTCCACCAGGGGTGGATCGAGATCGCATCCTGTATGGGAACTGAGGCGTTCGGCGATTTGTGGCCAGGAGGTTCCCGCCTTGCGCCGTCTGGATATATCCCAGAGGTGCACGAAGATCAGCCAGCGTTTTGCTAGATCCCGCAATGGCGATCTTTCGTCGGCGTATTCCTGATCTTGTGCAGCATGGGGCCTGGTTCAAGGCATCTCAGGGTCGGAGCCAATGCAGATGTTCCGTGGGGACGTGGATTGCGGACGTATGCGGCTCGAGGATGCACTAGAAGGCGGCGGAGGTGTGGGGATGGGGTTTGTTTTCCGCATGGAGAGGTATGTGGGGCTTAGATCGCATCTGAGGGGTTATGAGGGGTTGATTGGAGAATAGTGACCTGCCGTTGTATCGCGTGATTGTTGCTGGAATCCGGTCGTGGGCGTGGTCGGGTTTGGAGAGCGTTTCCAGAATGCGGGCGGATGGGCAGTCCAGAGGCTGAAATCCTCCTACAGCTTTAGCAGTTTCATGAAATCCCAGTAAAAAATAACGGGTAAATGCCGCTCGCGCTTCCTCTAGAGGACGGGGAGAGGAGTTCGGCTGACACTTTGCGATTCCGTGCATATATCGGTCTACCTTTGGCATGCACAGATTGCGCGACAGAATGCATGAGGTACGCCGGATTCCGGGCAGTGTTGGTGATTTGCGAGAAAAGTCAGTTCCTCCTACAGCTTTAGCAGTTTCATGAAACTCGACCTGCGCAAATCTCATCTTTGGGGACCGCGCATATGTATAGAGCATGATTGAAATAAACCGAATCGCGGCGATTGCCGTGAGGGATTACTACGGCAGAATGGCTGAACTCTCGAAAGACAGGTCTTACTGGTACGGCGTTGGATCCCTCTCCCTCGGCTATACGCGCACTGATCCGGTGAACCCAGACGACCTCTATGTGCTCTGCTCCCTCGGCAAGAAGGCCGCCAAGGGTATCGAGAGCGGACAGAAATTAAGCTTTGTCATAAACGACATCGAGGACCACCAGGCTGGTCTGGAGCGTCCGCGACAAAACGGCTACGACCTCACTTTTCGCGCTGATAAGTCAGCTGGTATCGCATATCTGGGCCATCCCGAACAGGCTGCGCGCGAGGCGGTGGGTCTAAGCCATTATCTCGCAGTAAACACTACATTGAGATTTTTTGAGCAAGTGGCGGGCTGGGGTAGGGTCACCAAAGACGGCGAAGTGTCGCTGGTGAAAGCGGAACTGGTTGAAGCGGTCTTCACCCACTTCACAAACCGGAACCTCGAGCCACTTCTGCACTCTCATGTCATAGTCCCGAATGTGGTGCGCTGCGAAGACGGACAATGGAGAGCTCTCCACGCCGACGAACTTTATCGGTGGTATATGGCGGGCGGGGCGATCTACCGCGCCACCTTCAGGGAGCATATGAGAAGGTTGACCAACGCGGAGTTCGACATCCGGGACGGATGGAAATCATTGATCGTCGGGCTCGCCGACTGGAAGGGCCCCGACGGCGCCAATCTGCTCGAAGCCTTTTCGCGGCGAACGCAAGAAGTCAACGAAGCGCGCGAGCGTTTCGAGGCCGAAAGCCCTACCGGAACGATCTCGCCCGAGCTGAGAAAAAAGCTTGGCGTCATGACCCGAAAAGCCAAGGACTTCGGCGACGCCAGGATAGATGAAATAGCCGAGGAGCTGCGCGAGACGCTCAAAAACGTGTGGAAGCTTGGGGACAAAGAGTGGAAGGCGATCTTTGAAGCCTACCCTGAGCCCCATCCCGACGAGTTCGTGTCCGGACTATGGCTGGCGATCCCGAAACACCTCGAAGCCTATGGGCCTGTACCCGCGATCGCCTCGGTCGAGAGCCTTGTCAGCTACATGTCCAAAGTCCTTTTCGACGAGGGCGGCAGGTACCGCAAAGAAGGCGCTTTGTCCGGCAAGGCGTACGTCTCGGTCCAGGACATCCACCGTGTCGCCTACGACCTCTTCGGAGGTTTTGTAGCGAGTGACGCGCTCAGTGAGGCTATTAGCGGGCTTCTCTCGGGCAAGGGCCCCGAGGAGAAGCTTACACTGGTGCCCCTCGCGCCCGCAGTGCGCGTCAAAGGCAAAAAGGCCCCACTGTCCAAACTCCCTATCCGCTACTACGCCACGCGAGCGGTGTTGAACTCGGAAGCGGCGGTGTTGGAGATGGCGGCCAGAAAGACCGCCGCGGCCCATTTAGACGAAGAGACGGTGAACCGGTACCTCGCAGCCGAGGCTGAAGAGCAGAAGAAAAAGGGAGGGTTCGTGCTTTCCCTGGAGCAGCAGGACGCCCTGCGGCATCTGTTCTCGTCGCGGACTTCGGCGACGCTGCTCATGGGCGCGCAAGGGGCGGGCAAGACCACGATGTTCAGCCACTTCGCGAAGCTCGCTCGAGCCAACGACATCGCAGTGTGGGGCATCGCGCCAACAGGGACAGCCGCGCAGAAGCTTGGCGACACGCTCCGCAGGGTTGATTCCAATGCGCAATCCCTGACCATCGAGTCCTTCGTAGGCCAAGTGCTTTCCGGCTCCGTCTCGCTCCCCGAGAACCTTTGCGTGATCCTGGACGAGTCGTCCCAGGCGGACACCCTGGAGTTGGCTGAAGCGCTCGATGTGATCACCAAGGCGGGCGCGAAGCTGATCCTGGTCGGGGATGATCGACAATTGGGTTCAGTGCGCTACGGCGGAATGTTTGCAACGTTGTTCGCCAAGCTCGGCGGGGCAAGGCTCACCGAAACAAGGCGGGCAGCGGGCGCATGGGACCGCACGGCCCAAAGCCATCTGAGGATGGGCGACTTGAAAGAGGCCCTTCGGATCTACGAACAGGCCAAGCGAATAACCGTCTGCGACGACAACCGTTCTCTCGTGGAGTCGATTGGCGGATGGCTGAAAAGCGAGTTCGAATTCGGCAGCGACGCTTTCGTCATAACCGGTTCCACGCGCGAAGAGATGATGGCGAACCTCTTGGCACACCAGCGCTGGGACAGGCATCGCATGGAGTGGGTGGAGAGCTACCTCGACGCCGAGGTGCGACACCACAGGCTGTCTGCCGAAGTCGCGGAAAAGCGCATGGCGCGGCTATCCAACCGAGGTTGCCGTTTCGGAGTCACCTACCGGGGGGACGGCTTGGTTTTCCGCCCCGGCGACCTTGCGGCAGTCCGCCGAAGCATTAAGCTGGAGAACAAGACCTGGCTCCAAAACGGCACGCGGGCTCGCATCCTCGACATTACGGAGAAGTCGGTGGTACTCTTGGTCCAAGACGACTCCAGCGCCCGTCGGGTAAAGGTTTCCAGAGCCTTTCTATCCGAACACCCAGGCTGCCTCTCCTATGGCTGGGCCTCCACCGTCTATCGAACCCAATCGATGGAACTCGGAAACGCGGAGAGGGAGGTCGCAGTGGCGGACGTTCCAGAAGCGATAGTCCCCGACACCCCGGTGCGGGTGAAGAAAACCACATTCCGCTCGAAAAGCATCGCTGCGGAATTCTTGGAGGACAAAGGCGACAAGATCACCATCAGGCTCGCAAATGGCAAGATCAGGACCGTCGCCAAAAGCCGCGTGTTCCTCGACTCCGAAACCCAAAGGCACATCGAGAACCTCATCGTCAACGCAAGGGACGGCAACGCGCTCGTGGTCGGAACGGAGGGCATGAACCTAGATTCCCTACTTGTGGCGTCGTCGCGGGCCAGGCAGAGGACCGACTTTTTTTTCCGATCTGTAAGAGACACCGAGAGCGACTACATGAGCGAGAAGCTCCTGGGGAGCGCTCCGCACGAAGAGCTGGCGCGGGCAACCTTGGCTCTCTACGTGGCGAGGCAGAGCCAGCCGGAACAGCCCGACTCCGCCTATCTGCGCCTTGCGAGGGAGCGGGAGGCGACCACACTGGCCGCGACGGTCGATCTCGATGTGCTGAACGCCTTGCGGTTGTGGCTGTCGGACCACCTCACGTCCGGAACGCTGGACGTGAGCATAGACAAAGAGCTTGCGACATCTGCGCGCGAGGCCGCTGAAGCCAGGCTGAAGCGGCTTGGAAAAGAGTTGGCTTCAGCCAGTAGCCCCGACCTAAAGGCGCATCTCGCCACAGAGATCGACGCCTGCGCTGCGGAGATCGGCTACACGGAGCGCGAACTGGCGAGGCTGGAAGTCTTTGCCGAGTTCATTGGCCACGCGGAAGGCTCGCTTTCTGACAAAGAAGGGCGGGTGGTGATCGACGAACGCTACGTCAAGGACCGGATCTCGCTCGTGGACGAAGCGATAGCCATGGCGGAGGACGTCAACTCCTGGATCGAGGTCAAAGAAATAATAGAAGTGCCGCTTCCCGAGAACACCGCCAGGGAGGTCGTCGACGTCTCGTCCAAAGAGCAGACGGATCTCGACAAGCGGGCCAAGCTCTTTTCGTGCCTCAACTATCAGGTGGCGTCGGACTGGATGAACCTCGCCGAGGCGGTTTACGAAAAAGCGCTGACTGAGAACCTCGATCCTGCGCAGGCCATCGAGAGCGTTGACCTGCCTGACGAGGACCGGCCAAGGCTCAGGGAAGCCTTTACCGCAGTGGCGGTGAACAGGGCGCACCCCACACCCGTGAGCCACCCCGTTACGCTTCGCACGATGCGCGAAGAGGCGCTCGAGGATGAGGTCGATGCCGATCTCGTCGCGGCGGTGGAGAGGATGACCGAATCCTTGTCTGAACGAGAGAACCGCCACAGTGAGCGCAGATACGAGGATCAAGTCGTTTCAAGCTTGTTCAGCGAAGAGGAAGAAGATCTCTGGGACGACACTCCGGATCTCCAGACCAATGACGAGAACCTCCGGGCCACTAACGACAGCAGCTGGGTTCCCGGCGAGGCGGAGCCGGAACTCGAAGACAGCTACTTCGAAGACTATGAAGACGACATCTACTCAGAGCCAGAACCGAGACGGACCGTACGGGTGCCAGGGAGCGCAAACGGCGAACAACAAGTGGAGTACCGGGGCGGGTTCGTCTACGACGGAACAACGTACGAAGGGTTCTTCCACAGGGACGAGAGCGGCGCGTGGGTCGTCGATTACAGCAGGCGACTCGTGCTCAAAAATGCGTTTCTGGCTAAGCATCCTTTCGGCGACGACAGCGCGTTCGAGATCATGTTCGCCCGCGAGATTGAACCGGGCAGCGGCGAGTACTACGACCCCAAACTTGATAAGAAGATGGTCGAACGAAGGGCAAGGGAGGAGGCCGAGGAGGAGGCTCTCCGCGAAGAGTATCTCAGACAGGGACGCGGTCCTTACCACCCGGACGGAGGGTCACAAGGCGAGAGTCGCGGCAGGGGCCAAGGTTACAGCTACGACAACAAATAGTGGCCACGTGATGGCCTCGGCCACTGCGAGAGTTTTTCGCACTTAGGCGTTTAGCCACCAGAGCGAAAAAGTTGCATACATACATAGGTAGAGATCGAGTCATAGATTTCCGGCGGGGCCATATGAGTAGCGAAACCCAATCTTGTAGCGCCCCGCCGGAGCAAGCGAAGAGGAAAGAGGGAAAGGCGGTTTCAGAGTGGCTCTACGGAGCGAGTGGTTGGAACAAGATTATTACAAGATCCTCGGCGTCGCAAAGGACGCGGATGCCCAGGGGATCACGCGCGCATACCGCCAGCTCGCTAAGCGGTACCACCCCGATGTGAATCCAGGCAAGGAGGATCAGTTCAAGGCCGTCGCTATCGCGTACGAGGTCCTCTCCGACCCGGCTATGCGGAAAGAGTACGACACGTACCGCGCTGTTGGACCGTCTGGGAATTCCAGCGGCGTGGGCGGGAGCGGATCGGGAAACAACTGGAGCCGGAGAGACGAGAATCTGGGCGATTTCATCGGAGATGTCTTCAACCGAAAGCGAAAGCCCCAAGCTGCACGCACGCCCGCGTCTGGAGGCAATATCGAAGCGGAGGCGCATATCGGTTTCGAGGAGGCTGCCAACGGCGTGACCATATCGCTGGGCCTCGACTCAGACGTGGCCTGCGGGAATTGCGGCGGCACAGGCAGCGAACATGGGGCTCCGCCTGTCGTGTGCCCGAAGTGCCAGGGCTCCGGTTCGATCTCCGTCAGCCAGGGTTTCTTCGCGATATCGATACCATGTCCGGATTGCAGCGGGCGAGGGGAGCACGCGGAGAAGATCTGCGAGTCTTGTCACGGGGTCGGGGCGGAGCACAGGAAGAGACAGGTAAAGGTCAGAATTCCCCCAGGCGTTCACGACGGCTCGAAAATAAGGATAAAGCGCGGCGGCAATGCCGGGCGCAACGGCGGGTCGCCTGGCGATCTGCTCGTGACGGTGCACGTGAGCAGTCATCGTTTCTTTACGCAGAAGGGCTCGGACTTGCTGCTGACAGTTCCGGTCACTTTCGCCGAAGCGGTCCTCGGAGCGGCCATTACCGTGCCTGGAATTGACGGACGGGTCTCGCTCGATGTGCCTGCGGGAGCGAAGTCGGGACTCGTCCTAAGAGCGCGTGGCAAGGGACTCCCAAGACGCGGCAAGGGGGAGCGCGGAGACCTGTTGGTCACGATCGAGATCGACGTGCCAAAGGATCCGACGGACGGGCAGACGAGAGCGGTGAAAGCGTTCGCCGAGGCCACACCGGAGTCTCCGAGAAAGTACTTGGAGGACCAGGCGTGACGTTGACCAAATTAAAAATATCTCGCTATTTTGAAGTTTTTTCCCAGAACCCCCAAAAACAGCCACCAGAGCGTTTTCCTTGCATAAATACCTATATGGAGATCGAGTGCATAGATTTCCGGCGGGACCATCCACGATGCGATGCCCAAACTTAAAACGCCCGCCGGAGCTAATCGACGCAGGAAGGGTGTTCGGATTCAAATGAGTTGCAGGAACTTGGAGAGAGATCGTGGGCCGGGGCCAAATGAAGAACGATACCCATGGTCGGAACGCCCCTTCTCGCGCAGATTTGGCGGGGCCAGAAGCATTGCGACACTCAGATCAGAACCGCCTCGCCACTCATCGCAAGAGACAGAGAAGAGAACAGGAGCGCAGCGCACATATGTCGGGTGTGGGGCAATATGTGACACATTTGCAACATTTGAAAAGATCGTGGGCCGGGGCCACGAAGTGAGCGATACCCGACTGATTGACGCCCTGGTCCGCCCAAGGTGCGAGCAGAGTTGGCGGAATACGCAAGAAACGAGGAAGAGTTGAGGATACGGAAATTAGAGAACCAGAGGAGACCTGCATGACATCGAACGCCACTACCTGGGTTATCGAAAACTCGCCACTCGAACAGCCGTTTTTCACCGTACACTGCGTCATCGCTAACACGGTGGACTGGACGCATGACTACTGCATCCACGTAGGCGACGAAGAGCTTGCCAAGATGTCGCGGAGATCCGTGCGCACAGTACGTAGGGCGAAGACCGAAATGATCGCCCTGGGTTTGTTGGAGGTTGTAGACGATTCCTACAGCCATGGCCGGTTCAAGACATATCGGCTACTGACACCTGAAATACTGCCCACACGGATCACCATCAAGAACGTGCGCTCGGCCACTTCGGAAACCAAGAGAATAGGAAGGCAGTAATGGAACACCTCGAAATGAGAATGCAAGCCGAGATCCACGCGAACGGCGCGAGGTTGACGAGATGAGCGTCAGCTCGATGTCGTGGGTCTTCAATAACTCTCCCTACTCAGGAGAAATGCTAGTCATTCATCTCGTCTTGTCGGAAGGGGACAACGACTACGACCGGTGCCTGTACCTGGACGAGGAATGGACCGCAGCGAGATCTCACTGCTCTGTCGAAACCTTGCGGGTCGCAATAGCGCAAATGATCGCCGACGGGCTGCTGCTGCCTATCTACGAGCGGAGACCCATTCTTCCGCTCCCGATGTACAAGCTAATAATCCCTGAGGACGATCCGAGTCCCTATTCGGAGCGGGAGAGGAGGCGGTCACGATGAGTCTGGATGCCATCAAATCGGTCTGGGCGAACTCCCCATATGAGGGCGCGGCGCTCATTCTGCACCTGGCCATCGCCGACGTAGTGAGCGACAAGCACAACAACCTTTGTTGGATGAGTGAAAAGCAAATAATAGAAAAGACCCGATGCGCCGCTCGCACCGTTCAACGCGCGAAAGAGCGGATGATCGCCGACGGGCTATTGGAAGTTGTGGATGATTCGCATGGCCCTGGGAAGTCCAACACCTACCGCTTTCTGATGCCGGAAAACGCAAACTTTCGGAAGCGTGTTGACGATAGAACAGGCGTCATGGTGACGGGTGTTGACGATAGAACAGGCGTCATGGTGACGGGTGAACAGCCGCCATCTGAGACAGAACAGCCGCCATCATGTCGGGTGTTTGAAAATGACACTATTAATGCTTTTAACTCAAAGGAACCCAAGGTTAACCCAAATGCTCTCGCGGAGGGAGAGGATGCCGATCTCGCGCTCGAAGATTCCACTCCCGCATCACACGAACTACAAGCCGTTTCTGGCGAAGAAAATCTGGGCGCGGCTGGGGGGCAGCCATTTGGAGGGGAGGGCAAAGGACGCAAGCCGGACTTGGTGTTCGAAGCGATTGCGGAAGTTTGCCGGATGGATTTGAAGTTCATCACGACAAACGAACGCGGTCAGCTGAACGCGGCTCGCAAGCAATTGCGGGTACTGGAGGCAACCCCGGAGCAAGTGCGCACGAAAGCCGAACTCTACAGAAAGATCTTCCCGCACGCGATTTTGACTCCCATGGCTCTGGTCAATAATTGGAGCAAGCTCATTCCGGAGAACCTGCCCGGCGGCGGGGTACCGGAACCCACAGACGAGGAGATCTGGGCGCAGGTCCGGGCATTGGAGGCGCAGTGCGAACGAGCCAACCCTGGCGGCATTGGATCTCAGCAGCGATCTGAGCGTCCCGCGTATGTCAGCGTGGATCGGGACAGAGCAGCCAATGGCTCGGAGCGGTCGTTCCCCCGGTATTCAGGCATAGATGGCGGCGCGGGGGATGGCGCAGGC
>JAJZIP010000280.1 GCA_021810525.1 Actinomycetes bacterium | reverse complement strand
ATGAAATGTTAAAGAGACCGAATCTTCTCGAAATTATCGGCAGACTGAATAGCTCTGAACACGTAGAAGACGTACGTCGGATTAGCGAACTACAGCGACTTCCTCAACTAGCAGTCTTAGATACAAGCTACGTTAGAACTGGTCTTGATGGTCAGGTTCGCAATGGCAGATCGCCTGCGATGATATGGGCCGCACAAAAAGGCACAATTAATCTATTCATGGAACGCGAAACACTCAAAGAGACTGTGAGGAAATTGCCCGAATTTGCCCATGGATTAAAGGTTTCTGAATCGGACCTCAGGAAGCACCTGAACCTCGACTGGTTACCGCACATACAAGTCGTTACTTTGCCTGATAACCTGCGTAAATTGGATAAGCGAGCCACTGAAGTCCGCAAACTTGATCCAGACGACTATCCATGCGCGGCATTAGCTGCCTTACTATCCCCTTGTATTTTGCTAACTGGCAACCACAACCACTTCATTCCTCTTGGAGTGACGACATCAACTCAGGGGCGCGACGCAGTACTTTCAACTATCAGAATCAAAGAGGGCAAAGACGCGATTGAGGCCTTAGCGGTGGTACCAACAGCTTCGATCCTTGCCACGGGAGCTGGAATTAAATTGGTAATTGAAAAAGTTGGATCTTTGGCATGGGCAGTCTTCGTTGCGGTCGCTGCTGGGGGAACCTACATCTACAAGCAACAATCGCAACAGAGGAAAGACACCATTTGGAAAGTTGCGCACGAAGTCGGAGGCATGCTACTTAACGAGTTTACGGAAGAAACAGCTAAAATGAATCAAGCCAGATCTCAACTAGGATCTTATGCAGTTCCCCCACCTGAGTGTCGTTCCGCAATCGCAATAGTCCTACGTGAACTGGCTTTCTCCTCGTATTCTATGTCAGCTGAACAGCTCTATAACACTCTCGATTCGTCTGTTTGGCCATCAGTCACGAAACTACGACAGTTCTTGCACGCACACAAGGATGATATTTTCTTAGAAGCACGGCAAGGGAGCTTTGTTCTTGGGCGACGCTGCACCATCCGCTAACCCAAATTTCGCATTTTCAACACAAACTACCAGGTATTTATGTCCCGGTATCTCTATTAGATTTTACACATGAGCCGAAATAAAACTGCCATACACTAGGTCAATCACATGTATTTCCCGTCGATTCGATAGTAAATAGGGCTCAAACTTTCGACCCTTGTTCAGACTGTCCAACGACCATCGCGCAACAGTTCATACGGCTTCCACGGAGAACCGTGCTTTGGCCAATAATTGAAGTAAGGGACGGTAGTCGATATCTGGTCTTTCACCAAGGAACCCCTGACTGACTGGATTAATGCTTATGAAAAGGGTGGCATACTCACCACGGCCAGCATCCTACTGGAGGGCAGACGACTTGAAGTAATCCCTCATATCGGTGGCTGTATTCTTGCAGTTAAGGCCGTCATAGATCGATTTGCAAATCGATTCCCAGCTCCAACCGTTGATCTTGATCTCTCACTAGTCCACCGTGTCGACTAAAAACTTCGCAGCACTCCCGACCCTAATCGTAAAACACTTTCACAAAGGATCGCTCTAATACATAACCTGGCGGCAACTTTGCTCAGTCCCCGCCAGGTTTGATTCTTGCATTTTCGATTTTTTATGACTACGAAGCCTTGGAAGCAGCCCCATAAATATTCGTGATCACCCTGTTGTCATCGAAGTCGTACTCGGCCAAAACCTGATAAGTACCGGAACCATCCCGTCGCTTCATCTCCCACGGCCCAACCGGCACCCCATCCAACAGATCAGCCAACTCTTCTTTGGTGAGCAAGTGGCTACCCATAGTTCGCCATGAACCCACAGGACACCACACGTCTTCCGATATTTTTGTCGGACAGTAATATCGCTTCTCCGACCCGCGCATCTCGCACCCATGATCCGGACATACCACTCCTTCGAGTGTTTCACGGGTATTTTGGAACTTGAAGGCAACCTTGCGCTCTTTGGCATCCCAAACCAAACTGGCATGAAATGACTTACCAGCCTTAGAGGTAAGCTCCCGCTCTGGGGTTTCCTCTCCAACGCAGATAATAGCAAGATCCTCTGGCGTTATCACGTAACCAGCAATCTTTCCCCAGACCTTGAAATCACCGGGGCATTGATCCATCTTCTCGCAAACGTACTTGTCTCCAGCATCAAAAACAGCGCTGTGACAACTTGGGCAACTGATATCCATTTGAGTATCCTCTCTCTGAGCTAATCCGCTCATCGTTTGTCTTTGTTAATATGTATGCACCGGAAACAGAAGTCCCCAGAATTTTCGTTCGCCATCAAAACTGTCTCTATGACAAATCTGAAACCTTCTGCATGACCCATATTTTGCTGATTACCTTTCACGGGTTCTTATGCGAATGCGCCTATCAGCACGTTTGGAGCTTTCAAGCCGCTCTACATTGGCGGTTCTCCGAAGCGTCCGTTGACGCTCGGCATCAAGTCGCTCCACCACCTGCCGAAATTGCGGAGCAGTGGGAGCCCACTCTGGCTGATTTCTCCCCCACTCCTCAACGGCTGGAATGAACAATTCTGGATCGAGATCCCGCATGAGATAAATCCAGGTCTTCATATCTTCAGCGGTGGGTTTGAAATTCTGATACCACCCGCGTAAAAGTGCTATTGCACTATTCATGGCAAGCGACGGAACACCAGGTAGGTCATTTAGGCGTTCAATTTGACTTTGGACTTCGCATCGCTTATCCATTTACTTCTTTCCTCCGCCTTTTGGTGCAACATCGCGACCCTGGGGTTCATGGACTGCGGCAGTTCCACCGCCTAGTATTGCCGCCGCTATTCCGCCTTCACCGTAAATACGGATATTGTTGGTCATAGGAGCAACGTCACCCACCTGAATAGGATCTCCAAGTAAAACTGTCTCTGCTAAAGACTTCTTCACACCGTGCCAGATCAGTGCCATGTTTGCACCAGTGAGTGGATCGATGTTACTGAAGTCAGTTATTAGCTGCGGGATGGAGCGGCTGTCCCTGGCGACAGCATCAAATAATTTGCTCGGCAGTTTCTTCATCGTCATTTCATGCAGACCAACCTGCTCGGCCACTTCCACGTAGTTGTCATACCAAAACTTCTGACCTCGATATGCCTGTTGGAAAAGAGGACGCACTACGGTTACACCGCCATTGGTCACACCACTTAGCATTCCTTGTTCTAACGACTCAAATAATCCATCCTCATTCACACCGTCATGTGTTCGGTCGGGTTTGATCGCTAAACACCAAGTAGCACGGGTGGTCCAGCCTGTTGATTCAAGAAGTCCAGGTATCTCGTCAAACATTCGGGATCCGGTCGCTGGAGTATTGACCACGATATGACCATCAGGAAGACTATTCACCGCCTCATTGAATAGCTCTACCCCTTCTTCACCAAACATCCCCGCTAAGTCAATGTCTGCAATATCCATAGTGCCGTCATA
>JAJZIP010000279.1 GCA_021810525.1 Actinomycetes bacterium | reverse complement strand
TGCTGCTGCTTGATCTGGAGTGAGGTTACAGTCCATTGATGAGCTTGCCAAGATACTCAACATGGTTGCCTTAGAGCTGGCAGTATCTAGATCAAGGGGATTGATGCGGGTTTGACCGGGAGCGAGAATCATGTACGGCAAACCGAGAGCTGTAGCTACGTCTTGGTACTCACCCTTGGGATCAAGTGCGAAAAAGCCGTATCCATGCACCCCTGTGCCTCGTAATGCTAAAAGCTTTGAGAATGTGGATTTACCAGTTCCGACATTGCCGAGCACTATAGCAATGGGTGACGTGATGATGCTCTCAGCGTAAAGCTCAAATGGATCCCATGAAAAAGGGGCACCGGAGAGATCGTCACGCCCTATAAGTATTCCAGGTACGTTCAGTGGGGCGGCAATTTGGGCCTGATAAAGAGATTGTGCCTGGCGGGTAGAAAGCGTGTGGGATTCAAAATACTGAGGCATTATGGCAAGCGGGAGGCTGGTAGCCCATCCTTCGTCGTGACGGCGGTCGGTTCGGCGGATCCGTATAAATGAGTTTCCAGCCTGGCGCTCAAGCCAGGTCTCTGCAATATCTAACAACTCGGTGGTTGCGGCCTCGATGGTAATGGTGGCGATGCCCTTTAGCATTGCTTCTCCTGTGGTGAGGTCGATTTCAGTTTCCCTAGCTGCATTTATTTCGGCATACTCTCGTGACATGATGCGCTGGTTACCACGTCCAGCGGCACGGGTAACGGTTTCCATTTCCACCTTGTTTGCTTCCCGCTCTGCTTGACGAAGCGCCATTTGCGGATCAGTAACCGCCCATATGTAGGAAATCGTGTATCTTGCCACACTTGGCGGTATTCCCCCCAGGAGGTTCAGTTGCCATGTGTCAGCTACTGCCATCTGTGGAAATTCGGTTATCACATAGGTTCTCGAAAGATGATACGGGAGCACCAGGGATGTTGGAGTGGTTGAAACGTTGTACTTCACCGGAGCCAGCGCGTTTCTCTCTCCATCTTTTAGGCCAAGAAGTAAGCGCAAAAAGGTGGTATCGGGATTGAAGGCACCACTGATCAGCTCGGTGAGTTCTTCAGACGTAAGAGCGCGGGCTGACTTGACCATTCCACGTATAGTCCGGTCAGCTTGATCGAGTGCAAGACGCAGTGAGTCGGTTTGGTTGAGGCCGATTTTGGCAAACTCGACAACCAGGTAACTCCTTCTGTCGTAAACCTGGCCACCAACTTCGTCTGCAACTATGCGGTAGCGTTTCGCTAACTCTGGATCAATATCGGGATTCTCTTCTTCCAATCGTCGAAGGGTCTCCTTTGGCCCAGCAGCAGCGGTGACAATCACATCGGTGAAGAACTGCAAGCGCTTTACTGATTGGCCAGCGATTGAGGATAGGAGCCGCCCCCACTGCATCAGCGTGGACTGCTGTTCGGCTTCAGAGGAAAGAAGCAAGTGGCTTGTAGCTGGTATTAGCCATACCCCAATCCAGCACAGACGGTTTTCAGCGCCATGATCATCGAACCAAATAGTGCCAGTGCGAGAGTCCATTCGGATGATTGACACATCACCCGCAGCCCCCAGGCGCATGGTGTGGGTAAGGTGGGAGTTGGCGATTGTGTGAGTTTTTTTGATCCACGGAAGCATTTCCTGTGCCTTGCTCCAATGTTTTTTCACCCAAATCATCATCCATTCAGTGGCAATGTGGTGACGATAGGGGACGCTGTTACCAATAATCAGCACCGCTCCCACAAGGAGCTGAACTGCCAGGTTGTGAATCAACTGCACTCCTAGGATTGCACCAGTGGCAGTCAGGACGGTCTGGTTTCGAATGAATGGGATCCAGTTGTTGTTGCGGCGGCGTGGAAATTTTGTGCTCATGTACATATAGTTAGGCCAAAATTCGGCCTAACTATATCTGTAAACAACATATGAAGGTGTCGAATGGGTGCAATGCCGGACTTCGAGGTCGGTTCTTTAGGATCACTACTGATTGGCCTGCGGAGTTTTTATCGCAGACTTGGGTTCCAGGTAGAGCTGGCATATATCCGCATGGGCGGCAAGTGCGCGTGCGGAGACAACTCCTGTGTGGCAAATCCCCATTTCGTCTCAGATGAGGCGGATCGCACTCAAGGTATCCACCTGGTTATGAACGCCAGCAATGCTCTGGCTACGAGAGATTTACGGATACTCAACAGTGTTTTTGGACGACTAGCCAAGGTGCCAGTTCTCAAACACGAGGGAACTATTTATATTTTCGTGCTCGACCCCAAAAGTGTTCCCGATCTATTCCCAGTCCTAGGATCCGGCGAGGGGCTTTGGATATCGCTTCCGCCGCAAACGAGCGATGATATAGTTGGGACGTTTGGGCTACCTGCATGGTTAACGCCACTTGATCTGGTAACAGATCAGCTTCCTGATGTCGGCTCAGTATTTCATCCAGTGGTTATTGAGCGCTGGGAACAACTTCGAGCCTTGGGAGAAGATCTACAGCAACGACTTTGTGGCAACGAAATACTGAATCTTACCGAGCTGCTTTCCATAGCCGCTGAAACCGCCGCAAGTGGCGATGGGCAAGCTGAGTCGGTTGACCTTGTAGGTAAAGCCTGTATTGGCGACATAATTACTCTGGATCTCGCTTACGAAATCTTATATACCAACCAGCATTTCTTTACTCCAGATGTAGACCTGGTGGAATCGCTGCATCGCACACTGTACGACATTTTGTTCGTTCGAGATGACCTGGATGCAGAAATACTTGAGAAGAGGCTTTTTGACGCTGCACTGAGTCTGATCGATGTTGAAGATGATGTCGAAGATGATGTTGAAGGCAACATAGAAGATGATTCTGAGTACGACGACAATGTTGAAGATAGTGACAGCATCGTTGACGACAGTCTATTTGAAATCGATGAAGACCCTGAGTTATACCAGCCAATAGGTCTCCTTGATGAAGATAGCAAAGAACAGGATGCCTTAGCGGTAGAGCACATTGATGAACCAGATTTTGATACCAAAACCCTGGCGGTAGATCTATGGCTAGATGAGGCAATACCGTCGGTTTTTACCGGAGAATTAGTCGAGACTTTGGATCCGCTCCCAAGTGACAAAATAGATTGGGCTTCAGCGCTGAGAGAGTGGAATGAAGACTTTTCCGCTCTGGCATTAGCAATGCACCTGCTATCGGTATCAGAACTCTCATTGGAAGACGACACTCTCACCAAGTTAGCTCTAATAGATATGCTGGTATCGGCCTTCCCCGCTGGGGGTAACAATTTAGTTGAAACCCTTGGCTGCATATGGCCGACCGTAGATGAGTTCGAAACAGGGTTGCGCTTTCACGCAGTAGTGGTCCAACTTTTCGCTGGGATGCTCTTACGGTTCAAGATGATCGGGGATGCGGGGATGCTTCCCGAAGTTCCCACACTTTTAGAGCAACTGGCATCAGGGCGGGGCGATCATATATTTTCAGATTTGATTCGATCACCCCAGG
>JAJZIP010000278.1 GCA_021810525.1 Actinomycetes bacterium | reverse complement strand
CCATGGGCCAATCGGCCCATACCCTCGATAGGATTTTCCCAAACTCCACTGCGGTGCAGAGCCAGAAAGCTGTACGTCTCGAGCCGATAGGTCCTGACCCACCATCAAACCCGCAACTTTGGACCACGCCGCTTCTTCACCTACCCTGCTGCACGTCTGACCAATCACCACTACAAGCTCGACCTCCCAGTCAAGCCTAGGACTAGTTACTTCTACTGGGGAAAACGGTCCACTCAAACAACTGGGAAATTTGGTAAATACCTGGGGGTATCCGCTGGTGTCATATCCAGCCTCAGATGCATGATCCCGATAGTTCAGCCCTATTGCAAAGACCTGGCTGGGAGCTGGTACAGGCGGCCCCAGCAGGGCCATGTTAGTTACATCCTCTTCATCAGGCGCAGCACCTAGGGCCCAATCCTGAAACCTACTCCACTCTCTCAAAAGCTCCTGTGGATCTGATTTGAACTTGCCTATACTAGCTCTTTCGACATCAGCGCTACCCTGGTTCCAAAGCAAGGTTGCCCTACCGTTCAGATTTGCCAACCTTGGAACCTCAGCTTCTGCCAACCTATGCACCTATCATTGAGTAACCGCCATCACACATAATGAAGTTCCCAGTCATATGTGAGGCTTCTGCAGTACCGAGCCACAGTGCGGCTGCCGCCAACTCCTCTGGAGGGGGAACCCTACCCATTGGAGTCTGAGAAAGAACCCTTTCCCGACGGCCATTGTTCCAGTCTTCCCGGGTAAGGGTTGATTCGGTTTCCATAAACCCCGGACCGAACGCATTTACCCGCACAATTGGCGCAAATGCGGCAGCATACGACTTGGTAATGCCTAAAATTCCGTACTTGCCAGCCGCATATTGTGGGGCACGGGGGCTACCTCTGACCACCACAGTCGAAGCAATATTGATTATTGCCCCCCGCCCTCTGGCCAGCATTCTCTCGCCATTCTCATGAACCATAAGCATGGTACCTTTGATATCCACGGCAAGCACCCGGTCCACCACCTCTTCTTTGATATCTCGCCAGGACATCTGGTCGGTGGCAATGTCCCCCACGTTGTTTACCAGCAAATCCAATCCTCCGCTGTACTCCCACACATCTTGGGTCATCTGTTTGATCTGATCCCAACTTCGAAGGTCTGCACGGAAAATCTTGGACTTGCCCCCGTAGGATTCCACGACTTCAGCAGTCCTCTTCGCTCCATCTTCAGAACGGTTGTAATGCACTATTACATTGGCCCCCTCAGCCGCAGCCCTCTGGGCCAAGGTAGAACCGAAACCGGTTCCGGCCCCAGTCACCATTACCCACTTATCCTTGAACCTAGGATATGCTATCTGAGGAAAAACTGCCGGCCTGAACTGTCTTGCGTCGCTCATCTCTACCCCTTTCGTAATAAATAATCAACCATATAAATTCCCATTGTCGCTCGAAGTTTCGAACCACCGATCTACACCAGTGTTCGCCCGCCATCTACATAAAGCACATGACCAGTCACAAACGAGCATTGGGCAGAAGACAGAAATAAAACAGGACCAGCCATCTCCTCTGGGGTTCCCAACCTCCCAGCCGGCACCAGCGAAGAAAGTTCCTCTCTGTGGCCGCCACTATCCAGATAATCTTTAGTTAGTTCTGTCTCTACATAACCGGGGGCTATCGCATTCACGGTCACTCCCATAGGCGCCCATTCCCTGGCCATCACTTTCATCATTTGGTTTATTGCTCCCTTGGTAGCAGCATAAGGGGCATGGTCAGAGTGGGCCAATAAGCCTGACACTGAAGAGACGATTACAATCCTCCCATATCGGTTAGCCGTCATAACTCGGCCTGCCTCCTGACACAGATAAAAAGCGCTATCTAAATTGATGCTCTGGATTCTCCGCCACTGGTCTGGGTTGAACTCAAGCACCGGCTTGCGTAGGTTTATACCAATTGCATGAACAAAGACATCCAAGCCGCCAAGAGCCTCGATTGCTTCAGAAATTATCGCATTGGCGGACTCCGGCTGGGTTGCATCAGCTTCGATTTGAACTACCGAAGATGACAGATCATCACAAAGGTGAGCCATTCCAGAAACACTGATATCGCTAACCGCTAACTTTGCTCCCACTTTGTCAAAAGCCTTTGCACACGCTCCTCCGATACCACCCACCCCGGCAATTAGAACCCTTGCCCCTGCAAGTCCGAGCCAATCCAATGAATTTTCGCGATAATTATCAGATTCCACCAAGCCCCCAATCGAATAACAATGTCCATTAGTTTTACTCTGTAAAAGTCACTTTCAGTGTTACACGACTGCAATGAGTTGTCAAGCAAGTAAAGAATTTTTTACCTGATCCGATCTTGTAGCTCTCATACCAACCTATAGCAAATAATTACATAGGGCATAACCAGCTATTTTGTTAATGTCAGGTCAATAAGGAAACTCGACTGCACGATTCTCTGACAAATGCGACAACTGATTCCAGGCAAATTCCCAGTGGTTTATAAAATAATTGATTACATTAATTCGCTTCTTGACAGTGGAATATTTCCAGTGCTATCTTTATCCATATTGTGAAAGTCACTCTCACAGAGTAAAACACACACGGGGGGCAAAATGAAATTAGTGACCTTCAATGAAGGTAGGGTGGGAAGAATCGATGGAGATACAGTGGTGGAATTCGACTGTCAAACCATGCGTGAGTACTTTGAGCGAGGCCAAAATGTCAGCGAGACCGGAATCACTTTCCCTCTAAGTGAGGTAAAGCTCCGGGCACCGATAACTCCCAAGAAGTTTTTCCACACCGCGGGAAATTTTCGAGAGCATCACGAAGACTTAGAAAGAGTCAATTGGTCTCACCCGGTAAATAAAGGCATCGTCTTTTTCCAAAATGTTGACGCCATCATTGGACCTGAAGATCCAATCGTCTATCCGGAGCAGCTGACCAAAGAGCTCGATTATGAACTGGAAATGGCGATTGTGATCGGAAAGCCTGGAAAGTTCTTCTCTTCAGACCAAGCACTTGAACACATTGCTGGCTATCTGATCTTCAATGACGTAACCGCACGTGACATCCAGCGAAATGAAATGAAAAGCGGGGTGTTTTCATTTTCAAAGGCAATAGACACTTTCTGTCCTATCGGACCCTACATTGTCACTGCCGACGAAATTGACGATCCCCATAACCTGGAGATGGAACTAAGAGTCAACGGACAAGTGCGCCAGAAGTCAAATACCAGCCACATGTCTGTATCTATCCCCCAGCTAGTCGCATATCACTCACCGCAGATATATAGCGCTGGGGACCTACTGACTACAGGAACAATAGCTGGAGTAGCTGCAAGTAGGGATAACCCATTTGACTTTTATCTAAAGCCAGGAGACATTGTAGAAGCCGAGATTGAAAAACTCGGTATCCTACGAAACCCTGTCATATCTTGGCTTGACGCCTATGGCACAGAACCACCCGCAGCCGATTCCTGGATCTAGAAACCTTATTTGAGCCGAGTAGCTCAAATCA